>JALZJL010000104.1 GCA_030859785.1 Acidobacteriota bacterium
CAACTTCGCAGAAATCGAAGACGTCGACGAGAGTTGAAGTTGAATAAAACTTCGATGCACGGCGATGGATATTCAATCCGACATCCACTTCGTCATCAGATAGCGGTCATGATCTGTGAAGCCGAATTTCCGGTAGACCGTGTGGGCGATGGTGTTCGACCGCTCGACTTCAAGACATAATGCCGAGACACCGAACGTGCGACATGCCTCTGCGACGAAACCGAGCGTTTGTGTTCCGACGCCGCGGCCCCGATGAGCTTCATCGATGTACAACTCGTCGACGAGCGCGTAGCGTCCGCCGAACTCCAGGCTGAAGCCGAAAGTAAGGACGACGTAGCCGGCAACTTCGCCTTTGTGGCTGATCAGCCACACCCGACCGAACGCGCCGTCGCCCAGAATCTCCAACAACGCCGCGCGCGCCAACGCCTCGTCAAAAGCGAGATGTTCGTGCGCGTAGAACTCGCGCATCATCACGAGCAGAGCATCAGCGTCGGATGCGTCCGCGAGTTTGTAATTTGTGTCCATGCTAAATCAGAGCATATGAGATTTACTATGCAGAACGCACGCTTCATGGTCTTCACGGCTTGTCCGGACTACCTTCTTTGTTCCGTTTCATCCTGGCGAGACTCCATAACAAAGTCGCCAACGGAATCAGTATTGCCGTCCACAGCCACTGATAGTTGTTGCTGATAAACGCGGTGATGGAGTGGCGCCAGGAGACGCTGATCATGATCTCCCTATTGAATGTATTAACGAGCAGTGGGCGCTCGCTTCCCTCTTGGGTAATGACGGCATCGAGTCGGAGTTGAAGGCGCTGCGCGCCCGGCTTGACGGCAGTAACAATCCACCTCCATTCGGTGACTTGTTTCGTGCTGATAAGCTGCTTGTCAGGGGTCACAGGTTTTACTTCCAGGCCCGAATCCAAGTTCAGCAGCGTCGCTTGCATGTATTCTGAGAACTGAACCTTTTCGGTCTCAACTCTCCCCTTCTCGGTTATCATTCCCTTCAATTCGTCAGCCGTCTGTGACGGCCCAAGCAGAAACTGGACAGCCTGGGTCTCGCCGACCTTCATCGGAGGCGGCGTGTTGAAAGCGCTGTCGCTTGAGCGCAGGCTTTCGCGAATATGATCAATGGTAGATAAGGCGTTTTCTGTATCATTTGAAGGAGGCCCCGGGTTGGGTGCGTTTGAATTCTTTGTGATCCTACTTCTATTAGCATTAGTATTAGTTGCGACGTTGCCGCGAAGCACCATCCACACAAAAAACGCAGCGGTCAAGATTAAAACCGCCACCACCAATGCAATTATCACAACAATGAAGCGTTTCTTATCTGACATCGCCTCGGCCCTGACAGTTTAGATTTTGGTTGCCGTCAACAACGGAGTCGCCAATCATACAATCTCCGCGATGCTGTTTCGGGCTTTGCGTCGCGCGGCGTCGCGCGGCAATTTCATTTATAATCGTCGGCAACATGACAGAACCAAAGCTTCCGCGCCCGCCCGCCGCGCTGCTCGAATTGGCGACCGGCTACCAACGCTCGAAGACGCTCTTCGCGCTCGTCGAGTTTAACCTGCCGACGCTGCTTGCGCGCCGCTCGCTGCCGCTGACGGAAATCGCCCACGAACTTAAACTCCACCTGATTGCCGCCGACCGTTTTTTGAATGCGTGCGTCGCGCTCGGTTTGTTGGAGCGCGTCGACGGCGAGTACCGCAACACGGCGTTGACCGAACAGTTTCTGGTGCGAGAGAAACCCGCCTACCTCGGCGATCAATTCGGGAAGTACGATCAGGCATCTTATCCGCTGTGGCGCGACCTCACCGCGAAGCTCCGCGACTGGCAGCCCGGCGCGACCGACGCCGAAACTCCGCAGGATGAAGATCAAGGGCGCGAGTCGATGCGCGCGCAACACAACCTCGCGCTGCTGGTCGGCCACGCGCTCGGCGAGAGCTTCGACTTTTCAACGTACCGGACGATGCTCGATCTCGGCGGCGGCTCCGGCGCGATGTCGCTCGGCGTTTGCGGTGTTCACTCCGAACTACGCGCCATCATCTTTGATTTGCCCGGCATCACCGACCTCGCCGCAGAGTGCGTGCGCGCCGGGAACATGACGGAGCGAATCACGATCCGCGCCGGCAACTTTAAAGAGGACGCATTGCCCGATGGATTTGACGTTGCGCTACTCGCCAATTTGCTATCGGTTTCGAGCGAAGAAACGAACCGCGAATTATTGCGTCGTCTGTATGACGCTCTGCCTGATGGCGGGGCCTGCATCCTGAGCGGTTGGATTCTCGATGACACGCGAACCGGCCCGCTCATCCCCGTCCTCTTCTGCCTCGAAGACATCAACTGGCAGTCGCCGGATGTTGAAGGCTCCGCTTCAACCTATCAGAGTTGGCTCGCAGAAGCCGGCTTCACGGAAATTGAGCACACATCGTTTTGTCCGCCAACCAGCATGATCGTCGGGCGTAAAGTGAAAAATGGATAACGGATTAAATTAAGGCGCAGTCAGTCCGATGAGGCGGTAGTCTGTGGAGTGCTTGCTTGATGAGATGTCGACGTAGATTCGCGGGCTGACCTAACGGAAATCACTTCCGCTTTTAACATCCTTCAAAATGCGTCTGGCTATTGACTTTCCCCTCACCATCGGACTGTGTGGTGCGCGTATAAGCGCCGTCAGGTTGAAGCAGCCGCGCCTTGGCGGTGTCACGGAGGTAGACTTCCAGCACATTATCCTTCAGGTACTTTCTGATCTGCGGATCACGCACCGGCGCGACCACTTCGACGCGACGATCAAGGTTGCGCTGCATCCAATCGGCGCTGCCGATGTAAACCTCTTCACCGTCGCCGCCGCCATTAGCGAAATATAAGATGCGGCTGTGTTCGAGGAACCGTCCGACGACACTCCGCACATTGATCCGCTCGGAGAGTCCGGGCACGCCGGCTCGCAACGCGCACACCCCGCGCACGATTAAATCTATTTCCACTCCGGCCTGCGCCGCACGGTAGAGCGCGCGGATGATGGCGAGGTCGGTCAAGCTGTTGATCTTCGCAATGATGCGCGCGGGTCGCCCCTGTTCGGCGTTGTCGGCCTCGCGGTTGATGAGAGCCGTTATCCGCTCGCGCATGTTGATTGGCGCGACCATCAGGCAGCGGTAATCGGAGAAGCGAGAATAACCCGTCAGATAGTTGAAGAGGTTGGCCGCGTCTTCGCCAATCTCTTCATCGGCAGTGAACAGCCCGATGTCGGTATAGATGCGAGATGTGGTCGGGTTGTAGTTGCCGGTCGCGACATGGACGTAACGCTTCAGCGCCTCGCCCTCGCGCCGCACCACCAGCGCCAACTTGCAGTGAGTCTTTAGTCCGAGCAACCCGTAGACGACATGGACGCCGGCGCGTTCGAGTCTGCGCGCCCATTCAATGTTGTTCTCTTCGTCGAAGCGCGCCTTGAGTTCGACCAGCACCGCGACCTGCTTCCCGCGATCACTCGCTTCCATCAGCGCCTGCACAATCGGCGACCGCTGACCCGTCCGGTAGAGGCACATTTTAATCGCCAACACGTCCGGGTCGGTCGCCGCCGTCGTGATGAAGTCAGTGACAGTCGCGTAAGTGGTGTACGGATGATGTAGCAGAATGTCCTGCTTCTTGATGGCTTCAAAGACGAACGGCGCGTTTTTTATCGCCGCCGGCACGCTCGTCCTGAGCGGTTTGTCTTTTAATTCGGGCCGATCCAGTTGGTAGAGCCGCATCAGGTCAGGCACGTTGAGCGGCCCGTCGATCCGATACACGTCCTGCGGTGTCAATCCAACCGAGTTCGTCAGATATTCGGCCATCTGCGGCGGCATAGCGGCGGCAATTTCGAGCCGCACCGCTGTGCCGAACCGCCGCCGGCGTAGTTGCTGCTGCATCATCTTCAGCAGATCGGCGGCCTCGTCCTCACGGATTTCGATGTC
Source organism: Acidobacteriota bacterium (assembly GCA_030859785.1). Lineage (GTDB taxonomy): Bacteria > Acidobacteriota > Blastocatellia > Pyrinomonadales > Pyrinomonadaceae > JACDEG01. The sequence continues at coordinate 3,950 of JALZJL010000104.1, forward strand.
GGCGTCGCGCGTCACGCGAAACAGACAACTCTTGCCGGTGCGCATGCCTGGGAACAATGCGTCGGCGTGCGCCGCGATCAGGCTGCCGAGATAAGTGAACTTCGTTTCGGTTTCATCAATCGGTACTAAGCGCGGCACTAACGGTGGAAGCTTGACGCGGGCGAAGCGGGCCTTGCCCTCGCCCACCGGAACGGGCGGCCCGGAGTTATCTTCGTCTGCCGGATTGACCATCAATCCGAGGTTGAGGCTGAGGTTCGAGACATACGGAAACGGATGACTGGGGTCGACCGCTTGCGGTGTCAACACCGGAAAGACGCGCTCGAAGAAATACTTGTCGGCAAACCGCTTCTCCGTCTCACCCAATTCACTGTACGAGGCGACGACGATACCCTCCACTTCAAGCTGCGGCAGAATCTCTTCGCGCAGACAGCGCATGTGTTCATCAACCAACGGGCGCAGGTGCTCACTAATCGCCTTCAACTGTTCAGCCGGTGTCAAACCGTCGGGCGATAATTCCGCCACCTCTTCATCCAACTCTTCCTTCAGACCTGAGACGCGAATCATAAAGAACTCGTCGAGGTTGGTGGAGAAGATGGCGAGGAACTTGAGGCGTTCAAGCAGCGGATGGCTGCTGTCCTGCGCTTCTTCGAGCACGCGGCGGTTGAACGCCAGCCAACTTAGTTCGCGGTTATTCAACAGGTGCCGGTGATGAAGCAGCGTATGTGGTAGTTCCGCCTGCGGACTATTCGGCGGTGACTGCTGCGATGATTTATCGTGCTGCTCGTCGCGTTTCTTGTGTTTCGCCCCGGTCGTCATGTGTGATGTCCCGTTCTGCTCGAAAATGTCTTAAGCGTTGAAGCCAATGCGCGCTTTAGAACTCAACGCGCGTGCCGATCTCGACCACCCGCGTTGGCGGCAGGCAATAGTAGTCAGCGGCACTGGCGGCGTTATGCGACATGAAGGCGAAAAACTTTTCACGCCATACTGCCATGCCTGGTATTTTGCTAGCGATGACTGACGAACGGTTGACGAAGTACGTGATCTGCTGTGGATCGAAATCAAGCCCCGGCAATTTTGCCGTCTCCAACGCTTTCGGGATAGTCGGTTCTTCCATAAATCCGAACCAGATCGTCATGCGATAAATACCGTGGCCGAGTAACTCGACCTCGACGCGCTCATTCGCTTCGACGTGCGGCACCTGTTTCGTCTTCACGGTCAGTAGCACGATGTGTTCATGCATCACACCGTTGTAAGTGATGTTGGCGAGGAGCGCGGACGGCGCGCCCTGCGGATTGCCGCTCAGGAAGACGGCTGTGCCGGGGACGCGCACCAATCGCTCTGCCTGAAGATTATTCAGCACATCAGCGAGCGACGATTCCTGGCCGAGCCGCGCGGCGACGAGTCGACGCCCGCGCTTCCACGTCGTCATGACGGTGAAGATCAGCACTGCGACAACAATCGTGAACCAGCCACCCTGCGGAATCTTAACGACGTTCGCGGCGAGAAAGGCCACGTCGATAATTAAGAATGACCCGGCGACCGCGCCCGCCGTCAAGTGGCTCCACTTCCAGCGTTCGAGCGCGACGATGTAGAAGATGATCGTCGTAATCGCCATCGTCAGAGTGACCGCGATGCCATAAGCGGCGGCCAGATTACTCGACGTGCGAAAGCCGAGCACGATCAGAATGCACGAAATCATTAACAACCAGTTGATGGCCGGAATGTAAATCTGCCCGAACTCGGTAGTCGATGTGTGCAGGATGTTGAGGCGTGGCAGGAAGCCGAGTTGCACGGCCTGCATCGTGATCGAAAACGCGCCGGAGATGAGTGCCTGCGATGCAATCACGGCGGCGAAGGTCGCCAGCACAACCAACGGATAGAGCGCCCATGAGGGAGCCATCAGGTAAAAAGGATTGACCGCCGCTTCCGGGTTGGCAAGTAACAGCGCACCCTGACCGAAGTAGTTGATGAGCAGTGCCGGCAGCACGGCGGCGAACCACGCGATGCGAATCGGGCGCTTGCCGAAATGCCCCATGTCGGCATAGAGAGCTTCGCCGCCGGTGACAACCAGGAACACTGTGCCGAGGATGAAAAATCCAGTCCAACCATTGTCGCGGAAAAACTCGAAGCCGTGGATTGGGTTCATCGCCCCGATGATCGATGGGTTACCGATGATGTGCGAGACGCCAAGCACCGCGAGAGTGGTAAACCAGATGAGCATCACCGGCCCGAACATCTTGCCGACGGCGGCGGTGCCGCGGCGTTGAATCAGGAACAGACCGATCAGAATCGCAATCGTAATCGGCACCACATAAGGCTCGAACAGCGGCGTCACGATGTTCAATCCCTCGACCGCGCCGAGCACCGTAATCGCCGGGGTGATAATGCCGTCGCCGTACAATAGCGCAGCGCCGAAGATGCCGAGCACGACCAGCCACCAACGCTCGGTCTTGGTCAGCATTTTGATCGGCGTCGCCAGCGCAGTGAGCGCCAGGATTCCGCCTTCACCGCGGTTGTCCGCTTCAAGGATGAAGATCAAATACTTGATCGTGACAACGATTATCAACGCCCAGAACACGAGCGATAGCACGCCGTAGATATTGACGGGCGTCGCCGGAATCGCGTGAGGGCCGTGAAAGCACTCGCGCAACGAATAAAGCACGGATGTCCCGATGTCGCCGTAGACGATGCCGAGCGCCGCCAGCGAAAGCAGGGCCAGGCGTCCGCCCGTCGGCGTCGTGTGGTGATCATGCGGCGCATGTTCATCCCGCACCGCGTTCTCAGTGAGAGTCTGATCGACTACATCTTGAACTGTGTTCTGCATATTTTTGATTCGAGGAAATGCGAAGCTTAGCGATTGACCAATGCCATCATCGCTTTCGGGTAACGGTCGCCGGCGACCACGCCGCGCGGGGCCAGTTCGTCAAGCCGCCGCAGGTCGTCCGCCGTCAGTTCAATGTCGAGCGCTTCGACATTCTCTTCCAAATACTTCCGGCGCTTCGTGCCCGGAATCGGCACGATTTCTTCGCCGCGCGAGAGCACCCACGCGAGCGCGAATTGCGCGGGCTGATAACCCTTCTCGGCGGCCATTTCGCCGATGCGCTTCACCAGATCGACGTTGCGCTGAAAATTCTCGCCTTGAAAGCGCGGGCTGTGTCGGCGGTAATCATCCGCCGCCAGGTCGTCGAACTTTTTAATCTCTCCGGCGAGGAATCCGCGCCCAAGCGGACTGTAAGCGACGAAGCCGATACCTAGCTCGCGGCAGACCGGCAGTACATCGTCCTCCGGGTCGCGCGACCACAGACTGTATTCGCTCTGCAACGCGGAGACGGGGTGCGTGGCGTGCGCGCGGCGAATCGTTTCGGTGCCGGCTTCGGAGAGGCCGAGGTAGCGCACTTTGCCTTCTTCGATCAAACGCCCCATCGCACCGATGGTCTCTTCAATCGGCACGTCGGGGTCGACGCGGTGTTGGTAGTAAAGGTCTATGGTTTCAATGCCGAGCCGCCGCAAACTATTTTCGCACGACGCGCGGACATACTCCGGACGTCCATTGACGCTGCGATTCGTCGGGTCTTCACGATCACGCACGATGCCGAACTTGGTCGCCAGAATCACGCTGTCGCGCCGGCCTGCAATAGCCCGCCCGACCAATTCTTCGTTGGTATACGGCCCGTACATATCGGCGGTGTCGAGCAGTGTCACACCCAACTCCAGCGCGCGATGAATCGTCGCCGTTGATTCGGCGTCGTCGCGCGTGCCGTAGAATTCCGACATGCCCATACAGCCGAGGCCCATCTCCGAAACAAACAACCCCTGCTCACCGAGTGGTCTTTGTCGCATCACCTTTGCCTTTCTATCATTTTCAACGTTCCGTTCACCGACAGCTTGCCGGTGGTGTCTGCCATTTGTGTTCTTGTTTTTGAAGGAACGAATTATACGTAAGAATCGATTTTTGTGACACACCCCGCGCTCTCGACCGGCGAGATTGGCAACGGGGCAAGGCGTGGGTTGTATGGGTGATGTTTCTGGGTCGAGACCGATGCTGTGTAAATATTCTGGCAGTGTGAATAGACTGACGGACACGATTGGCGCGCGTGTTTGTCACGACAAGTGTGCGAGCCGGCGGCGCGCTTTGACGATCTGGCGGTCGGTGCGCTCCGCCATCGCGGCGAGCGCGTCACGTCCCTGCTTCGCTTCTTCATCTGCCGCAAGTTTAATCCGATACAGGCCGTCCTGCCTGATGCGCTTCAAACCAAACTCGATGGTGCGCAACTCTTCCTTAAGATTGATGAGGCGAGTGGCGAGGTTTTCCGCGTCGTCTCCGTTTTGTCCGCTCGCGCAGTAAAAATGTAGATTCTCGTCACCGAGCAGCGAATGCAGACTCTCGACATCGCCTTCGCGATAGGCGCGGCTCGCTTCGGCCATGATGGAATGGCGGCGTCGCGCCTCTTCGTCATCCGCGGCGTGGTCGGGATGAAACACTTTAGCGACCGACCAAAACAGTTTACGCAGCGCCGTCCCCGTAGGAACCGCGCCCGACTCAAACTCGCCGATCACCACTCCGGCACGCATTTCATCTTCATCCTCCATCGCATCGACGCCGAGCACGCGCGTCTCCGCTTGCTTGATGGCTTGTTCAATATCCGCCAGTTCAGACAAGCGGCCACCGACGACTTGGGTGTAGCGCACTTTGAATGCATGGAGTTCCTCGCGCAGCGTGGCGAGTTCGCTCTGTCGCTCGGCGAGCACGGATTCCAGCCGGGCGACTTCGAGTGTCAGATCAGGCGGTTCGTTACTCGCCGCCGACGGATGAAGACTGATGCTCTGCATGGCTGTAGTTGGTGCAGCGAGTTTACCAACATGACGCTTGAAAACCCCACCCGCTATCTTTCTATCATCCCCTGCTTCGACTATTTCAATGCCTGCGCCGCCATCCACAGGACGAGTGCGGAACGCGCGCTCCAGGCAATGGTGCGCAGCCAGTTGGAGAAGACCAGCATATCGTGCGCCGTTTGATCGTAGCCCTTTCCGAGCATAGTGTGGCGCGGCACTTGAAGGAAGTAAGTCGAAAGCCAGATCACGAGTACCAGCGCGAAGCCGGTGGCGACCAGCCACGCAGACACGCCGGAGGGTCGACGCCACCACAGCAATAATGCTCCGGTGACGACTTCGATCAGCATCGGCGGGGCGACGATCCAGGTGGTGAGCCTCGCGTGCGCACTTTCGTAGTTGATGAACGTTGCCGGGCCGACCTGACTGAATAAGGGGTAATGCACCACCTGCACGAACCAAATGACGCCGGTCATAAAAAGCGTCGCCGCGACGTGCGCGAGAAAAACTATAATCACCCAAAGCCCCCGATTCTTTTTCAGGCAACGCGGTCGCTCGGTGAACGATAAGCGTGAACGAGAATCAGCACGAACGGAATCCACCAGATCAAATCATTGGTGATGATCGTCCAGCCCATCCGCCACGGCCACGCGCCGTCAAGTGCCGCCTGTAGAAAGCCGATAGGGCCAAGTAACTTCCCCAGCAACCCAACCAAGACAATCGGCCAGTGCCGAGCTGGGTCAAACGCCGCGATGATGTACCCGACGCCGTAGACGCCGACGATCATTCCGACGCATTGCCAGATTTGCGGGTGGTTCGGCGGTTCCATCCGTGCCCAATGAAAAATCGCCAGCGGGAACAGTACCGCGAGCGCGCCCCACGCAAGGTTGTAAATGCCCGCCGCAAGCAGCACCGCCGTCATCCATCGCGCAGTTGCCGTGGGACGCGCGATTCGTTCCGAGCTTGCGGTTCTCATTTCTTCAGGACATGCCGCAACGCGCCGTCGAGTTGCGGGTACACGAATTTGAATTGCGTGGATTGCAGGCGCTTCGGTTCGACGCGCGTGCTTGAGAGCAGCAAGGCGTCGGCCATCTCACCGAACGCGAGGCGCGCCGCGAACGCCGGCACCGAGAACAGCGTCGGGCGTCCTAACACTGCGCCGAGTGCCTTGGTGAACTCAGCGTTCGTCGCCGGGCGCGGCCCGACCACGTTGACCGGCCCCTTTAACGACTCGTCGTTGAGCGCGTGCTTAATCGCGCCGACCAGATCATCCAGCGCGACCCAACTCATATACTGCGCGCCGCTTCCGATCTTTCCGCCGGCACCCATTTTGAACGGCGTTAACATCTTCGCGAGCGCCCCGCCCTCGTCGCTCAACACGACGCCGATGCGTAAGTGGACGACGCGGATGCCCGCCGCGCGCGCCGGGTCAGCCGCCGCCTCCCATGCGCGGCACACCTCGCTCAGAAAGTCTTTGCCCGAAGAACTGTTTTCGTCGAGCACTTCCGCACCGCGGTCGCCGTAGTAGCCGATGGCCGACGCGCACGCCAGCACCTGCGGGCGATCACTCAATTGCGCCAGCGTTTCAGCGATCAGGCGCGTTCCTTTTTCACGACTCTCGCGGATGCGTTTCTTCTTCTCATCAGTCCAACGTCCTTCGGCGACACTCTCGCCGGCGAGATGCACCGCCGCGTCATGCCCTTCCAACGCGGCGGCGTCAATGGTTCCGGTCTCCGGGTTCCAACGCGCCGCCGTCGTGCCGGGGTGCGGCGGGTTCGCGTTGTCGCCGCGCACCAGACACGTCACGCTATGGCCGTCAGCGATTAATGAAGGGACGAGCGCCGAGCCAACCAAGCCGGTCGCGCCGGTGACGATAATTTTCATCTAATGTTCCTTTCCAATTTTCATTTTGTCCGCTGAGCCATCAAACAGTTTTCAGTTTTGAGTTTTCAGTTTTGAGTTGATGTTAAGCATTGTGTCCCGAAGTGACTCGGAGAAGGTAGTCAGTGGCAAGCGCCGAGGGGCACGCCGCCTCTGGGATGCAGTCGAGCAAAGTTTTCGCGCCCTGCAAGGTGCGCGCAGAGTTGACACGCTCGCAGCCTCGCTTCTGCACGCTCGCAGCCTCGCTTCTGTATGCCCTGTCAGCGCGCGGCGCGATGAGTAGTGCCAGAGGCGGCGCGACTCACTGCCGTTAATCGCTTGCCACTGGCTACCTTCCGCCGGCTCCTTCGGAGCAGAGTAACACTCACTTGCGTAATATGTGTTTTCAGTTTTGAGCTCAAAACTCAAAACTCAAAACTGTTCCCTCTCTCCGCAAGTGCTTCGCGTGCCACTTCCCTGTCGTCAAAGTGGAAAACTTCTTTGCCGATGATCTGATAATCCTCGTGCCCTTTGCCGGCAATCAGCACCAAGTCGCCGGCATGCGCTTCGGCAATCGCGGTGTGAATCGCCGCGCGCCGGTCGGTGATTTTGCGGTACGGTTTGGCGATCAAACGCAGGCCCGCCTCGACATCGGCGAGAATCGCTTCCGGGTCTTCGGTGCGTGGGTTGTCGGATGTGGCGATGACGACATCACTCAGACGCGCCGCCGCTTCGCCCATCGGAGCGCGCTTCGTCCGGTCGCGGTCGCCGCCGCAGCCGAACACCGTGATGATGCGGCCCGGCGCCACGCCGCGCGCCGTACGCAGCACGCTTGCCAGCGCGTCGTCGGTATGCGCGTAGTCGACGACAACCGCGAAATCGCCCGCGTCTGCGACGCGCTCAAAACGACCCGGCGCACCCGCGCAATTCTCGACGGCGCGCACCATCGCGTCGATGTTGAATCCGAGCGCGAGGCCGGAAGTGACCGCCGCCAGGATGTTGTAGACGTGCGGGCGACCGACCAACGGCGACCCAAGCGAACGCACACCGTCCGGCGTGTGTAAGTCGAATCGTGTCTCGTCAAGCGTAAACTTCACATCGCGCGGCGTCACGTCCGCCGCCGCGTCGAGCGCGTAGGTCAACACTCGCGCGCCGTCATCTCTCAGTTCACTTGCCAACCGCACACCGTACTCGTCGTCAATGTTGATGACCGACACGCCCGGCGCTTCGCCGAGGCTTCCATCAAACAGTTTGCGCTTCGCCGCGAAATACCGCTCCATCGTGCCGTGATAATCCAGATGATCGCGTGTCAGGTTGGTGAAGACCGTGACGCGGTAATGCAGTGCATCGCAGCGGTGCAGATCGAGCGCCTGTGACGAAGACTCCATCACCGCTACGCCGCATCCCGCATCGACCGCGCGGCGCAGAAACCGTTCAATGTCGCTCGCCTCCGGCGTAGTGTGGACAGCCTTTACCCGCTGGCCGCCGACGCGCGACTCGACTGTGCTTAACAGCGCGACTTGCTCACCGACGCCTTCCGCTATCGCCGCGACGAGAAAGGCGGTCGTCGTCTTGCCGTTCGTGCCGGTGATGCCGATCAAGTTCAATTCACGCGACGGGTGACGATGCACCTCCGCCGCCGCGAGCGCCATCGCGTGCCGCACCTCTCTCACTTGAATCCACGCGCCTTCAAATCCTTTGGGTCGATCAAGCTCTGAGATGATGCTGACAGCGCCGCGCCGCATCACACCGTCAACAAACTCGTGTGCGTCGACGCTCGCCCCGCGCACGGCGACGAACAGCCACCCTGCGCCAACCTGCCGCGAATCGTGCGTCACGTCTTCGACTATCACATCAGCATCGCCGGTCATCTCGCCGTCAATCGCACGCGCAACGTCACTGACAGTGATCTTCATCTGCTGCTCTATTGAATCAGTCATCG
>JALZJL010000124.1 GCA_030859785.1 Acidobacteriota bacterium
GCCGCAGGATAGCAACTTTCTCCTGCGCCGTGTAGTTCTTGCGTGGCTTCTTGGACATAGGTTCCTCAAGGTGAAGAGTGTCTAAGCCAGAAGCCACCAAACTCCAATTCCGTCTGAAGCAGAACAATCCGTCGCGCAGGTCGAAGCGTGTTTGATAGCCGAAGTGCGAGATGGTACCGACGCCGGTGCGGTCACGGTGCTCGGTACCGTTCGTCAGGATTGATTTCAGAAGGTCGTGGCACTGTTTCATGTTCCCTGTCGTTTGGAAAAAGCTTTTTCGGGATGTTATATAAAGTTAAGAAAATATCAAACAGCATCCGCCGACTTCTGAAACGAAAGAATTTAGCAAAGGTCGTTTTAGCTTGAGCCAGTCAACGAAACAGTCCACGGTGAAACAATCCACGGAAGTCGGCGCGCCCGCCCCGGATTTCACTCTGCACGACGCCGATGGTCAGCCGTGGCGGCTCTTGGAGCAGCGCGGACAGGTCGTGGTGCTGTTGTTCTATCCCGGCGACGAGACGCCAATCTGCACGCGGCAGATGTGCTCGGTGCGCGACCGCTGGGAGGATTACGCAGCGACCGGGGCCGAGGTGGTCGGTATCTCGACCGACTCGGCGGAGTCGCACCGCAAATTCGCGGAGCATCACGGACTCCCTCTGCGCCTGTTGTCGGACACGGGCGGCGCGGTCGGCAAAGCATACGGCGTCCGCTCGATTATCCCCGGACGGACGACGCGGGCAGTATTCGTCGTCGATGCGCGCGGTCAAGTCAGTTATCGCAACACGCGGGCGCTCGTAGGCCTGCTGCTGCCGCCAAAGGATGACGAGACTATCGCTGCCATTAGAAAAGCGTTGCAGAGTGCAGGATGATAGATAGTAAAGCAAAAGTAAAAAGGTAAAAGGCAAAAAGGAACAGATGTTAGTTGCTGGATGCTGAATGTCAATCAAGACACGCTGGTGGTGATCCAACATCTAACATCTGATATCTAGTTGAGACATTATTTTAACCGAGGAGTTTTGTAATCATGGGCGAAGAGTTTAAGTGCAAGCGGTGTGGGCAGAAGCGACCGGCGCTTGGCTACGCGCCGATTCCGACAGAACTGGGTCAGCGCATCGGGGCGGAAACCTGCCAGCCATGCTGGGCGGAGTGGCTGGCGAAGCAGAACATGCTGATTAACCACTACGGCCTCGACCTGACCAGCCCCGACACGCACGAGTTCCTGTTCGACAACATGCAAGCATTTTTCTTTAACGATGGGAAACTCGCGAACATCGACACGACACAAGAAGGCTCGGTCAAGTGGTGAGACGACCAGGGGTATTTGACCGGAGTCATTTAAGAATCAATTTAGAGTCAACTATTCTGGCGACCCATCGCCGACGGGTGTTCGACTCTCGGACTGTGACTGACTGTTAAGGCGACACGCCACGCCGGGCCGACAGTATCGATTTTGGTCAGTCGCAAGTCGAATGCAGTTTGGGATTTGATAGTGATTGCTGGCGCTTCACCGCTGTTGATAACGCGGATTGTGGCTTGCTTATGTTGTAAATAACTGTTTAATATCTGCGCCATCGCCAATGTCAACCCGCATCGTCCTGACGTGAACTTTGCTAACCGGGGTGCGGCGCGCCGTTTGCAAAGGCGTTTCATGTTCCGCTTTCAGACAATGGCACTGGTTTTCATGGGGAAACGATAACAATTTCACAGGAGACGATAATGAATAGAATGAAGATTACAGCATTAGTGGCAGGCACGGCGCTCGCCGCGTTGACTGTCGGCTGTACCGATACGGCCAATACAAACACGACTGTCGCGACCGCTAATATGGCAAACAGCAACGTCGCCGTGGTCTATAACAACAACGGCAACTCGCCGGGCGTCATTGCGACGACCAACACAAGCCGCATGCGTAGTTACAATACACGCGCCGACTACGAAAGAGATGACCGAACGTACCGCGACGAGGTCAAAGCCTCCGGTGACAGCATCGGCCAGAGCATTGAGGACGGTTGGCTTCACACCAAAACGAAAGCTGCGCTGGCGACGGTCGACGACCTGCGGGACTCGACGATCAACGTTGATGTGAACAACGCCGTCATCACCTTGCGCGGCACGGTTGGCAGTCAGGCGCAGGTCGCCGCCGCCGACAAAGCAGCGAAGGCTATTGACGGACAAAAGGGTGTCAAGAATCAACTCAAAGTTGGAGCCGTCGGTGCCGGTGTCGGCAACGCTAACATGGGCGCTCGCAGTGCTAACGCGAACCGAAACTAAGGACGGCAAGTGAGCAGACTTCTGGGGCGTGCCCGAAGTTTCTCTTAATTAAGTCCAACAATCACTCTTGAGGCTTCACGATTGACGAAGGGGTGTTCGCTGCTTCATGCAAGTCAGCGCACCCCTTCTTCGCGTCTCCTGTCCGTTAAGCTAACTAGATTCCAGCCTCCGCATCATCGTTGCTGGCGAAACATATCAACCACGTGGTGCGTAAGCACACCCGCAATCGACAATCAAATCAGGTGTCAGAAGTTGGTGACGAGACCACACGCCTGTCCGAGCGGCGCTCCAGATTCTTTACTGGCCCCGCGGTGAACAAGTGCGGGTCAGCGTTTTCTTTTTTCGGGTGCGTCGGCACCTCGTCATCTCGTGAATAGGACTTTGGCCAAAGCCTGTACGTCAAAGACGAACATCTATGCGCGACCTTCGCCCGAATTTTCTACTCATACTAATCATCGTCTCGGCGGTATCGATTTGTCCGCGCGTGATGAATTCAACGGCGCGAGCGCAGCAGCAACAGCGCAGCGCGATTGACACCTACGCGATTACCAACGCGCGTGTCGTCACCGTTTCCGGCCCCGTCATCGAGCGCGGCACAGTGCTGATCCGCGACGGTCTGATTGCGGCGGTCGGCGCTAATGTCAACGCGCCCGCCGACGCCCGCATCATCAACGCCGCCGGTCTGACCATTTATCCGGGGCTGATTGACGCCAACACGTCGCTTGCCATTCCTCGCCCGTCGCCGCCCGTAACTCCCGGAAGCGAGGCCGCCACCACGCCCTTCGCGGATTTTCTCGGCCCGCGCACGCCGCCCTCCGCCACGTCGCCCAACTCGACGCAACTGCCGGGACTGCAACCTGAAATTCTGGCGGCGGACATTATCCGTCCTGGCGGCGAGCAGATCGAAGCGGCACGTAGCGCCGGCGTGACGGCGGCACTGACCGTCCCGCGCGGCAACGTCTTTCCCGGTCAATCTGCATTAATCAATCTCGCGGGCGACACGCCACAACAGATGATCGTCGCGACGCCCGTCGCACTGCACGTCGGCTTCACGCCGCTCGGCACCGGACAATATCCGGGTTCATTGATGGGAGTCATCGCCTCGATCCGGCAAATGCTTCTCGACGCAGAGCGTTACCGCGAGGTGAATGCGATTTACGACCGCAACCCGCGCGGCGTGCGGCGGCCCGGCCCGGACAAGTCGCTGGCGGCATTGCTGCCGGCACTCGCGCGGCAGATGCCAATCGTCGTGCAGGCGGAGCGCGAACGCGAAATCATCCGCGCCCTCGATCTTGCGCAGGAGTTCAATCTGCGCTTAATCATCGCCGGTGGATCGGAAGCGTGGAAAGTGACGGAGCGCCTGCGCGCGTTGAATGTCCCCGTGCTGCTTTCGCTGAACTACCCGCGCCGGATGACGGCGCAACTTCTGGAAGCCGACCCCGATCCGTTGCGCGTGCTGCGCGAACGTGCGGATGCGCCGCGTACCGCCGGCAAGCTCGCGACCGCCGGCGTCACATTTGCCTTTCAATCCGGCGAGATGACGAACATCACCGACTATCTGACGAACGCGGCGAAGGCCATCGAGAACGGCCTTGCGCGCGACGAAGCGCTCCGCGCGATGACATTGCGCCCGGCGGAGATTTTGGGCGTCGCCGAACGACTCGGCAGTATCGAAGTGGGTAAGATCGCCAACCTGACCGTGACGCGCGGCGACATCTTCGCGCGCGACCGGCGCATCGCACACGTCTTCATCGACGGTCGCCCGGTGGAACTGAAAGCCGCGACGACGCCACCCGCCGCCGGTGCCAGCGGCACAGCTAATGTCGGCGGCACGTGGACGCTCGAAGTAAACATCGGCGCGGGTGGCGCGCCGCAGCCGGTCTCGGTCACGCTTACGCTGCAACAGCAGGGTGAGCGGCTGAGCGGCTCGATCCAGGGGCCGCTCGGTTCCAACCCGATTGCCAACGGCGCGCTCGGCGCGGGTGGCGAGGTACGTTTCACCGTCCCCGTCACCGACGCTACACAGACCAGCGAGGCGACATTCAACGGCACCATCACCGGCAACACAATGCGCGGCACGGTGCAAATCGTCGGACGCCCATCCGGCTCATTCACCGGAACCAGGCCGCAGTAGAGTCTGAAGACTGGAGTCTGAAGTCTGGAGTCAAAACAGATTCCAGATTCAATCCTCAAGACTCCAAGACTTCAAACTGTTGACTTCAGACTTCAAGACTCCAGACTCTAGACTTTCTTTCGATGTGAATCATGATGGGACAAACAATCAGATTGATGGTCGTGATGATGTTGATGGTCGCCGTCGGTGCGGGCGGTGTCGATACAGCGGCGCAGAATCAGACTCAGCGGAGTGTCGCGCAGAGCGGCGTATCGAGCAATCAACAGCGGGCCGCCGCGGGCGAAACTTTGATTCGCAACGCGACGGTTTTGACCATTGCGCGCGGCACTCTGCCGAACACGGATGTGCTGCTGCGGGACGGGAAGATCGCCGCTGTCGGCCAGAATCTAAAGGCCGGTGACATGGCGCGCGTGATCGATGCGACTGGCAAGTTTGTGATGCCAGGCATCGTCGATGCGCACTCGCATTCAATGATGGATGCGGTCAATGAATTGACGCTGTCGGTGACTTCGATGGCGCGCATTCAGGATGTGCTGAATCCGACGGACGTTGATTTGTACCGCGCGCTGG
>JALZJL010000149.1 GCA_030859785.1 Acidobacteriota bacterium
TTGATTCGTCACCGCGGATAAAGGCTAAGCGTGGCTCGCATCGCAAATTATACAGTCGTCGGCGGTATAACAAGTCGATGATTCTCCGGGCTGCAGCTCTTGTTCAAATTTCTTCAATTCAGATTAGGGATATAATAGATAGTTCTTTCGCATAGCCTTAAATTCTGATAAACCCAGATCCCAACTCTGTCTTATCTCTTCTTCAGTTTTCCCAGCGATGATCTGTTTCTTTAGATTCTCAGTGCCAGCCAGCTTATCAAAGTTTCCAATCTCTCTGCTTTGTGTAATGTCAAAGAATCTCTCTTTGTTAGGATAAGCGTTGTATAGGTCGATCAACCATTTTAGATTTAATCGTCGGGTCTTTCGGAAAATAGTGGTGTCATAATTTCTCAGGTCTAGCCCGAAGCACTCCATGTCTTGATGCAAAGGTGTTTCGCTCATTCCACTGATAGCGGTTGGCCGAAACGAGAATTCATAAATCCCTTTGAGAGCAGGCGCGCCTAAAACCGTAAAGGGCATATAGGTCCCTCTTCCCTGGCTGAGAATGGTTCCTTCAAACAAACAGAGGCTCGGATAAAGCAGCACCGATGGCTGAGTGTTCAAGTTCGGCGATGGTCTTACCGGCAATTCGTAAGGCGTATCGTGCGTGTAATTGGCCACCTTTACGACCTTCAGCTTGCACTTCACCTTGTTCGCCAGCCAGCCTTCGCCGTTCAGCATTTGTGCGAATTCGCCCAACGTCATCCCGTGCGTAATGGGTATCCGGTGCGTACCTATCCCGGATTTCAGATGATCTTCCAGAATAGGTCCATCGACGTAAAAGCCGTTGGGGTTTGGCCGGTCGAGAATCAGCAACTCCTTATTATTTTCGGCACACGCTTCCATCACATAATGAAGGGTTCTGATTGTGGTATAGAAGCGCGCGCCAACGTCCTGCATATCAAAGATTATCAGGTCAACGTCTGCCAGATGTTCTTTAGTAGGCTTCTCGGTTTTACCATACAGGGAGATAATCTGGACGCCTGTTTTATGGTCAACACTGTCGTCAACCTTGATGCCCCTACTGGCATCACCCCTGAAGCCATGCTCGGGGCCGAAAATTTTAACTATCTTCACTCCCATGCCGAACAGGCTATCCACGCTTAATTTGCCACCGATGGTAGAGGTTAGATTCGCCACGATGCCGATTCTCTTACCTTTCAGGTAGGGAAGATACTTTGAAGTTTGCTCCGCGCCCGGAATGGGTTTCGCGTTAACTTTCGGATTGTTAGTCTCAACTTTATTTGAAACAGTTCTTGCATGGGGAATATGTGCAAGTAAGGCTGATGCGGAATTAGAAACCAACACGGCTGTCAGAAAAGCAATAAAAGTATTTTTCATATTTTACACCCATGCCGCGATTTATAACGGCTTGACCTACCTTGCACCAAAAGCGCGGAAGAGTCGATAAGCGAAATCACCGTTCATCTTCGCCGTAATACGCACCGGCGATAGCGACAATTTGCAAAGCACCAACAGCGATTGATGCGAAGCACGCTGGGGGCGCTCAGGTGCATCGCCTTGTTCGGCGGCGTTCTTACAGTAATTCCACTGCAACACCAACAGCTATCCGGCTAGATTTTACGACACTTGCATAGATGCCGAGGTTCTGCCCCGCATCTCGCACCACTGTACGCAATACCGTCGGGTCTTTCGGCAGTTCGGCTTGCGCGTGTGTGGTCATTCCACACCGTACGGTTGGTATCTCGCATTTCAAAGTCAGCTCACCCAGACGTAGCGCCCGTCCGCTCCAACCAGCTTCGACTAATCCTTCAATGCCGTACTCCGTTTCGATAAGGAAGTTCGGGCGGAAGCGCCGCGCATCCCAAGCGGCTGCCGGATTAAGGCGTGCCATCGCGGCGAGAGACGATGTCGTGAGCAGATGGATCGGGGCGAGGTCGAAATACGTACCCGGAGGAGAGGTAAACTCGAACAGTTCCGAGGGGATGGCTGAGAAATCAGGAAGCGGCTCATCCGGCTCACGGCTGAACATCTCTCGAGTGGGCGCATCTAGTCTCGCGAGGCGAAGAAGGGTTCCGAGATGGGGGCGGAGCGGTCGGAAACGACTCAACCGACTCATCACGGAAGCTCCCGGTTGAGCGCGTCTGTAATGAGCTTTGTCGCTGGCTGGCTGAAGCGGGCAGAGTGAGACAACTCGCCCCAGCAGTTCCGACAAGCGGGAGTTTACATTTGTTTCGTCGCTGCCGGTATGAGTACCGTCTGGGAGGGTGATGTCAACATGTGGAACCTTCCCATCTGTTGGCTGCTCGCGATAGCGCGACGAGCACTGCATCAGTTTCGGCAGGTATTTCGCGCCGCGAATCTCACCGGCGGCTTCGTCGCGCAACGCCCAGCCGCGATCTCCGGATAGGCCGGATAACCCGACGGCACAACTGTCGAGTTTCTCTCCACCCATCGATTTTACAGGGTAGCGCCAAATCTCGCGGACTTTTCCGATGACCATGAATCTGCTCCTACTTGCCTGTTAATTGAAGAAGCCGCCGAATAAGGTGGACCCATTGATCAAGACACCAAAACAGCCTTGTTTAAGGTGGATTCCGCTCCTTTCAATGTAGGTTTCTTGTCGAGGTGTATGGCAGCGCGCCGCCATACACCTGCGCCGGCGTCCGGTAATTGAGCGCCTGATGTGGACGCTCGTGATTGTACAATCACACTACACAAAACACATGGTACTGAGCGGGAGGTTCATTACCGATGGCACCCTTGGTACGGACTGAAGATCATCGCAAAACGATCCTCTACGCGTCAGAGTGTGGCCTGCATTCAACGCGAGCGTAAGCGCTACATTCGACGCAGCGCCGAGGAACAAGCGCGCTTCTATGTGGAGACCGAAGAAGTCTTGAGCACATACGCGGCGAGCGGGTGGTGCCGCTGGCGGGCCCATCACAACTTTCGTCGCCGGACTCAAGGTCGCAGGGACGACGACATAAGTTCGCACGTCAGGATTATCTACGCTCCGGTAGGTGAAGGACGAACGCTTACCGTGCGGGAAGACTTGCCCGCTGAACGTATCGCTGAAGTTATCGCCCTGCGCGCGCACGTGATAGACAGTTTCCTTATCAGAAGTTTTTGTTAAATCGAAAATTGCGGTCGCACCTTTCGCCGAAGCGACGTTCTTGAGCAGCGTCGGCGTGCCGCCTTCCTCGTTCGCTTCCTCACGGTCGAGCGTCCACGTGACTTTCTTGCCGTTTGTCACAGTGAACGTGTGCTGACCCGCGAGGCGCATCTTCCCTCCTTTGACGATACCCGGCTTTGCGCGCCGTCCGCCGACGGAAGATAATTTAATCGCACGACTCTTCGGCGCGGCGGGAGCATTCGGGTTCGGCGTGAGGATTAAACTCAACGTCAGTATCACAACAAGCGACTTTGCGATGTTCAACAAACGGGTTTCCTTCATTATGAATTTCCTTCTGCGGCGAGATGTTCCGGCTCGGATTGAGAGACGATCAAAGCTCCGACGACATCGCCCATCGTGTTGATAATCGTGTTGCCGATGTCGAGCAGACGATAGACGCCGCCGACGATGACGGCGATTTCCAGCGGCAGATCGAACGCCTTGACGAAGACGAGCGCAATGACGAAGCCGCCGCCGGGAATCCCTGCGGAGCCGGCCGTCAAGATCAATCCCATCAGCACAATCGTGAAGTAAGAGGCGGGGGCGAATTCAACATTCGCCGCCTGCGCCGTAAACAGCAGCACGCCGACGAGCATGACGCCGGTTCCGTCCTTGTTCACCTGCGCGCCGAGCGGCAAGGTGAATGAGTAGATATAGCGCGGCAGTCTCAATACTTTCTCGGAAAGATCGAGCGCCACGACGAGGCTGGCGAGGCTGCTGCACGTCGCCGCCGCCGTCGCATAGAGCGAGCCGGTCTGCTTCAGGAAGCGGAGCGGAGAGTGGCGCGTGAAGACGTAGAGCAGCAGCATGTACAACAGAAAGACGGCGACGTGACCGCTCCACACGCCGACGATAAAAAGCGCCAGCGGCCCGAAAATTTTCGCGCCATGCTGTCCGACGGTACTCGCCGCGAGCGCGCCGATGCCGAGGGGCGCGAACGACAAGAGTAGGACGACGAGCTTACGCAGCAGTTCGGCGAGGATATGGAAGCCGCGACGCAAGGGCGCGCGCTGTTCTTCGGCGAGCAGCAAGGTGGTGATGCCGAGAAAGATCGCGAAGACGACAACCTGTGTGACTTGTCCCGAACTGAACGCCGCGAAGACGTTCTCGGGCACGAGGTTCAGCAAGACATCCGTCAGACTCGGCACTTGTCCGAGATTAGCGGTCACTTCGCCAGTCAAATTCATGCCGACGCCGGGACGAAGCAGTCGCATAATGAGAATGCCCAAGGTCATCGCCACCACGCCAGTGAAGGAGTAGAAAAGCATGATCTTGCTGCCGAGACGTCCGAGGATGCGAAGGTCGGTCATCGTCGTCAGACCGGCGAGCAAGTTGAAGAAGACGAGCGGCAGCGATGCCATCAGCAAAAGGCGGATGAAGAGATCGCCGACAGGTTGCACGATTCTGGCGCGTTCGCCGAAAACAATCCCTGCCGCGATCCCTGCTGCCATGAAGAAGAGAATCTTAAAGCCGAGCGAGAGGCGACGGTAACGCCCGAAGAGCGTCGGCTTGAGCTTGGCTGCGACGGATGGTTCGTGCAGCGGAAGCGAACTTGCTGCCGCTTTTGGCTCCGTGTTCATGCTTCAATCAAATGTCGGGCGACTCGGACTTCACCACAGAGGCACAAAGGAAAGGATGAACGATGAACGCGGAACGATGAATAAGAATTCAGCTCTTTCATTCATCGTTCTGCGTTCCTATTTTATCGTTTCGAGGCGCCTCTGTGATGAGATGTTCTCTTGTACACTGTTGTGAATTCGCTTTGGACGAACTTCTACGATAACCCTTGCGTGATTCTCTCCAAACCTCTCCGCAGATCGTCCCAAGACTTGACGCAGGTCATTCGCAGATAACCTTCGCCGTGTGCGCCGAACGCCACGCCCGGCACGAGCGCAACCGCGTGCTCTCTGAGTAATCTTTCCGCCAGCGCTTCGGACTTCGCGCCCGTTCCGGTGATGTCAATCCATGCATAGAAGCCGCCTTCCGGCATCAGGCACGAGACGCCGGGTATGCGGTTGAGTTCGGCGACGACGAACGCGCAACGTCGCTCCCAATCTTCCCAGAGGCTCGTGACTTCCGGCGGCGGCGCGTCGCTGAGTGCCCGACCGGCGCCAATCTGCGTGAACGCTCCGGCGCACGTCATCAAGTGTTGCTGCAATGTCACCATCGCCTTGATGACGTGCGGGGACGAATACGCGAAGCCGATGCGCCAGCCGCCCATCGCAAAACTTTTCGTCAATCCCATCAGCCCGACGGTGCGCTCACCCATTCGCGGGCGCGTGGCGATTGATGTGTGCGCGCGTCCGCCCCACGTCACGCGCTCGTAAATCTCGTCGGCAATCACAAACAAATCGTGCCGGCCCGCGACTTCGGCGATCAGGTCAAGGTCGGCTTCAGTGTGAACAGTCCCGGTCGGGTTGTGCGGCGAGCAGAATAGAATCGCGCGTGTGCGCGGGGTAATCGCGGCTTCGAGTTCGTCTCTCGTCCAACGAAAATTGTTTTCACGGCGCAGAGGAACGGCGCGCGTGTTGCCGCCGCAGAAGCGGATCGTCGGCGCGTAACTGACAAAGCAAGGGTCTTCGACGATGACCTCATCGCCCGGATTGATCGTTGCCAACAGCGCGAGCGTCAGACCCTGCTTACAGCCGAGCGTGGCGATGATGTTTACGTCCGGGTCGGCACTGATGTCGTTCTCGCGTTCGAGCTTGAGCGCGCAGGCCGTGCGGAACTCCGGGCTGCCCTGCGCCATCGTCTGATGCGTTTCGCCCGCGAGCAGCGCCTGCGACGCGGCGCGGCTGATGTAATCGGGCGTGTGTTCGGACGCGCGCCCGGCGGAAAAGTCTATAACGTCAATGCCCTGTCGCCGCAGGCTGGCGGCGATGTCGGCGATTAAGACGGTGGCTGATGCCGGCGTCTCAAGAATTCTTTGCGAAAGCGCGCGAGGCGCGGCGGTTGTATTCATGGATTATACCTTTGGAGATGATTGTAGGGGCAGGGCTGGCCCTGCCCGCTTGCTAACGTAACCACACGAGCAGAGGACTAGTCTGTCCCAACAGTTTGGCAATTGCCCTAAATCGTGTCATAGGAGATTGGCATAGAAAACATGTTCGGCTGTAGGGGCTGCGGCTTGTCCCAGCCCAGATCAGCGACAGCCGATCTCCTCAGCGTCAGATAATTTCAGCCATGTTGAATGATGGCATCGTTGGTTATCGCGCTTTCCGCGTGATGGGCTGGGACAAGCCACAGCCCACACATGTGTCCCGATGTCGTATGTTTCGATTTAGTCCTGATAAATTTTGATAACCGGCTTGCCGTCCGACTTGATATAGCCGCGATACATGCCGTTGTCGGTGAACGGCATCGCGACGTTGCCGCCCTTGTCGATGGCGATGGCGCCGCCGCCCCCTCCGAGTTTGACGAGACGACGCTTCAACACTTCGTCGGCGGCGTCCTGCAACGACAGCCCTTTGTAAGTGACCAGCACGGCAATTTCGCGCGCGGTCAACAGGCGCATGTGATATTCGCCGAGTCCGGTGGTCGAGACGGCGCACGCTTCATTGTTGGCGTAAGTGCCCGCGCCGATGATCGGCGAGTCGCCGACGCGACCCGGCTTCTTATTGACGCGACCCCCGGTCGAAGTCCCGGCGGCGAGGTTGCCCGACTTGTCGAGCGCGACCGCGCCGACCGTTCCGTAAAACAAACTCTTCAACTTCGGGTCGTTCTCTTCTGACGAGGTCGCGCCGGAAGTCGTCGGCAACCGACCGCCGAAGGGTACGTTTTGCTTTTGACGTTCGAGCAGCGCCTTCCACTGCCGGTCGGTGTAGAAATAATCTCGCGGCACGAGTTCGACACCCTGCTCGCGCGCGAACCATTCCGCGCCCTCGCCGACCATCAAAACGTGCGGCGATTTTTCCATCACGAGTCGCGCGAGGCTGATCGGATTCTTGATGTGCTTGAGACCGGCGACCCCGCCCGCCTTGAGCGTCTTATCGTCCATGATCGAGGAGTCGAGTTCGTTCGTGCCTGCGGCAGTGAACGCCGCGCCCTTCCCGGCGTTGAAGAGCGGCGAGTCTTCCATCACCCGAATTGCCGCTTCGACCGCTTCCACGCTGCTGCCGCCGCGCTTGAGAATGTCGTAACCGGCATTGAGCGATTGATTCAGCGCCGCGCGGTATTCTCTTTCAAGTTCGGGCGTCATCTCGGCGCGCGGTCTGACGCCCGCGCCGCCGTGGATGACAATTCCAAAGTTAGCTTCGCTCGCACGAGTTTCTCCCGGTGTTGTTTGCCCGCAGACTTCGCCGCACAGCCACAACACTAATAGTGATGGCGCGAGCCACAATCGATACGACTTGCGAATTGCTTTGAATCGGATGTTCATATTGTTCCTCCGTCGGCGAAAGCCGGATAAGCGAATCTCTTTACGAACGCGCTCGCCGTGCGCCGAATTTGCGCTTAAAGTTTTCGTGCCGCCTTTTCGCTCCCCGCAACAGCGTCTTGAATTCGTCCGCGCCACTGATGTCGGCGAGTAGAGGATCATGGCTGAGGTACGGGTAATTGAAGAATCCGCCTTCAATCGCTTTTTTCAAGTTATGCAACGCCGGCGTTCGTTGTCCGGCGAGCGCGTAGAATTGCGCGAGGCGATAACGCCGCTCACTATCCACGATGTCGAGCGTCTCCAACTTTTTCACCCGCTCCAACAGCCGCGTGCGATCGCCCTGCTGCGCCGCTTTGTAAGCCTGTGCGAAGACGCTCCAGATGCTCACTGCGTCAATCGCCGCCGCGCGGTCGAAGAGTCGCGCCGCCGCCCCGTGCTCTTTCAAATAGAGATGGCTCACGCCCGCGTAGAAAAGTTCTTTGTGGTCGGGAGGCTCTCTCGCGGCATTGCGGTAGGCGGCGATCTTGGCGTGCGAAGCGAGCGCCGCGCGGTAATCGCCTTTGTAGATTAAGGCTTTGACAATCTGCTCTTCGCTCTCGATCTGATTCCCTAACCCCCGGTCGAGAGTTTGCGCCTGACGGTAGGTGGTGATTGACTCGTCGAGCAATCCGGCATAGCGATAGACATAGCCGAGCGTCTGGTGGAAGCTCGCGGAGTGCGGAAACAAGCGCAACGCTCGTTGCAGCAACGCCGCCGATTCTTCCGACTTACCGATTTTGGCGTAGAGCGAACCGAGCGCCAAGAGAGTTTGCGGCGACTCGCCGTTGATCTTCAGAGCGCGGCGCAAGATTCTTTCAGCTAGCTCGTAGTGCCGCGCTCCGCCGCCCGTCTTACTCGCGTATTGCATGTGCGCGTTGCCGAGTGCGGCGAGGGCGGGCGCGTAAGCGTGGTCTAATTCGATTGAGCGTTCGAGCAGTTCGCGCTGGCGTTGCCAATCGTTCGCGGTCGCGGGGCGCAGCGCCGTCGCACGCAGGTATAACTCGTAAGCCGTCGCGTCGGCGCATCGATCCTTCCGCAACCGCCTGTCCTCTGCTGGGGAGAGCGTGATACCCAATCCCGCGATGATCATTTGGCAGAGAAGTTCGGGGATGCGGCGAAGGTCGTGATACGCGACTTCGAGCGGCGCGTCCCAGAGCGTTTCACCCCGCCGTGCGTTCATCAAGCGCGCATTTAACCTCAGCCGATC
The DNA here is from genome assembly GCA_030859785.1 of Acidobacteriota bacterium. GTDB lineage: Bacteria > Acidobacteriota > Blastocatellia > Pyrinomonadales > Pyrinomonadaceae > JACDEG01. Next base: position 8,797 of record JALZJL010000149.1, read on the forward strand.
TCCCTCTCTGCGGTAACTGCCCGTCAGCGAGTATTCAATATCTAACTCATGGGCAGCGTTCGCCAGCATGCTCTCCGACACTTCGTATCTTTCGCCTTCGGGTACCCGCGCCGCGACGCCTTCGCTTTGCGACAACTTGGCACCGATCTCTGCGGCAAGAGCAAGGCTGAAGAACCTTATCTCCTGATCGTTTGCGGCAGCGTTGCTCGGGCTGAACGGAAAGATCGCTACCTTCTTGATTTCCGCGCCCCCGAGTGTCGTTTGTTCAGAACGGACGCGCGAAGTGGCGCGCGCCGATGCGACGAAAGCCGCGATGAGCGCGGCGAGAAGCGCGAGAAGTGTTATTGAACCTTTAAGCATCAAGATGCCGGAGATCGTTTTCACCCAGACGTCACAGCAGCAGGGGAGGACGGACGAGCAGTATCCGTCCGGACATGCACGGCGGTCGCTACCCGTGATGTAACAAAGATGAGACGAGTTGTAACAAGTGTCCGGGCGGTATTGCACGGACACTTCGCGCGGGAGTAAGTTAAGGGTTCACTCGATTGGGCACTGCCCATAATTTTCCGCGAGGGTCAAATTGAAGAGAGTAGAGCCGAGAAACATCATCACAAGGTATGGGTTCCTGATAGTTGCGCTGGGCGTGATTCTCGTCGCCACGCTCGCCCTCGTCATCATGCAGTATCGCTCGGTGCGGCGGACGGAAGCGCAGACGCGGGCGGCGCTGGAAGCCAACCTCGATTTACACCTGCTCGGCATCGTGGACGAAGCCAGACGCGGCATGGTGGATCGCGCCAGTTACATCACGCACAGCCTCGGCCATAATCGACTGCGCGACCGCGACGTTGACGGTCTCGCACTCTCATTCGCACGCGCCAAGCGGCGCTACCCTGAGATCGGCGAACTGTACGGCGTCTTCTTCGAGCGGGGCGCGGAAGGTGGCGCGTGGCGCGTGCTGCGTTACGTCGCGCCCGCGCCGGATGATCCCGCCACATCCATCTACAAAGGCGTGCCGGTCGGTCACCTCGTCATAGATCCGAACACGACCGAAGCCTTGCGGCGGGCGTGGCTCGCTATCCCTGATCGCGCGGCGGACGCGACTTACACGGCTTTTGCGCCCATCTCGCTGCTCGACACGGAGCCGCGCCAAATCTTTTTCCACACTGTTTACGAACCTAACCACGTCAGCGCGCAGGACGACGCAGCCCGTGTCGGGCTCTTCGCCTTCACCGCCGACGCCACGAGTTACCCGTCGGCTGACTACCTCAATAACCTCGTTGCACGTTTCGCCGAGCGCGCCGCAAGCGGTAGCGACGCGCCCGGCCAACTGGCGTACCGCGTGACGCTCAACGACGCGGGCGGCGGAGCGCGCGACCTCGTGGCAATCGGAGACTCGCCAGAGCCTCTGCGCCGTCGCGGTTTCGATCCGGCGGAGCGGCTCTTCCCGACGCTGACATTTGGTGTGGAACTCCGCGACCAATCGGCGGCGGAGCATGTCGCCGGTTATACGAGGTCGAGCCTGTTGCTCGGTCTCGGCGCAGCCGGGTTGTCGCTCGTCGGTTTAGTTCTGACGTGGCGTGCGACTGAGCGCGAGATGCGCGTCGCGCAACTCAAATCCGATTTCTTGGCGAGCATCTCGCACGAACTGAAAACACCTCTCACCGCGATTCGCGCCTTCGGCGATTTGCTGCACTCGGGACGCGCGCGCGACCCGGAACGAATCCGCGAATACGGCGGGATGATTAAGACCGAAAGTGACCGGCTGACCGCGCTCTTGAACAACATCCTCGAAGCGTCGCGGTTGGAGCGCGGCATCCGCCGTTACCGTCTGGAAGAAGGATCGCTCGGCGCGACGGTCTCCGAGACCGCCGAGGTCTTTCGTCATACCGCCGAAGCACGCGGATTTACCATCGAGATCGCGCTCCCCTCGCCGCCCATTAAAACCAAATTCGACGAGGGTGCGATCCGTCAAGCGATTCTCAACTTGCTGTCGAACGCCGCGAAGTATTCTGGTGGAAAGCCGGATGCTCACCGCATCGAGGTCGCGGTCAGCCGTACCGACGGATGCGCCGTCATCGAAGTGCGCGATCACGGCATCGGCATCGCGTCCGCCGAACAGCGCCGCATCTTTGACCTGTTCCACCGCGCCCCGCAACCCGATGCGCAAGCGAGAGGCGGCACGGGTATAGGGCTGGCGATTGTGCGCGAGATCGCGCGGGCGCACGGCGGCGAGGTCTCGGTAGAAAGCCAACCGGAAGAGGGCGCGATATTCCGCTTGTGGCTGCCACTCTTACTCGCTTCGACTGAAACAGGAGAGGCAGCGGACGCAGCTACGGAGTCAAAGGTCGAGGGAGATGACAAAGGTTTTGGTCGTCGAGGACGAGCCGAACGTCGCTATCGCCTTGCGCGATAGCTTAGAGTCGGAAGGCTACGCGATCGAGACGACGGCAGATGGCAGCGAAGGATTTCGCCTCGCTTCCGCCAGCGGCGAAGCCGCCCCTGATTTGGTCATGCTCGATCTGATGCTGCCGTGCATGAGCGGCTTAGAAGTCTGCCAACGCCTGCGCGGCTCCGGTGTAGAGACGCCGATCATCATGCTGACGGCGCGCGGCGTGGCGAGCGATGCCGCTTTCGGATTGAAGCTCGGCGCGGACGATTACATCCCGAAATCGATTGATGTCGGCGAGTTGCTCGCGCGTGTCGCCGCCGTTTTGCGCCGCGCGCGAACAACTCGCCAGTCCCCGACCGACAACGTCGCCCGCATCGGCGATGTCGAACTGGATTTGCGTCGCCTGCGCGCCCGCCGCGCCGACGTGCCGGTTGACCTCAGCCCGCGCGAGTTCGAAATACTCCAACTGCTCATCGCACACCGGGGCGAAACCGTCACACGCGAACAACTGCTGCATCACATCTGGGGCGAACACGCCTCGCTCTACACGCGCACGATTGATGCCCACATCACGCGCCTACGCCAAAAGCTCGAACCCGACCCGGCGAACCCGCAGCACATTATCACGGTGCATCGCGTCGGCTATCGTTTAGTGGTTTGACGACACGACTGAGAGATAGATAGCAATGCAGATCAGATCACTGCTTGTTGAGATACTCATAGCTCCATGCCTTCGTCGCGTCGCGTTCGCGCTGCTTTCGGCTTGGCTGACAGTGATTCCTCTCCTCGCCCAGCCAGCCAACACTTCGCCGAAGGCTCAGTTCGGCTTCCAGATCGGCGACGATTACCAGCTCGCCAACTACACTCAGCTCGCCGCTTATTGGCGCAAACTCGCCGCCGAGTCGCCGCGCTTCCGCGTGGCCGAAATCGGCTCGACCGCCGAGGGCCGCACGCAGTTGATGGCAATCATCACCGCCCCCGAAAATTTCGTCCGGCTCGACCGCTTTCGAGAAATCGCGCGCCGCCTCGCGCTCGCCGAGAATCTGACCGAGACGGAAGCGCGGGCGCTGGCGCAGGAGGGCAAAGCCGTCGTGTGGATCGACG
>JALZJL010000182.1 GCA_030859785.1 Acidobacteriota bacterium
ATCCTGAGACGCTGACACCGTGATCGCTCGCCTCCTCGCTGACATACTCGTACTCTTCAGTATTGAAGTAGACCGTCACCGATTTGAGTTCCTCATTCCTCATTCTCTTTTGACCCTCCTTTCGATACCATCTTTCTTCGAATAAGTACCGTACTTTCTCACCCTTGTGGCCGACTATTTCTTCCTTCTTTTCAAGAGCGTCCGCTTGAACCGGTAACTCTCCACCCCCGTCTCGATGATATGCGCCCGATCCGTCACTCGATCCAGCAGCGCTTTGCACAAACGCGTGTTGGTGAATACCTGTGTCCACTCAGAAAAAGGTAAGTTCGTCGTCATGATGATCGCCGCTTTCTCCGCCCGGTCGCTAACGACTTGGAACAGCAACTCGGCGGCGATCTCGGCTAACGGCACATACCCCACTTCATCGATCACGATCAGCTCATAGCGACTCCACCGCTGCAAGACCTTCCCCAACTGATTGTGCTGCTGTGCTTCGACCAGGTCATTGACCAGCCCGGCGGCCGTCACGAATCGCGCTCGTCGCTTCTGCCGACACGCGGCGATGCACAGACCGGCCGCCAGATGCGTCTTCCCCGTACCTGCCTCGCCGATCAAGATCACTGGCTCACTCCGCTCCACATACCCGCCTTCAGCTAACTCCGCGATCTGCCGCGCCGAGATCTGTGGCGCTTGCGCGAAGTCGAACTCCTCAATGGTTTTGAGGCGCGGCAGTCGCGCTTCTTTGATCCGCCGTTCAATCAGCGTCAGCGCGGGCGCTTCCGCTCGCGATCTTCCACTTCAGCGACTAACAAGGCATCGAGGTAACTGACGTGACTTTGATTCTGCGTGACGGCTTCTGCGGCGAGGCGCGCGAACTGTTGAGCAACGGTCGGTATGCGCAACACCTTGCACTGGCTCACGACCGAGGCTTCGGTGATGCTTGCTTTGACTTGCGCTCTCATCACGTCACCTCCATGCCAAGCAACTGGTCATAGTCGCTCACTACGGGCAGCGGCCGCTCATATTGTGACAGTGAGCGAAGGGCGACCGCTTCGACATGAACATGAGCGAGGTGCTCTGCCGTGAGCAGGTAGCGCACGGCCGCCGCGTCCGTACATCCCAACTCAAGCGCCTTGAGTATGGCCTGCGCCAGCCGGGCATATCCGTGCTGGCGTCCCAGCAACAACAGGCCGATCATCTCTTTGGTGCCGTGCTGCCTACCATGCCGCTGTTGCAAACTCTCCCACAATCGATCAAACCCCTCGCTCCACCGACCTTGTTCCCGCCACTGCGCAAGCGGCACCGAGCCGGCAAACGCTCCGGGCTTTCGCGCAAGCACATCCAGGTAATGTTCGAGTTCAAGAATCTGTTGGCCGCTTTGGTAGCAGCGCTCATGACGAGCAACTCTGGCTCCCTCATGCCACACTTCGATATAAGCAGGCAGCGTCTTGACGTGCACGCTGGTGCGGGCACGCAACGGCGTCGAGTAAGAGTTGTTCTTCACTCGCACACAGCCTTTGCTGTCGACGCGGGGAAAACTGACTTCCGCGATCTCGAAGCGCTCGGCGGGAAGTGGCAGCAGCGACTGCCGCTCCACTTCTATCTGACTGCCGACCGTGTGCTGATGCGCTTTGATTTGGCGTTGCCGATCCTGGTAACAGCCATCCAGCAGATGCCGATTCAAGTCGGCAAAGTCTGTGACTTGTGGGATGGGCACCAGATGGTTGCGGCGGAAGTAGCCGATCTCACCTTCGACCCCGCCTTTCTCATGAGCTTGACTGGGATTACAGAACTCGGCTTCAAATCTCCAGTGTGAACGAAAAGCGATGAACCGGGTATTCTCTTGGCGCGTATGTCCGCGTAAGATCTTCTTGACCGCACTCGGTAGATTATAGCGCAGTGTGCGAAACACTCCACCAAAGTAGTGGAAGGCTTCTTCGTGCGCTTCGAGGAAGGCTTGTTGGGTAGCTCACGGGTAGGCACGGTGAAAAGCGCCGCCGCTCGCCATTGAGCGCATGGAAAAGCACTGGACCTTGTGGCGCTCATCAGCGAAATCGACGAAGGCTTCATACCAGTCGACCTGTGCTTCGTGTCCCGGCAGGTAGCACTGCGGGATGAAGACTTCGGTGGTGCTTAACCCTAAGGCATGCTTGCGCTCTCTGACATAGCGTCGCACGCTGGGTTCGCTGACGGTGCCGGCTGTCTCTTGGCGTATCCTTATATATATACGGTGTGCGGTATGGCGCTGCTTGCGTGGAGCACGGCGATCGCCTTCAAGAATGGAGTCGATAAACTCCTTGACTGGCCCCAACTTCGGGCTCGCGCGATGCGGCGGCTTGCGCTGTGGCGGCAGCGCATCTGTAATGGCCTGGCGCACCGTTCGGCGATGAACGCCGAACAACTCGGCGACACCTGTAATGGTGCCGACACCGAACTCATACTCGCGCCTGATCTGTTCGAACAGTTCCACTTTGGTTCTCCTTTCCATCTCGGCTCCTCCATCTCAGTTCTGTAACGATCTGAAACAGAGTAACCATATTGGGCTAGAGGGGTGGGCCAAATCAGACGATCAAAGTGGGCCAATTCAAAGTATCAAACTCAATTGTTCGTAGCTCATCCGGGATTGTTCCTTGTGAGCTACTTGTCGCATCAACTAACCGACTTTTGCAAGAGGTCTATTGATTGGTAAACTTGTCGCATTGGTCTCTTCTTGAAGATGAAGAAACGACTAACTCACCAGCCTTTCCATTTATGCTCACGTAACTGACCCATTACCATCTGACCTCTGGAAGCTAAGCACAAAGTTCCGCCGCCGAACGCCCCGCTTCACCTGCCGCCCACGAGTAGCATTCAACCTGACCGGAGAATTCTACTTGAGAGCCAAGCTATCGGGCGGTCAGGTGCAAGCGATTGTTAGACGCGGCTTGAGTAACGGAACTGAGCCTACCCGATTCTCTTAGCCCGAATATCCACTCCGTTAATATGGAGAAGCGCGTATGTGACTTGCCCTTTCCGACCTCGCACGAAAAGTATCTGAAAATTTCTTCCTTTGACGAAGAATTCTGATTCCGATTCAGGGAACACTTCGTCTCTCGGTCTCTCTTTTTCGTCAGGTACGACTATCAGCTTGTCTCCCTCTCTGGTGACGCTGAAACCGAATATCTCACTGCTATATCGCCCGACATAATCATCATAGACTTGGGTATCAACTTTTACTGCGGTACGTTTTGCTGGGATCGCCTGTAAGTGTTCCGCAAGAAGTTGCCAGCGTCCCTGACGCTTGATATAAGCTCTGGTGTAGCGGGCATAACTAAATCCTTCTTGATTATTATCCGGTCTTCTTCTTCTCTCAATGCGGCGACCTACAACAATAGCGGTATCACCGTTGACTCGGACTTGAGTATCTTCAGTAGTGAGGGTGAGAGTCGGATCAATAGGCTCTTCTCTGAGGAAAGTGATGAGATTAGCCTTATTACCGACCTCTCCTCCTTGAATTGTCAGGATATATTCATCAGCCACAAGGCGCTCGGTCGCTACGACATCCCTTCGCAAGTAGGCGTCGCGCTGTTCGCGCTCCGTTCTTAGCACCTCTTGCACAACCGCGCCATTTGGGTTCGTGTTCCTATTCTGCCCCTGCCCTAAAGCGAAGAACGAGACGGCAACGGTTGCTAACGCGATCATTAGAATTGATTTCATCATCGGACACCTTCCACTTGGAGGACGTTAAATCTAAGGCGTTTACTGTCGGGTGAATCCTTTCATATCTCATTCATCATCAAGCACTCGTTCAATTGGCGTTCTGCCCCGTGCGTCGTGAGCGGAGACGTTTTGTAACTCCTTCGTTTCCAAAATACGAAAGGGCTTCACGCTTTCGCCCCTTCCTGCCAAAGCATGAGTAAACGCTTTGGTGCGGCTCAAACGATACGCAATAAAGAGCGAGCGCGTCATGATGGCGATTGCCGCTAACAGCATCAACATGCTCGGTAAGTTGTGATATTCCCGGCTCATCGTCCAAAAGGCGAGCGCGAAGCCTGTCAGCATCCAAGCAAATGGCTCGACTGTTTCACGGTTGATGGAGCTGCGCTGGACTTCACAACACATCTTTCTGACGCGCTCCACATCACCGAAGCGACGGACAGCAGTTTCTCGCGCGTTCTCTAGCGTCATCCCGGAAGCGAGCATCTCATGCGTGCTCATTTCGATATGGAAGCGCAATTCCTCATTAACCTCACGCTCAATTTCATCTTGGCGACACATGGCAAAAAGCCTTAACGAAAAAATCTTAAATAATGACATAGATAATCACCTCGACTTAAGCGGTGCGTAATACGGCGGCGATTGCCGATGAAAGCCGCTCCCAGTTTGCTTCTTCGGCATTGAGTTGTTTGCGACCCGCACGAGTCAGTTTATAGAACTTTGCACGACGGTTGTTCTCCGACGCTCCCCACTCAGCCTCAATCCACCCTTGCCGCTCCAAGCGATGCAGTGCTGGGTAGAGAGAGCCTTCCTCAACTCGCAATACCTCATTAGAGGTTTGCTGGATTCGCCCGGCAATGGCGTAACCGTGCATCGCGCCAGCGGCGAGCGTCTTGAGAATTAACATGTCTAAAGTGCCTTGAAGTAAATCTGGCTTATTCTTCATCGTCGTCGTCCGCATAGAATATCTATGGGAAGATGATAAGCCATTATCCATAGAACGTCAAGGGAAAACTGTGGATCAGTATTTTTCTGTGCTTTCGACCTAGAGTAATGAGGGACACGGAAGCGTCTAACGCTGCGGTTCAGCCGCGCCGAGCGCAAAGCATTCAACCTGATCGAAGGAGGTTGCTTGAGAACCAAGCTGTCAAGGCGTCGCGCTGCAACAGCTTGTTAGACATCGTTGTAGAGAATATGCTTCAACATACTCCTAAAGAATTGCTTGACGTGTCACAATCCAACTTTGTTCATCTTCGGTGTTTCGTACTTGCCATCTTCGGCTGGATAGCGTAAGAGTTTGTCGAACTTTCCCGACTCTTTTGCCAATGCCCAAATGATGCTTTCGCCAGCCGGAGTGATATTGGGAGCAGCGGAAAAAACCGGGTCTGTGAAAGCCTCTTTAGCGTCAATCAACTTCCAACCTTTGCGATCAAACATGCGCAGCAGATCACCGAGAAACAACGCGCTCACAAGATTGTGATGAATTAGTAGCGTATGCTTGACGGGGCGTCCAAGCACCTTCCTTGCAAGATTGTCGTAGAACATCGCTCGATCCCACATGTGTTCCAAATAAAAGTTTCGGTAAGAACTTAGGTCTGCGTTCGGTTGTTTTTTCAAACGGTCACGAAGGCGACTATCAATAACCCATTCTGATGTGTCTATCGTCACGTAACCCATGTTGTACCCATGCGTTTGCAGAAAAGCACGCATTTTGTTTCGCTTCTCAAGCGTATCGCCTTCTTTCAGGTATGGGAATCGAAATAACTTTTGAAAGTTAGAAGAATCTTTGATGATAGCTTCACCTCGCAGAACATCTTGCGCAAATTTGTCAAATTCAGTGTTGGGATAATAGAAGTGCGAGTAGGAATGATTGGCGATGATGTGTCCGTCTTTGTCCCACGCGCGCAGGTGATTTCTCCCGTACTCATTGTCAACGCGCATCCCGCATACGAACAACGCTGCTTTTAATCCAGAGTGTCGGCGTAAAGCATCAAGAATTGCGAGATTACGTTCATCAATACTCAGTTTAGGAGTGTCGGAATTGTTCATATCTATGTCGTCCATTGTAATAGCGACTTGCGGCGACACATTTAAAGTATGTGAAGACGACGCCTTACTCATACCTGCCGCAACGACACCGACGCCAAGAGTGCTGACAAATTGTCTGCGATTCATAGCTCTGCCCTCCTATCCAAAAAAGCGATTAAGTTATTGTTGTGTGATGCGCGTTAACTGAGAAGCGACGACCTGCTATCTCCCTTGCCGTTTGATGTAAGTATCAGTGTAGCGTGATTGACGAATGAAAGCCTTATCGTTCTCTTG
>JALZJL010000254.1 GCA_030859785.1 Acidobacteriota bacterium
CAGTGTGTGGCTCTACCAGGTCTGCTTTTTGGTCAACTATCGCAGTGGTAAACCAGTGGCAGAAATCAAAGATCAAGTGGATTGCGCGCGGTGGCGCATTGCTGCCTGATTTATGCACAGGCTTCAGTTACTTGAGATGGAATGTCGGAATGCACAGCCCCCACACGCTTGCCAGTATCGGTTTGCTCGTTCCGTTAATGGTCGCGATCAGCTACACCGACATTCGATACCGGCGCATTCCTAACAGCTTCGTGCTGGCAACTTTAGTCAGCGGGCTTCTGCTGAACACACTCTTCGGCGGCTTCAACGGTCTGTTAACGAGCCTCGGCGGTTGTGCGCTGGCCTTCGTGCTGATGTTGGTTTTGCACATCTTCGGCGCGATGGGCGCGGGCGACGTGAAGCTGTTTGCCGCGATTGGTTCCATCATCGGCATGAAGATGGTGTTGCCGACGTTCGTCATCATTTTAATCACAGGTTTTGTACTCGCTGTCTATTCAATGTTTCGTGCGGGGATCGCGCGCGCCACGTTGTTTCGTGTCTTCCAATTCTTTATCGGATTGCTACCCGGCTGGCAGGACCCTCGCTTCGACACGCCGGCTGATCGCCGTCACACGATTCCTTACGGGGTTGCCATCACCTTCGGCAGCCTCATCTCGTTAGTTATCTTTCGCGTCTTAAGGACCTAAACAATTCCATCTGCAACGGAGATTTGAAGCCATGCGGAACAAACGTTTCATCATCGCACTCGCGGGAGCTGTGGTTTTCGGTCTGATTGCCACTGTGGCAGTGACCCGCTACCTCGCGAACGCGCAGGCATACACTAAAAATCTTGGCAACGTCGTGGTCGCCAAATTCCCGATCCCGCTTGGTACAAAAATCACCGCAGAGCTTTTGGGCACAACCCCGATTCCGCGCGGCTCGACTCCCGAAGGCGCGTTCGATTCGACGGACAATGTGATTGGCCGGGTCGCGATTACCAATATCGGCGTGCGCGAGCCGATCACGAGTTCCAAATTGGCGGTGGAAGGCTCGGCGGGCGGACTCTCGGCGGTGATTCCCGAAGGCTATCGTGCGATGACCGTTAAGGTTGACGACGTGGTGGGTATCTCCGGCTTCGTGATGCCCGGTTCCTTCGTCGATATCGTCGCGGTGATTGAGCCGGCGGATCGAACGTCAAACAACAATCCGATCTCCAAGATCGTGCTTCAGAACATCAAGGTGCTCGCCAACGGTAAGAACATTGATCTTAAAGACGGGCGCGAAGCGACGAACGTCAAAGCCGTCACATTGCAGGTCACACCAGGACAGGCTGAAAAGCTGGCGCTCGCCACCAACGAAGGCAAGTTGCAATTGGTGATGCGCAACTATGGCGACCAGGATGACGCGGACACTCGCGGTGCCGATAAGGAATCGCTACTGAGCGGCGAATCATTCACGATGAGGACGTCTTCAAAGAAGAGTGAAGTTCAGCCCACCCCACAGCCGCAGCCCGCGCCTGCTGTTCGCCCGCGTCAGAAGCTTGCTATGCCGCGCATGGAAAAGCCTCCCCCGGTCGCGGTCGTCGATGTTGTTCAGCCGGTCTATCCGAATAAATCCGTCGAGATGATCGAAGGCGCCAAGAAACGCACCGTTGATTTCCCATAACAGCTTCAGTGCCGACCCTTCCCGCCCCCTTGTGTGTTAATGGGAGCGGCAGACGCGCTCACGTTCGCGTCACTCTGTTTCCCCAATTAAAGGAGTCAGTAAACATGCAGACCCAACGCACTTTCCTCCTTGTCGCCGCGATTCTTGGCGCGATGTTTTTCTTCGTCGCTCCCACTCCGGCCACCGCGCAGGACACCGGCACGGAAGCCTCGTTCGCCACTCCGACCAAAGAAGCCATCCCGATCAACGTTCTCATCGGGCAATCGAAAGTCATCACGTTCGACCGTCCCATCGGTCGATTCTCCGTTTCAAATCCGGAGATTGCCGAAGCCGTGCTCGTCTCGCAGCAGCAGGTGCTGGTGAACGGCAAAACATTCGGACAAGTTAACTTCATCGCGTGGGACAAGAGCACCGACAAGTTTCTCGTGTTCGATGTCTATGTGCGGACCAACCTCTCGCTGATTGATTCCCAAATCCGTGCCCTATTCCCAAGCGACGACATTCGTCTGAGCCAGGCCAACGGCTCGGTCGTGATATCCGGCAGCGTCACCGATTCAAGCCGGGTCACGCAGGTCGAAGCAGTGGTTCAAGCTGCCGGCTTCAAGACGGTCAACATGCTTCAGTCGCCGGTCAAGAATTTGGCGCAGGTGCAGTTGCAGGTTCGTGTGGCGGAGGTGAGCCGTAGCAAGATGCGCGATTACGGCACGTCGTTCTCGACAGCGCGCGGTAACACCGGCACGTACAGTAACAGCGGGGCCGGGCCAAGCTCATTAAACGCCTTCAATAAGCAGGATGAAGGATTATTGTCGACGGCAATTTCACCGGCGCTTAATCTGTTCCTGCTGAACAACTCGGCGGGTGTCGCGGCGATGTTCAAAGCGCTTCATTCGCGCGGCGCGGTGCGCTCGCTGGCCGAGCCGAATCTGATTGCGATGAACGGGCAGCAGGCGAGCTTCCTCGCCGGCGGTGAGTTTCCGGTGCCGATGGTGCAGGGCGGAGCGGAGCGATCCACCGTATCAGTGGTTTTCAAAGAGTACGGTGTCCGACTGAACTTCAAGCCGACAATCATCGACGAAGATCACATCCGCCTTGAAATGGAGCCGGAAGTTTCCACTATCGACTACGCGAACGGGGTCAAGTTTGATGGATTCATCATTCCGGGATTGAAGACGCGGCGTGCCAGGACGGGCATCGAGTTGCGCGACGGACAAAGCTTCGCCCTTGCCGGTCTATTGGACAACAGTGAAGTCCAATCGTTCTCGAAGATTCCGGTGATCGGTGACATCCCTCTGCTCGGCAACCTGTTCAAATCAAAATCATTTCAGAAACAAGAAACCGAGTTGATGTTCATCATCACGGCCAATTTGGTGAAGCCAACCAGTGCTGATGACTTGCCGACGATGCACGGCGTCGACGGCCTGAAGGGTGAATCGCCGTTGGGCGTCGAGTTGAAAGGCGACGGCATCACCGGCGTGAAGGGTTACGCGCTCAGCGACAGCGATCCGAAAGACACCGAAGAGAATACGCCGACGCTGCAATCCACTGAGCCGAAACCCGCCGCACCGCCTCCTGCTTCTCCCGCGCCCGCTCCGGTCAAAGGGGTCACGCTGTTGACACCCAACATCCCGTTGGAAAAGAACAATCCCGACCGCGCAGTTCCCGCGCAGGAAGCGAAATTGGTGTTAGACAATTAATTGACTCTTCGCACGCACTTTGCACTTGCTAAGGCCGAGTTGGCTACGATTGCAACGTGCATTTGCGTGTGACCGTTTAGAGGCGGGCTATGCCCGCCGGTACTACGTCGAGACGGCGGGCAGAAGCAAAGCCTCTAAACGGTCGTTGATTTGGTTAGAGTCACATTCGATTGCAAATGGCTATAAAGAGTCAGAAAGGGGATGGAAAGATGAGCCATGCGTTCAGCCCGCAGAGTCACGAGCACCACAACGAACGCGGCTCGATTATGGTGATGACGGCCCTCATGATGGTCGGCCTGATGATGGCAATCGGATTGTGCGTCGACGTGGCGCGCATCTACATGGCTCGCGCTGAAATGCAGAAGGCGGCTGACGCCGCGGCTCTGTCGGCGGCGCGCGAACTAAATACTGGCACATCGGGCATTGTCGACGCGGTGGCACGGGCCAATGACATCGTTAACACTCAGGGCTTCGGCAATGCGGACGTGGGCGTCGCGGCAGTTGAGTTTGCGGTCGACGCCGGTGGGCCTTTCCTGGATGCGGCTGCCGCGCAAGCCGACGCCGAAAATATCCGCTACGTCCAGGTCACGACTGAACCCGTGACGACAATCGTGCTCTTCGCGGCCAGAGCACTCGACACTTCTCACGTTGAATCGAGAAAGGCCGTCGCCGGAATGTCTGTGGGGATGAACGGCGTCTGCGACTTCTTCCCCATCGCCGTCGCCTTAGACAATCCTGAAACGCCCGGCACAACGATGACGCTTGTCTTTAAGAATGACACCGGCACTGGTGAAGTGCAGCTGAACAACAATGATTTCGTCGTCCTGAATGTGAGTGACATCAACGGCGACAACGCGGGCAACACAGTACGACTCGCCGCCGGTGGAACCTCGGCCTGCATGAACATCGGTAACGGCGTTGCGATCATGCCGAGTACAAACCCAAACAATAGTCCGGAGTTATTGACGGAAGGAGTTAATGTTCGTTTGACCACGAGCCCGGGCGGCATCGGAAATCCTACGACGAGCGAATTCCCGCCGGACCTCGACATCCGGCTAGGCATTACATTCAACGACTACAAGAACGGCCCCGAAGCCAAGGGTGACGACCGGCGCATCTTAATCGTCCCAATCGTCACGCCAGGCACTTACAACATAAGTGATCCGCCGGGGATTATTAGGTGGGGGGCATTCTTTCTGAAGAATAGTTCCACAGTTAGCAACCCGTGCACTGCTTCCCCGACGGCGTGTGGGTCTCTCGAAGTCGAGTGGATTGAAGAGAGGTTAGTGATTGGGAGCGGCTCTTACATCCCCGGCGGTGGCGCTGCTTCCAGCCTATCGATCCCGGTGCTGTACTGATGAGGCACACTTTAATGAGGGTGATAGCAAAACTGCCACGGCGTCTGCGCACCTTGCTCAAGCACGAGCATGGAACGCAGATGATCGAACTGGCATTCGTGTTGCCGGTACTGGTGCTGTTGTTTACGGCGACGACGGAACTAGGCCGTCTGTTTTACACCTATACGACGCTCGCCAAAGCCACCGAAGTCGGCGCGCGCTATCTTTCCAGCCAACGGTTCGTGACTCCCGCCGACGAGGTCACGGCCAGAAACCTGGTGCTCTGCGGCAAGGCTGCCGGTTGCGGCGGTGGATCGCCCATCGTTAATAATCTGACAGAGGGCAATATAATCATCACCCCGCCGGTTGCCGGCGCGGCGGTCAGGTATGTGACGGTGCAGATTAATTACTCGTACTCGCCGCTGCTCGTCTTTAATCTGAGCGAGATGACGGGAGAGCCGGCACTCTCACTCATTATGGACCTGTCGCCCAGTACGACCATGCGTCACATGCGGTGACCTAGCAAAGAAATCGGACTGTCGAACTATGCCAAGACAAGCGAACATGCGGCACAGCGAGCGCGGCGGAACGCTGATTGAATTCACAGTTACCGCGGGAATTTTTTTTACGATGCTGATCGCCATCACCGCCGCCGGACACTTATTCTGGACGCATAATGCACTGGTCGAGGCGACTCGACGCGGCGCTCGATACGCCGCCACCCACGCGGTCAACGATCCCAATGTCAAAAACGTTGTTGTCTACGGCACGCCGAACCCCGCTCCGAGCGCCGCGCCTTTTGTTGACAATCTCGAGGCTGACAACGTGATGGTCGAGCCTTCCGCAGATTTTGGTGTGGGTCAGGGCAGCGTCTCCGTCAGCATTACCGGGTTTGAGTATAACTTCGTGATACCCGGCATTGATCAACAGATTCCCATGCCGGCTTACAACACCACGCTTACCGGTGAAAGCGCTGGCCTAATGCCGTAGCATTGGTCAGCGGTGTCGATGTATTAACCGCACACGAACGAGCAAGCAAATGATCCAACCGATTACATTCATCACCATGAGCGCCGACCGCGATTCTCTCGCGGAGATTAGCGCCGCGCTGTCAGCCAACAACCGCACGCGCCTATTGTCGAGTTGCGACAATACAGATCAACTGTACACGGATGTGATGCGACTTCAGCCGTTAGCTGTGGTGATGACGCTTGGCGAAAATATCGAACAAACATTCGGCCTGATTAAACGGTTGACTGCTTCCGCGCCAAACACCGCGGTCATCGTCGCCGCGCGCGATGCTTCACCATCGCTGATCCTCAGCAGCCTACGCACGGGTGCGCGCGAATTTCTGCAACTCCCATTGAAGGGAACCGAGTTTACGACGGTGCTGGATCGGGTGGCGGAATTCTGCGCGGAGCATGTCACAACGCACAAAAAGAAGGGCAAGGTCGTCGCCGTCTATTCCAGCAAAGGCGGGACCGGCATTTCGTTCATCGCGACGAACATCGCCGCCGCGATGAAATCATCCACACTCCTCGCTGACCTCAACCTGCAAGCCGGCGACCTGGATTCGATGCTTGGTCTGGTACCCAAGCACTCGATCAGTGACATGGTCAGTAATCGTCAACGCCTCGACGATGTTTTGATCGGCAGCTACGTGACGCCCCACTCCGCGCACCTTTCATTGTTGGCCGCGCCGCTCGAAGCCCATGAATCCGAGGACATCAAGCCGGAGCACATTTTCGAAGTGATGCATGTTCTCCGCGAGCGCTACGACCTGATCGTGCTTGACCTGCAACACACCTTAGACCCGGTGACCGTCGCCGCGCTTGATTATGCCGATGATGTGCTGCTGGTGCTGACGCTGGACATCCCCGGCATTCGCAGCGCCAAGCGGGCGCTGAAGATTTTCGAGCGCATCGGCTTTCCGCGTGGCAAAGTACACATCATCATCAACCGTTGGAGTAAGCAGATCGAAGTCGAACTAAAGAAGGTCGAGCTTCACCTGGGTGGGCCGGCGGTCGGCTTGATTCCGAATGATTACCGGAAGGTGATGGATTCGATTAACCTCGGCCAGCCGCTCGTCCAGACCGACCCTTCTTCGCGAATCGCCACGGAGATCAAGCGCCTCGCGACGGTGTTTTCCGGGCGGGGCGTGCCGCCGAGTGAGCAGCCTCGCCGTGGATTACTGAAGTCTATGTTCAGCCGTCAAACTGCGCCTTCCGCCCTCGAACTTGGTACGACGCTCGACTAAGGCGTGACGACTTAAAAGCAGGGAACTAACCCTGGCCGGCGTCCTCAAACGGTGTGGAAAAACATTGAAGGGTTTGCCGTAGAACTCGACTAAGAACATCTCAGGAAAACCAACATGGCTCTTCGCGAAAGATACCTCAAAGACATCAGGCCGGACGTTTCGTCATTCCCATCGAATGATGAATCGGTCACGGGACATCTGAACTTGCAGGAAGCGAAGGCGCGTCTGCATCAGACGTTGATCAATCGAATGGATTTGACGAAGCTCAACCTGCTGGCGCCGGATCAGATCAACTTCGAGGTCTCGCGTCTGGCGAGGGAGTTGCTGGCATCGGAGAATTTGCCGCTGTCGACGGTCGAGCGAGAGAGAATGATTGCCGATGTGCAGGATGAACTGTTCGGCCTCGGCCCGCTCCAACAGTTGCTCGCCGATTCCGCCATCTCAGACATTCTGGTCAATTCATTTTCCAGCATCTACATCGAACGGCGGGGTAAGCTTGAGAAAACGGGAATCTCTTTCAAGGACGACGATCACCTGATGAGAGTGATTGAGCGAATCGTGTCAGCCGTCGGTCGCCGGATTGATGAATCGTCACCGATGGTCGACGCTAGGCTACCGGACGGCTCACGTGTCAACGCCATCATCCCACCGCTCGCACTCGACGGGCCGGTGTTGTCCATCCGTCGTTTCGGCGCTGAACCTTTGCGAATGTCCGCATTGATCGAGAAGGGCACACTGACCAAAGAGGTCGCGTTTGTCTTCGAGATGTGCGTCCATGCCCGACTGAATATCATCATCTCCGGCGGAACGGGCGCCGGAAAGACGACGCTCTTAAACGCGCTGTCGAGTTACATTCCCGACGAGCAGCGCGTCGTCACGATTGAAGACTCCGCCGAGCTACAACTTCAAAAGCCGCATGTCGTCCGACTTGAAACCCGCCCGCCCAACATCGAGGGGCGCGGCGAAGTCACGCAGCGCGACTTAGTTAAGAACGCGCTGCGCATGCGCCCCGACCGGATTGTCATCGGCGAGGTACGCGGCGGCGAAACCATCGATATGTTGCAGGCGATGAACACCGGCCACGACGGCTCGCTGACAACCATTCACGCCAACTCACCGCGTGATGCGCTGGCCCGGCTCGAAACAATGATTCAAATGACCGGAATGCGCCTCTCCGACCGCGCGATGCGGCAGCAGGTCGCTTCGGCTATCAACCTGGTGATTCAAATCGCGCGTCTCTCCGACGGCGCGCGCCGCATCATCTCAATTTCGGAAATCACCGGCATGGAGGGCGAGACGATCACGATGCAGGAGATATTCAAGTACGAGCGCACAGGCATCGGCAGTGACGGGCGCGTGCAGGGCCGCTTCCGCGCGACCGGCATCCGACCGCGATTTGCCGAGCGGCTCACGGCATACGGGATACAATTGCCGGCAATTTTTTAGAAGAGGTTTAGAAATAATGATTGCGACTTTTGTTTTTCTCTTCTTCCTGTTTCTGACTCTGGCTGGTTACCTACTGGTCACGCGCAAATCAGAAGACCGCAGCGCGAGGCTTCAACAGCGAGTCGCCGAGGCGCTTCAAGCATCTCCTGTGGAAGCGGATTACGGAGTGCATCTGGCTCGCCAGGAAACACTCAGTGGAATCCCAATCATCGAACGCTTACTCGCATCTTTTAACTTCGCCAAGAAACTCGACCGCATCATCAGCCAGGCTGATATACAGATCACCGTCGGTCGCCTACTGGTGTTCAGTGCGCTCGCCGGCTTGCTGGCGATGCTGGTAGCTTTCACGCTTCTGAACTCAATTGCGGCAATCGTTCTGCTCGGGCTGATGGCATCCGCCGCGCCCGTCATGCATGTCATGTGGGTGCGAAAAAAACGCATCAATAAATTCATGGAGTATCTCCCGGACGCGCTCGACTTGATGGGCCGTTCGCTTGGCGTCGGACACGCTTTTTCAGAGTCGCTGTACCAGGTGGCGGACGAGATGCCCGATCCTATCGCGACCGAGTTCCGCATCACATACGAAGAGCAAAAGCTCGGCTTGCCGCTCAAACTGGCGCTGGAAAATTTGGCCGAAAGAATTCCGTCGCTCGATTTACGCCTCTGCATCACCGCCGTGCTGATCCAAAGGGAGACGGGCGGAAACCTCGCCGAGATATTAGAGAAAGTGGCCTTCACGATCCGCGAGCGCTTCAAAATGATGGAAGAGTTCCGAACGATGACGACCAGTTCGCGCGCATCGGCGTGGATTTTGTGCTTGATGCCGTTCGCGATTGTGCTTCTGATGACTGCGCTCAGCCCCAAATACATGAGCGTGCTGATCCATGACACGCGCGGGCACTACATCATCGCCACGGCCATCGGGATGCAGCTCGTCGGCATGCTATTCATACGCAAAATCCTGGCGATCAAAATCTGAGAAGAAGCGACCAAACAGATGCGCAAGCAATCATGACCACGACGAAGGATTGAATCATGATAATCGTCATCACCATCTCGACATTCTTTTGCATCGCGCTCGGCGTGATGTGTGTGTACTGGTTAGCGTCGCGCGAGGCGAGCGTCGTCAATGCCCGCCTGGCAGCAATGGACCCGACGGTCGGCATCCTCGGACACGATTCAATCGGATCGCTGGTCGAGCGAGTGGCGGCCCCGATCAGTCAGCTTGTTCCTCCTTCGCCAACCGAAGTTAACAAATTACACAAACAGTTGATGCAGGCCGGGTATCGCTCGCCGGATGCGCCGATGGTCTTTCGTGCCATTCAGATCGTCGGCTTCGTCGCCCTTCCGTGTGTGGTCGTGGTGATGTGCTTTCTTCTACAGCGCCCACTAAGTAGTTTCCTGATTTGGAGTTTTCTCGCTGCTGCTTCCGGATTCTATCTGCCGCGTTACGTCTTGCGTCGTCAGATAAGGAATCGCCAGCAGCGCATCACTTGGGGACTCGCCGACGCACTTGATCTGTTGGTGGTGACGGTTGAAGCGGGGCTTGGGCTGAATGCCGCGATGGTGCGCGTCGGCGAAGAACTGAAAAATGTTCACCCAGACATTCACGAAGAATTCGAGTTGGTGAATTTGGAAATTCGCGTCGGACGCTCACGCGAAGAGTCGCTTCGTAACTTGGCGGAGAGGACGGGGGTTGACGACCTGCGGAGTTTCGTCGCAATCATGATCCAAGCGGACAGGTTCGGCTCGTCCATCGGTCGCGCGGTCCGGGTATTTGCCGATTCCCTCCGCACCAAACGTCGCCAGCGCGCCCAGCAGTCATCGCAAAAAGCCGCCCTGAAACTGTTGTTCCCACTCACGATTTTCCTTTTCCCAACCATCATCATGGTTATCCTCGGCCCGGCCTTTCTGAATCTGATCGACGCATTCTCGAAGTAACTAAAGCTGTAATTAAGAGGTCATCAACATGCACAAAAATATTTCTATCACTCTCCTGTTACTCTCAAGCTTAGTCTTCGGAGGGACGCAATTGCTCGGCGTCACCAGCGCCAGCACCAATGACCGGGAAGTGTCGAAAGTCTCTGCCCTTAGAGTCGAACCAAAGAAATCCAATGGCTTTTGGAGCGCCGTTAAATCTCCGTTCAAGAACTTAGCCAAACTCTTCGGCGCCGGTCGCGACGATGGCAAGCCGCGACGGATGACTGAGAAGGATGCTCAAAAGTTTGAAAGTGCCAGCGTGGTGCGCTTGAACGACAGTCGCACACCGACCACCGCGTATGCACCCGATTCAAAGACAATCACGGCGCGTGAGCATCTTTCGCAAGGCAAGAAACTGCTTGAGGCGGGACGTTTGAATGACGCCATCGCTGAACTGTCAACCGCCACTTCGCTCGATCCGAAACTCAGTCAGGCGCATAGCTTGCTGGCCGTCACCTATGAACGGAAGGGTTTAAGTGAACGCTCCAGAGCATCTCATGCACAAGCACTCGGCGCATCGCGCGATGATGCGCTGGCACTTAACAATTCCGGTTACTCGCTCTATCTCAAAGGCGATTATCGAGGCGCGAACGATCAACTGAAGCGTGCCGCGAAACTTGCTCCCAACGACCCGCGCATCTTAAATAATTTAGGCTTGGCGCAATGCCGACTCGGCAAATTCGATGACGCTTTCAAAAACTTTACGCGGGCGGGCGGCGAATACAACGGGCGGATTAACACCGCGACGTTACTCGAACGCGCGGGCCGCGAGGTCGAGGCCGTCAAGCACTATGAAGAAGCGCGTCGCCTACAGCCGAACTCGACGGTAGCGCTGCAACGACTTGCGGAACTGTACGAACGTGGTGGCCGTAGTCGCGATGCCGAAATCGCGCGCAGCGCCTTAGCTCATCCCAACCCTCTGGTCGCCGCCACTACGATTAAGGAAAACTGAAAGCCGAATGACACCAATGTCACGAGTGAAATATCTGACCGAAAAGGCATGTCACACCACCATCGCTCTCGTTGCCTCGCGTGACTGCTGCCAATGCTTTAATTCGTGCGATTCGTGTCATTCGTGTCTGAATAATTTTCTTAACATCGGTAGTTTTTCGCGGGTCTTCCGCCGCCACACCGCATTCATCATCAGTCGGCTGCTGGTGGCGGCCATTCTTCTTTTCGCCACGACGGGTTTCGCACTCGCCGACCGTTTGCGGATGATCGACGGCACGATTGTTGAAGTTGATGAGGCGTGGGAGGACGCGCAAGGCGTGTGGTTCCGACGCAACAGCGTGACCCAATTTGTCGAGCGCACCCGCGTCAAGAAAATCGAGCGCGCAACAAGCGTGGCTGAAACGTCTACCGCCAAAGCGGACGCCGTTTCGAAACTGACGCCGGTCGCACAGAGCATGTCGACATCTGTTCCCGTGAGAATTTACCTGGTCGGTGGGGCGCGGATCGAAGTCGATGAGGCGGCAGAGACGGCGGACGGTGTGTGGCATCGGCGCGGCAACGTTTCGATGCTGCTTGATCGCTCGCGCGTCGAACGAATTGAACGCGGGCCGCTGCCGGTCGTCGGCGAGACATCTTCCGAGCGAGCGTGGAAAGCGCACGGCTGGACGACCGGCAGAGCGAGTCTCGACGCGTTGATTAGACAGAGCGGTGCACGTTACGGCGTCGATCCGTATTTGATATTCTGCGTCATGGAGCAGGAGTCGCACTTTAACGCGGGCGCGCTGTCACCGAAGGGAGCGCGCGGATTGATGCAGTTGATGCCGGGCACGGCGGCGCGGTTCGGGGTGCGCAACAGCCGCGACCCGGCGCAGAACATCATGGGCGGGACGCGCTATCTGAAGGAACTACATCAACGCTTCGGCGGGCGCGTCGATCTGGTGCTGGCGAGCTATAATGCCGGCGAGGGCGCGGTGATGAAGTACGGCCAACGCGTTCCGCCATATCGCGAGACACGCAACTATGTGCGGCGGATTTCTTCGCGGTATCAACACGGTGCGTTGCCGCCCGCATCGCCGCAGACCAACAAGGCGGATGGGAAGTTGCCCTAAACGAGGGTCAAAGATATGAGAGTGCATCCCTTGATTCTGACGGTTGCCCTGTGCATGTTGGTGCTTATCCTTCCCGGCGAGCCGGTGCGTGCGCAGGATGGCGAGGCTCCGCTGACCAACAGCGCGGTGATGAAACTCGTGCGCGCAGGCTTTCGCGAGAGCACTGTGGTCGCCATCATTCGCTCGCGACCGACGCGCTTCGACCTCGCGCCCGAACGCCTGATCGAGTTGAAGAAAGGCGGCGTCAGCGAGAAAGTGATTCTGGCGATGCTGGACGTTGGTCAGGGAATGATGGACGAGGGCGCTGCATGGGTCGACGATGACGACCCGCTCTTTAATGATCGAGGCGACAAATCCGATGCGACGCGAAACGGAACATCCGACCCCGGCGCGGTGAATATTTTTGGTTCGTCGGGTGGCTCTCGCGGGCGAGTGCGCACGCGCGGCGGCACCAGCGGTAGCGAAGGTGAGACGCAGACAACCGGCAGCGCGACGGTCAGGATATTGCGCCCACCGGCGGAGGCCGGCAATGCGCCGCCGAAGTTGGAGAGGACACCGACGCTGACCAACGACTCGGTCGTCGAGTTAGTCGAAGCCGGTTTTACGGAAGGCACGATCATCAGGCGCATCGAACAGTCACCGGCGGAGTATGACCTCGCGCCGCAGAAGCTGACCGAACTGCGCCGTCGTCGCGTGACCGAGCCGGTGATTGTGGCGATGCGCGCGGCGATGAACGATGATCCGGCGGAGACGGTGAAGCCGTAAGCTTCTCAAGCGTGACGGGTGACAAGATAATTGCA
>JALZJL010000301.1 GCA_030859785.1 Acidobacteriota bacterium
CTCAAACTCGTTTTCCCAAATCAACAGACATCTTGCAAAAATCAATTGCCATGTTTAGAGGCGGGCTCTGCCCGCCGGTGCATGGTTAAATGTCACGGGCAACAGTGGGCGCAAGCAAGCCTCTAAACAAACGGCTTTTTTTACTTTTCCAAGAAGTCTAATATCATTCCCTTAATCATCGTCTTGCTGTCTGATCTCGCGTAGCGCCGGATACAGCGCGCGAAAACTTTTGTACCGACCATTCATCAACTCAACGCTCTGCGCGTCAGGCTCAACTCTTTCGGCGACGCGCACCACTGACTGACACGCCGCGTTGACGCTCGGCCATGCATTAGCGCCGACGCCTGCGAGTAACGCCGCGCCATAAGCTGCACCTTCCTCAGCTTCGACAATTTCAATCGCCTGCCCGTATACATCCGCCTGAATCTGCCGCCACACCGCGGAGCGCGCGCCGCCGCCGCCGAGACGAATGCTTTCAACCGGCACACCCATCTCACTAAAGATCGTCAACGTGTCGCGCAAAGAAAACGCGACGCCTTCGAGAATCGCGCGGATGAAATGTGCGCGCTTGTGATTCGCCGCGAGGCCCGTCAGCGCCGCGCGTGCGTGCGGATCAAGGTGCGGCGTCCGCTCGCCCATCAGATATGGTGCCCACATCACGCCGTCTGCGCCCGGCGGAACCGTAGCCGCTTCTTCGCTCAGACGCTCGTAAGGATCGCGCCCGTCATCCGCGCCCGCGCCGAATTGGTCGCGGAACCAGCGCAAAGAAAGTCCCGCCGCCTGCGTCACACCCATCACATGCCAACGCCCAGGGACCGCGTGACAGAACGTGTGGACGCGCCCGAGTGGGTCAAGCGATGGACGGTCAGTCGCCGCGAACACCACGCCCGACGTGCCGATGGTCGCGCTGACCGCGCCGACGCGCACGATGCCCATCCCGACCGCGCCCGCCGCTTGATCGCCCGCGCCCGCGACAACCGGAGTACCGTTGCACAAGCCCGTCGCCGCCGCGCCTTCGGGTGAGATGCTGCCCGTGATCTCCGGCGATTCATACACCGGCGGCAGCAACGTCTGATCTATCTCTGACTCGTCAAGCATCTCCGCCGACCAGCGCCGTCCGGAGACATCAAACAGCAGCGTGCCTGAAGCGTCGGCCACATCGCTCGCGTAATCGCCGGTCAAACGAAAGCGCACGTAATCTTTCGGCAATAGAACTTTCGCGACGCGCGCCCAAACTTGCGGCTCGTGCTCGCGCACCCACAACATCTTCGGCAGCGTGAAGCCGGTCAGCGCCGGGTTCGAGACGAGTTCGATCAAACGCGCCGCGCCGATTTTCTCCGTCAACGCGCGACACTGTGCTTCCGTCCGCTGATCGCACCAGATGAGCGAGGGACGCAGGACTTCGCCTTTTTTGTCGAGCAGCACCGAGCCGTGCATCTGCCCGGTGAGTCCGACACAAGCAATCTCTTCCGCGCCCACCCCGTCATGTGCGAGCACGGCCCGCACCGCGCCGGCGGTCGCCCGCCACCAGTCGCGCGCGTCCTGTTCTGCCCACCCCGTCTGCGGCGACGCGAACGGCGCGTGTTCATCGATGGCGGCGGCAACCACACGCCCGCTCTCATCAACCACGACGGCGCGTGTCCCACCCGTCCCAACGTCGATGCCGAGAAACAACATGCTATCTATCTCACTTTTGCGTTTTGGTTGGATGTCCTGACGCAATGGTCTAAACCGTCACCGCATTCCTCGCTCCGCTTTATGCTCGTCGAGCCACAGCAGAGTTTCGAGCAGGTAATATTCGCCGTAGGTCAGCATCCCGTCGTGCGGGCGCGTCGAAGAGCCGTGGCGCAGCACGCCGGGCGGTGTCGCGTCACCCGCCGCGACCGGCGTCAGGTAACGATCAATCACCGACTGCACGATGCGCTCGCCATCACGCCGATAAAGTTGCGCGCGCGTTTTATCGCTGACTGACTCAGAGAGGTGAAGCAGTCCGGCGGCGATCAGCGCGGCAGCAGATGTGTCGCGGTTGCGGAAGTGCACGCCTTCGTCGTGAAAGTCGTACCACGGCACACCGTCTTCGGGCAGACGATCAATGACGAACGCCGCGATCTTCTCGGCGGTTGCAAGCAGACGCGGGTCTTTCGTTTCGTCGTGCGCGACCGCGAAACCATAAAGCGCCCACGCCGTGCCGCGCGCCCACGCGGTGTCGGCGGCAAAGCCCTGATGCGTGTGATGAAAGACTTGTTCGCCGGGCTTCGCAGTAGTCGCAACTTTTACTTTGACGCCGTGCGAACTGAACTCCTGTCGGTTGTCGCCGGGGTTGTAGTGAACGGATTGAATCACCGAGCCGTCAGGACGCACGAGCCACTCAGCGCTCCTCAACGCGTGCTTCAGTCCCATCTCGCGCCACTGAGGATCGCCCGTTTCCTTCGACGCCCACCACCAGATTTGCAGATTCATCATCGTGTCGATAATCGTGTCGTCGCCGTTCACCTCCCACGACGAGGCCAGATTAGTAGTCGGATTGTAATGCTGCTTCAGACGCTCGGCGCCGCGCAGTCCGCTCGTGCGGTACTTCGGGTCTTTCGTCAGTTGATAGCCGAAGACCGACGCATAGTAGTTCAGGAAACCGGTGTCGTGATTCTGTCGCATCTCTTTGCCGAGCAGCCGCGCGTTCCACGTCTCGGCCCAGCGGCGATACTTCTCGTCCTTGGTCCGCCCGTACATCTTCCACAACTCGCCGACCCAGAAGCTGCCCGTCCAGAAATAACCTTTCTGTGATTTCCACTCGCCGGTTTGATTGTCGCCCTCAGTGAAGAAGCCGGGACCGTCGTACTTATCAAACGCCTCGCCGGGAGCTTTGGAGACAATCGGTTCCCACTGTTGCGCAGTGCGGTCGATTTGTTGACGAATCAATTCGATAGCCTGCGTGTAAGTCTTCGACGTGGCCGGCGCGAGCGTGTCGGGCGGCGCGGACTGCGACGTAGCTTCTTTCGACAGCATGCTGACCCGAGCCGGACTTGCGATACGTGATGCCTCTGACTTCACGTATGCGTTGAAAGCTTCGGCGGTGGTGATCGCGTCCGTCGCCGTGTAGATTCGCGAGCCGCTCTGGTTCCTTTGCCTCCCGTTACCGGTCGCGTCCAGTCGCTCGCCTCCCTCTTGATCCCACGCCGCCGTGACATACCAACGCGCCGCGTTATTTGCGGGGCGTACATAAAGCATATGGTCGGACGCGATAGTGATACCCTTCCCACTCTCTAGGTCCGTCCCGATCAAAGCCAAGCCGAGATTCTGGTCGGGCAATGAGCCTGTCGCTGTCGCGCCTGTCCGAAGCACTTGAGGCCCCCAACTCTGTAACGCCGCAACTGCCCTCTTTGTTATGCTTAAGGAAGATTCAACCGGCGTCCACATATGCCCCGAAATACCCGGCTTGGTAGGCAGGCCAGTTACCAGTGTGAGGCCGTCACCGTTCTTTAACGTGATGTGATGCTCGAAACCCCGTTCGCCAGCCCATTGCGTGATGCGACTCGTCAGATCAACGGAACGTCCCCCAACCTTCCAACCGTTGTACGTGAGTTCAATGATGGAACGTACCGGCCCGGCGCTGATGATGCGCCATTTGCGTTCCGCTACGTCAGCCACCTTGATCACTTTGCCATCAACCAACGCGGCGATTGAGCCGATGCCGATGGCTTCACCGTTCTTGTAGATGTCACGACCATACGGCGACTCTTCGTGATAGTCGTATTCGGGCAAGCCGTACATTTCCAGATGTAGCCCAGGCCGGCGCTTGCCAAACAGATCAATCGCGTTTCGTTTGTCGAAGTAGATGCGCCACGCCGTCACGTCCGACTCCCAGCCCATCCCTTCATACTTGGTCGCGAACTTCGCGTGCGTGCGTTTCGGAAATTCGCCGCGCAGACGCTGAACCGTCGCCGCCTCGCCAAACGCAACGGTCACGACGCGCGTCTGCGAAGGTTTCAGATCAAGCTGAAAAGCAATCTCATCGAGTTTGCCGTCGCCGTCTAAGTCGTCCGCCTGCGAAGGCAGTTCGGTCGTCTGCAACGTGCGTGCGTCTTCTTCGAGTGTCGCGGCATCGCTCGCTGTGACGATGCACGCGGCGGCTTTGAATTCAGGCGCGATCCGCTTCAAATCGGCGACGCTGACCACGATGTTCTCGGCGGGGCGCGCCTCCGTTGTCGGGTTTGTCACCGTGAGTTTGATCACCTTGATGCGCGGCGAAGCCGAAGCCGGCGGGACGACGATGGTTAAAGCGAGGCCAAGAAAACAGATTAGAGCGAGAGGGAATTTTGCTTTCATAGTTGGTTGCATATTGCCGGTGATTTAAGAAATTCTTGTTTGAGTGTGAGGTGGAATAAGGCTTAACACAGAGGCACAGAGATGGAGACACAGAGAAATGCTTTCCGTGGCCTCTGTGTCTCCATCTCTGTGCTCTCTGTGTTAATAATTCACGCGCCCCTCACAACTGGAAGGGCCGTAAGAGTTGATACCGTTCGACGGTGATGGATATTTAGGCTCCCGCTCTGACACTGAGCGTTAAAGCTTTCTGCGGATTGCCAATGAGCAACTGTTTGACCTGAGTTTCATTCAGGCCATCACGCAGCGCAGGCAGAAAATCCAGGAAGAGGCTCTCGTAGCCGCGGAACTTTCCGCCGCCCGGCTCGCCGACGTGATACCAACCGGCGTCCATCGAAATAAGCGTCTGATTGAGGAAGCCACGCCCGACCATCTGCTTCAGCGTCTCGGCGTATTGCTTGGCGCTCTCCTGGCTGATGCCGTCGAATTCGACCCAGCAACCGCGCTCCGCCGCGCGCGCATGCACATCTCGGTTCTTCTCGTTCTGTGCATGTACCCAGACGAACGCTTGCGGACGCACGCCCAGTTGAGCGATGACATCCAATTGTTCCATCGCCGCCACGCCGTCGCCGGTGTGCGAGCAGATCGTTAAGCCTGTCCGCAAATGCGTGAGCGCCGCCGCGCGAACCAGCTTCGCATCAATCGCGGAGAGCGGCCCGGCATCAACCCCAATCTTGATGATGCCGGGCTTAACGGTTGTACCCTCAATGCCGCCGTCGAACTCTTTCGTCCAACGCGCTGCCAACTGCTCGGCGCTCTCGCGGTAAGCGTGCGCCGGCACGAACTTGTCATTCGCCGCGCCGTAGTACCCGGTCGTCGTGATGACGTTGATCCCGGCGGCGCGCGACAGGCGTTGCAGCAGCCACGCATCTCTGCCGATGTACGCCGGCGTGCAATCGACGAATGTGCGGCATCCCAATTCCGCCGCGCGCTTCAGGTGCGGCAACGCGACGCGAAAAACTTCCGCCTGATCGTAACGATTTTTGTTGACCTTGGCCGCGCCGAGAAAATCAACCATCAAGTGCTCGTGCATCAACGTCACGCCGAGTTGATCGGCACGAACGGCACCCCGCGTAGTTATCACGACGTTGTGATCGGGCGCAGCTTCCGCGCAGAGGTCACGCGTACAACTCGCGCCCATGAGCGCCAGCGTCGTTGCGTTCAGAAAGTCTCTGCGGTTCATCATTAATGCCGAAGTCAAAAGTCAGCGTATCGTATTTTTTGCCTTTTGCCTTTTTACTTGTGCCCTATTCTCCGCCGCGCGCTTCCTTCACGATCTCGACGAACTGCCGGGCGCGCTCTGTAATCAGTTGCCCGTTTCCTTCCGCCAGCGCCTTCGTGTCCACCAAATCCGCGCCGACGCCGAGCGCCATCGCGCCCGCTT
>JALZJL010000338.1 GCA_030859785.1 Acidobacteriota bacterium
CAGTGGTAAGGTCGCTCGACTGTTTTTGAAGCCCTTTTGCCTGCAACAGTTATGCCCCTAACCGGAGACACTAACCGGCGTCCTCTGAGCAGTTAACCGAGTTGCACTTACAAGTTGAATTCACGAAACCATTCAGCCACAAATCAACCGAGAGAGCGACCGAGAAGTAAAACGGAAAAATAAACAGTTTTCGGTTTTCAGCTAAAAACTGAAAACTGTTCGATGGCTTATTCTTTTTCTCGAAGTCCAGTAATTTCACAGCGTCAATAACTCACAGCAATTAAAACTAAAACTTTGGAGTCTCTATGAAATCCTTTCACACACGTTCGCGCGCCACTGCTTTGTTGATGCTGCTCGCGCTTCTTTCCGGCATGTTCTTGCCCGGCGGCGCGGAGGCGCAACGCAAACTGAAAGAACAAGCGAAAGCCATCAGCGAAGAACAGCGCATCCTGCACGTGCTGAACCGCCTCGGCTTCGGCGCGCGCCCCGGCGATGTCGAGCGTGTGCGGGCAATGGGCGTCGAACGCTATGTCGAGCAACAGTTGCGCCCCGATCAGATCGATGACGCGCTGGTCGCATCGAAAATCAAAAACCTCCCGACGCTGTCGATGACGACCGCCGAGTTATTAGCGAAATACCCGAACCCCGGCGTGCTCATCCGCCAACTTCAACGCAGCGGTAAACCAGTGCCGCCGGAACTCGCGGCGATCATCGAGAGTCGCACGAAAGGCACCCCGCCAACCGCGCCGAACGGCAACAACAACGCGGCCAAGAATACGGCGGCGATGGATGACGCGATGACAGCTTCGGCGGTCGGCGGTGCGTCGACGGTGGGTAGTAACGGCGAGATGAGCGCGGGGGCGGTGGCTGCCGGACAAAACAAGAAGGGCGCGAGCAACGATCAAGATCGTGGAGACTACCGGCGGGCGATCATCGCTTACATGCGCGAGAACAATCTGGAAAGTCCGCAACGCATCACCGCCGAACTGCAATCGTCACGAATCCTGCGCGCCGTCTACACTGAGCGGCAGTTGCAGGAGGTGTTGGTTGATTTCTGGACGAACCACTTCAACATCTTCGCGAACAAGGGGGCGGACAGATGGTTTCTGACTTCGTACGACCGCGACACGATTCGTCCGCGCGCGCTCGGCAAGTTTCGCGACCTGCTCGGCGCGACGGCTGAGAGTCCGGCGATGCTCTTCTACCTCGACAACTTTCAAAGCGTCAGCCCGAACACGCGCGCGCCGCTCGGTCAACAGCAACGCCGCCGCTTGATGCGGATGAATGAGTCAGAACCGCGCGGCGGCGGGATGAAGCGGAGACGGCAGCAGACGGAGAACGAGCAGGCAGGTCAGATGGGGATGCCGCCGCAGCAACCGAAGCGACCGCGCCGCGGCATCAACGAAAACTATGCACGCGAGTTGATGGAACTGCACACGCTCGGCGTCGACGGCGGTTACACGCAGAAGGATGTGCAGGAAGTGGCACGCGCCTTCACCGGTTGGACACTGATTGACCCGCGCGGTGTCGTCGCGGGCAACAACGCGGCGAAGTCTTACTTCAACGCGCGGCTCCATGACGACGGCGAAAAGATGGTGCTCGGCCACAAGATTCCAGCGGGCGGCGGCATCAAGGACGGTGAGACGGTGCTCGATATTCTGTCCCGTCATCCCGCGACCGCGAAATTTATCGCGACGAAATTGTGCCGCCGCTTCGTTACTGACAATCCGTCACCGTCACTTGTTGAGCGCGTCGCGGCGGCATTTACCAAGAGCGACGGTGACATCCGCGAGACGCTGCGCGCCATCTTTACGTCGACGGAATTTAATTCTGTCGAGGCACGGCGCGCCAAGATCAAGACGCCGTTTGAATTGGCGATCAGCGCGATCAGAACGCTCGGGGGCGAGACCGATGGTCGGCCCGCACTGCACGGTTGGGTGGCGAAGATGGGCGAGCCGCTCTACATGTACCAGGCGCCGACCGGCTACCCCGATACCGCCGAGCACTGGGTGAACACCGGCGCGTTGCTGGAACGTTTGAACTTCGCGCTCGCGCTGGTCAGCAACCGCATTCCGGGGACGCGCGTCGACCTCGCGCGCTTCGCCGGAGAAATCCCAAACAACAAAATCTCTCGGGCAGACCAGGCGCGCGTCGTCGATCAGTTCCTGAACTTGATCTTGCAGGGTAACGTGTCGCCGAGAACGAAAGAGACGCTGTTGAAGCAACTCAACTCGCCCGATGCGGCGGCGTCAATCCAAACGCCCGTCGCGCAAGTCGACGAGTCAGCCGCGATGGTCGGTAATGTTCAGGGACGCGATACGGCGCGCCGGGGCGGCTTCGGGCGCGGCGAAGGGCGGCGCGTGATGCGCGGTCTCGACAGCACGCTCCCGGCGATTAACCCGGAAGTCGCGCGCATCGCCGCGCTGATTCTCGGCACGCCGGAATTTCAACGACAATAAGCCTTGGAAGTCTGGAGTCTAAGAGTCGGGACGTCGACGTTGCGTGATCGTTGCGCTAATGATTCCGATCTCTTGTTAACTTCGATGACGCGGAGTTTTTTTCGCGTCGGCTCAGTGAGAGAGTTAAAGGGGTTATTGAGTTATGACTATCGGTGACGCAAGCCATCATGTGAACGTAGAACAGAGGTCATCATGCATATGAACGACAGTCGAAGATTCTTTCTCAAACAGGGCGGCATCGCGCTCGCGAGTTTCGGTTTGATGAGTGATGCGCCGTCATTTCTTCAACGCACTGTGCTCGCGCAAGGTCTGACGCGCGCCGCCAACGGGCGACGCAAGACTTTGATCACGATCTTTCAGCGCGGCGCGGTCGACGGCCTGAATATGATCGTGCCGCACGGCGAAAGCGAGTATTACTCTCTGCGCCCGACGCTCGCGATTCCGAGGCCGGGCCGGGGCAATAGCGGTGAAGCGGCGATTGACCTCGACGGATTTTTCGGGCTGCATCCGACGCTCGCTCCGCTTAAAAACTTATGGAACGAAAAGCGTCTGGCGATTGTCGAGGCCACGGGGTCGCCCGACAACACGCGCTCGCACTTCGACGCGCAGGATTACATGGAGTCAGGCACGCCCGGCAGAAAGTCGACGCCGGACGGTTGGCTGAACCGTTACCTGCAAGCGAAGACGAATGCGAAAGCGTCGCCGTTTCGTGCTGTCTCGATGACGCAGAATCTGCCGCGTGTGTTGCAGGGTCGCGCGTCGGCGCTGGCGATTTCCAACCTCGCCGATTTCACAATCCGTGCGGGCGCGAACTCGGCGAAAATGCAGGGCGGTTTTGAGGACATCTATGAACAGAGCGCAGGCGATGCGTTGCGCGGTACGGGGCGCGAGACGTTTGAAGCAATCAAATTTCTGAAGCAGGCGAACCCGTCACAGTACAAACCGGAGAACGGCGCGCAGTATCCACGCGGGCGCTTCGGCGATTCGCTGCTTCAGATTGCGCAGTTGATTAAAGCCGGTGTCGGACTCGAAATCGCGTTCACCGACATGGGCGGCTGGGACACACACGTTAATGAAGGCGGCGCGCGCGGACAACTCGCGTTGTTGTTGCAGCAATTCGGCGCAGGCATCAACGCGCTCGTCACTGACCTCGGCCCGCAGCGGATGGACGACGTGGTGATTCTAACGATGTCGGAGTTCGGGCGCACCGCGCGCGAGAACGGCACGCGCGGGACGGATCACGGGCACGCCAACGCGATGTTCGTCGTCGGCGGCGGCGTGCGCGGCGGTCAGGTTTACGGCGAGTGGCCGAGCCTCGGCAACGACAAGCTCTACGAAGGCCGCGATCTGGCGCTGACGACCGACTTCCGCGACGTGTTCGGCGAAGTTGCGTCGCGGCACTTGGGCAACACTAATCTGCCGACGGTCTTCCCCGGCTACGTCACCAGCGCGGCGAAATTCAGAGGCGTGTTCGGTTAAAGAAAGAATCAACTTCAATTAAAAACAAGCGCCGCTTCGTCGAGAAGCGGCGCTTGTTTTGTCGAGTGTGAACGCGAGCGAAGTTGTCAGCAGGCATGTTACAGCCGCGACCTCTGTTAGTGTAGTCAACCTAATATTGCAGAACTTCTATTGCTGGTTGTGTGTTGTAATCGAGTAGCGTCTGTGGTTGATTTGCTACCGGCTCTGTTTCAACACAGAACTGCACATCTTCTACATATAAACTTATATATGACAGTAGTGCATGAATGAAGACAACGATTCCTATCATCTCGCAGAACTCTTCAACTGTCGTCAGCATCGCGGTCGTGATGTTTCCTACGCCATGAAGATCATCAAACCAACCTTCGGCCAGTTCCATGCCGAGCGCTCCGCCAACAAAAAGAGTGCCAGCCACAAGAAAGAGATGCCGTGTCTTTGCAGGAAGATCAGCAAGGAACCTCAAATAAGCCAGCCCGGTAATAACCACCAACACTGTCCCGGGAATAACCCAGGCGTAGTAGAGCACGCCCCTGGTGTCGAGCGCGGAGCCTAATAATCTACCTGCCAGATCATGCAGGCCTGCCGCTTCGTCTAAGGATAAATACAAAAAGATAAATGAAAGCATTCTCCAGTGAAAGATATACTCGCCTCCATTGATCTTTTTCGCATAAGCGATCACTCCCAGAAGGATGGAACAAAACAGGAGCGTCATGGACGAGTAGTAAGTGGGAATATTTCCTTCGATATTGACATCGAAAAGCGGCACAAATCCCAGCAGGTTGGCATGGTTTAAGTAAAACTTGAATGATTGTCCAATCACGCTGGCAAGCATCAAATACAACACAATAACGGTTAGCACTCGCGTGGTTTTCCTGACAGGGATTGTAAAATTCATGAGTTGCGCCTTTGCATGAGGAGCGAACGGATGTCCGCCGTGCTATTGATAGCTTTTGTAATTGCTTCTATTAGGAAAGGCGCGCAAAACCCCCATCAACCTCGAAGCTGGCCGCTAAAACCCATGAAGGTGTCCGCTTTCCAACCCTTGAGACATTGGCAATCACCTCCGGTTTTCAAATCTTTCAGCAATCCCCTATGACTCCACTACCGAAAAACTACGTGTTGCCGATTGCCGTGCGGCCCGCGCCGGCGACTGTCTGCGTCGGCGAGATTGTTCCTTTCGGCCACGTCATCAGCCGCCAAACCTGCTCCGCGACCCGCCGAAAGACGTGTGGGTGAAACATCGCCGAGGGCGGCTTCATCATGTGGAAGATTTCCATAAACTGTCTGCGCACCTCCCGGTTCTCCGTCGAGAGCCGGATGACCTGATCCATGTAACGGTGCATCAGTCGCGTCGCCAGTGTCGGTGAGCCGCCGACTGTTTCGTGATAACGGAAGTCTTCGCCGGTTGCCAAGAGCCACGGTGCAGTGTTGACCTTCGGCACCTCCTGTTGGAAGCGGCGGGCGATGCCGGTCAGACCCGCGCCGGCCAACCGTCCATCGGTGCGCGAGGCTTCGTTCCGCATTCGTAAAATTTCGTCGAGCTTCTTTACTCCGAGCGCAGCAATCGTCATACCTCGCGCCTCGGCGTCCAAATCAGCGCTGGGCTGCACACCGGCGAGT
This sequence comes from Acidobacteriota bacterium, assembly GCA_030859785.1. GTDB lineage: Bacteria > Acidobacteriota > Blastocatellia > Pyrinomonadales > Pyrinomonadaceae > JACDEG01. The sequence goes on from JALZJL010000338.1 coordinate 5,559, forward strand.
GCGATATTTTAAAAGACCGGCAAGTGGGCGGACTGGCTGTCGAGATCGGGGCGCAAATCAGAGGACGCGCCGCATCCGGCGAGGTGCTCGTCTCAAGCACGGTGAAAGATCTCGTCGCCGGCTCAGGCATCCGCTTCATCAATCACGGCCTGCACACGCTCGACGGCATCGCGGGCGACTGGCAACTGTTCAAAGTCGAGCGGCAGGAAGGACTCTTAAGGGATGAAGGATGAAGGATGAAG
>JALZJL010000350.1 GCA_030859785.1 Acidobacteriota bacterium
TACGCTCTGCTGGCGCGACGCTGTTTATCCAATCGGCATCGGGTTGCTCACCGCTGCGCTCGCGCTCGCGTCGACGCGCTTTGAGATCGGTATGGTCGGGCGCGTGGCGTTCGTGCTCGGCATCCCGCTGATGGTGCTCAATCACTTTTTCGCGCGTTGGCCGGTGCGCTTCGCCTTCGGACTCGGCGCGGTGATGCTCGGCAGCGTCGTCTACACACAAGGAGGCACGCGCACGCTGCACGTCGAGCGGAACTTTTACGGGACGCTGCGTGTGACGCGCAGTGCTTCGGGGACGTTTCACCGCCTACAGCACGGCAGCACGATTCATGGACGGCAGTTCATCGATTCGCCGCGCCGCTGCGAGCCGCTCTCTTACTTTCACCGCACCGGGCCGCTCGGCTCGGTGTTCGCGGCATTTGACGCGCAGCCGGCGACGCCGAACGTGGCGGTCATCGGTCTCGGCACCGGGGCCACCGCGGCATACGCGCAGACAGGTGAGCGGTGGACGTTCTACGAAATCAATCCGGCGATGATCGAGGTCGCGCGCGCTCCGAAGTTCTTCAGCTACCTGAGCGAGTGTGCCGCCGTGCCAATCGAGATCGTGCTTGGCGACGCGCGCCTTCAGATACGAAACGCGCCGCCGAGACACTATGGCCTGATCGTGCTCGACGCTTTCAGTTCCGACGCGATTCCGGCACACCTGTTGACGAAAGAGGCACTGGCATTATATCTCGATAAACTCGCCGACCGGGGCCTGCTCGCTTTCCACGTCTCGAACCGCAGTCTGAATCTGCATCACGTCGCCGAGGGTTTGGCGAAGGACGCCGGTCTGACAGCTTTCGTGATGGACGACCGGGAGTACGATTCCATCAACGGCAAGGAGCCGTCGCAGTGGGTAGTGTTGGCGCGCCACCCGGAAGACCTGACCGCGTTGACTGAGGGCGACACGCGCTGGCTGCCGCTGATCGGCCACCCTGATGCGCCTTTATGGAGCGACGACTTTTCCGACATCATCGGCGTCTTCAAGTGGCTGGGGTGAAAGCAGTTTTCAGTTTTGAGTTTTCAGTCTTCAGCTTCGATCTGAAAACTGGAAACTGAAAACTGTTTATTATCAATCATGCATTCAATCATCGTCGGCACGGCTGGGCACATCGATCATGGAAAGACGACGCTGGTGCGTGCGCTGACGGGCGTCGACGCCGACCGTCTACCGGAAGAAAAGCGGCGCGGCATTACGATTGATTTGGGGTTTGCGGAACTTGATCTGGGTGAGGTGCGAATCGGCTTTGTCGATGTTCCCGGCCACGAGCGATTCATCAAAAACATGCTCGCCGGCGCGCACGGCATCGACGCGGTCGCGCTGGTCGTCGCCGCCGATGAGGGCGTGATGCCACAGACGCGCGAGCACTTCAACATCGCGCGTCTGCTCGCGGTCAGGTCGGGCCTGGTGGTCGTCACTAAAACCGATGTCGTTGATGCCGAGTTGCTGGCGCTGGTACGTGCTGAAATCGAAGAGTTGGTCGCCGGGTCGTTTCTTGAAGGCGCGCCGGTCGTCGCGGTCAGTGCGCGCACCGGTGTGGGACTCGACGAACTGCGGACGGTGTTGCGCGCGACGGGAGAAGACGCGCCGGCACGCTCGGCGCGGACGGTAACGCGGCTGCCGATTGATCGCGCGTTTACGATGCGCGGCTTCGGCGCGGTGGTGACGGGGACGCTCGTCGCCGGCGAAATCGCTGAGGGCGACGAGATGGAACTACTGCCCGGTGGACAGCGTGTGCGCGTGCGCGGGGTGCAGGTGCATGGGGCGAGCGTCGGGCGTGCCAAGGCCGGACAGAGGACGGCAGTCAATCTCGGTGGCGTCGAGGCCGCGGGCATCGAGCGCGGGATGGTGCTGGCGCCGACGGGCCGACTGCATCCGACGCAAATCTTCGATGCGGAGGTTGACGTGCTGGCGAGCGCGCCGCGATCTTTGCGCTCGCGCCAACGTGTGCGCGTCCATCTCGGCACGGCGGAAGTGCTGGCGCGCGTGCAGGTGATTGAACCGGAAGGCGAGGTCGCGGCGGGCGGGCGCGGGATGGTGCAGTTCCGACTTGAGTCGCCGGTCTCGGCGCTTCCCGACGAGCGTTTCATCGTGCGCTCGTATTCGCCGCCGCACACCATCGCCGGCGGGCGTGTGCTCGACGCCCACACGGTCAAGCATCGCGGGCGTGAACGCGCGGCGGTGCGCACGAGACTCGCGGCGTTGGCCGAGGCCGACGACGCGGCGCGGCTTGCGGCTTTCGTCGAAGTGGGTGGCGAGCGTGGCCTGCGGCTCGCCGACGCAGCGGCGCGCACCGGCTGGCGCGACGAGGTGATGAGCACAGCGCTGGTCGAAGCCGTGAAGCGCGGTATTGTGATCGACGCCGGCGGCGTGCTCGTCGTGCGGGATGTGCTGGAAGGCTTGTTGCAGGCGGCGCGCGACGAGGTCGAAGCTCATCATCGGCGCGAGCCGCTGGCGCGTGGGATGGCTCGCGAAACGTTGCGCGAGCGTGTCTTCGCGCACGCCCCGCCGGAAGTGTTTCGCGCGGTGTTGACGCAGGCCGAAGCGACGGGCAAGTTGGTTTCCGAGCGCGAGATCGTGCGCTCAGTCCGGCATACGCTCGCGCTCTCCGACGCCGATGCGGAGTTGCGCGACCGACTTGAAAAAGTCTATCGCGACGCCGCGCTCGAAGCTCCGCCCTTTGATGAATCGTTAACGCGTGCCGGTGTCACGGCAGCGAAGCGCGAGCACGGACGGAAGATTCTACAGTTGCTGATTGAGGGAGGCGTGCTGGTGCGCGTCAGTAACGACCTGCTGATGCACCGCGCCGCCCTTGATAATCTGACGAAAGGATTACGTGAGTACGCCGCCGCGCACGAACCGGAGCGTTTGATTGATGTTGCTGCGTTCAAAGATTTGTTCGGCATCTCGCGCAAGTACGCGATTCCACTGCTTGAATATCTCGACCGCGAACGCATCACGCGCCGCGCCGGCGACCGCCGCTTGATTCTATAAATTTGAAGCCCGCCCGCAGAGCAAGTGTGACCCCGCATCGCGCAAAAAACATTCTTGCTTCTCGCGCCGGAGAGAGTTAACATATTCGCGCATCACAAAGGTTTTTCGTCAAAACTGAAGCGTCACACAACACGTCCCCGCAAACTCGAAGAAGCGTTGGAATCGGTTCGCTTTCTGGAGCCATCATCTTCACTGACAAAACGAACGCTGGAGGTTCACCATGAAAAACTTGATTGACATCCTGCTGGGGTTGGTCGGAATTCTTGCGCTGGTGTTCGCCGTGTGGCAGTTCTATCAGTTCATCTCGTCTTCCGGGCGGGAAGGGAACACGTCCTATCTGTGGACGGCCATCGGCGCGGCAGTAGTCGCGTGCGTCTGCGCACTCGGTTACTTCCTCCGACACGTTAACAAGGAAGAAGAAATTCACATCACGCAGTAAGCGGGGAAGTTTGTGGATCGCTCCACGGTGCGTAATCTTGTAACGCGGGTCGAGCTATTCGTTCCTCGCTGTGCCGTGTGGTGGCGCGACGCTTGTTACGTGCGCCAACGCGCGGTTCGTTTAGTAACAACGGAAACGCCGTTTGCATACGCCGCGGCAGACTTCAAAGCCTGCCGCGGCGCGAACGGCGTTTTGTTGTTTGATGACTCTACAGTACTCAGAAGTGACAGGTGACCAGATAATTGCGGATTTCAGATTGCGGAATGCGGATTGAAGAAATAAGAAGAAGCACGGTCTGCTCTTCATCTGCTCACCCGCAATCCCCAGCATTGTCTTGTCACCGGTCACGATTTACCTGTCCCTGTTGAGTATCAAGAGGAGACGCCAAAGGTGATGTTGTTGATGACCTTGTTACTGACGACGCTGGCGCAGGCCGACGATCAAACTTTCCGCGCGCCTTCATACTTCACGCCGGTCTTTCTGGCGTTGCTGGTTGGCGGCGCGTTCATCTGGCTGGTCGCGGCAGTTCTCGGCTTTTCACGCGCGCGCGTCTTCGGGTCTTCAGCCCGCTGGTTCGCCTTCTCCGCCGCCTGCCTGATCGTCTATCACTTGCAACTTCTGATACTCGGTTTCGGCGTCGCGCAGCGTGACAATAATTTGGTGCTGGGGATCGGCGCGTTCTTTAATCTTTTCGTCACGCTCGGCGGCGTCTGCGCGATCATCGGCTTTATGCGCTTAACCGACCCGCGTTCGTGAACAAGCAGGAAGGCAAAAGTGACAGCGACCGAGGAACAGATGCTGGATGTGAGATGTCAGATGTTGGCAACACCACCGGCGTGTCTTCACTAACATCTCGCATCTCGCATCTACTTCATTCATCCTAATCCCCCTTTGAGAGTTCCGTTGTCTCGCACACACAGCATTATCCTGCTGGCCGCGCTCGCGCTCACAGCCTGCGTCATCTTTTTAACACGCGGTGACGACGGTCGCGGTGCCGTGCCGCCGGGCTTCGTCGCGACGCGCGGCGTGCGATTCGAGGTTGACGGTCGTCCGTTCCGATTCGTCGGCGCTAACGCGGCGGTGGTCTACGGCGACGACGAACGGGCGCGGATGCCGGTCACACTCCGCGAGTCGGCGCAGGATGGCGTGCGCGTGATCCGCGTGTGGGCGTTTGGCGAGGTCGAAGGTGATGACGATGGCGCGGACTCGAATTGGAAGTCGAGTGATTGGCTGCGCGCGAACCCTTTCCGGCGCGGCCCCGACGGGTGGAACGAGGCGGCGTTCATCAACCTCGACCGCGTCATCGCCGAAGCCGCGCGCAATAACCAGCGTGTGCAACTCTGCCTCGTCAATTGGTGGCCGGACACCGGCGGCGTCACGCAGTATCTGCGCTGGGCTGGCGTCACCGATGCTTACGACGCACGCCATCCACACGGCGTCAACGTCGAGCGCGCGATGGAGTTCTACTCTAACGAACAGACCCGCCGCCTTTATCGCGAGCACGTCGAGCGCGTCGTGCTGCGCCGCAACACCATGACCGGTCAACTCTATCGCGATGATCCGACGATCATGGCGTACGAGTTGATGAACGAAGCACAGTCACCGACCGGGCGTTGGGCGGAGCGGCGCGCGTGGGTCGCGGAGATGAGCGCCTTTATCAAATCGCTCGACCCGCACCACCTCGTCACGCCGGGGACGTGGGGTTACCGCACCGCTTGGGAACGACGCGCGTGGGTTGAAGAACACCGCCTGCCAACCGTCGACTACTGCGACGTGCATGTCTATCCGCGCGACGACCACGACAGTTATGTGGATTCGCCCGACGCGCTACGTGAATTCATCGATAACCGCGCGGCGGCGGCTTTCTCCGTCGATAAGCCTCTGGTCATCGGCGAGTTCGGGATGACACTCGACGGCTTCGCCGGAGTTTCGCAGGCGGAGTGGTTCCGCGCCTATTTCGAAAACGCCGCGCGTGCCGGAGTAAGCGGCGCGATGTTCTGGATTTGGACGCACGCGACCGAACGCGACTACGGCGTTTCTTACGTCACGTCGCGCGACGACGCGGTGCGCGCCGAGTTCGCCCGCGCCGCGAAGCTGTTCGACGCGAGCGCCGCCGATCAGCCGCCGGCCCAACTGCTCGACGCAGGCCGTCATCTCGTGCCGCGTCAGTTCGCCTTCGCGCGCCATGAAAATGACGAGACGACACGGCCCGCTGTCAAAATATCAAGAGAGGCAGACATCGGTGCAACTGAGCGTGCACCTGAAAGTGTGCCTGAAACTGATGGTGTGATTTACCAATTCTCGCCCGAACAGGCGGTGCGCGGAAGATTTGAAAAGCTGGGCGGAGGGGCGGGCTACGTGTGGGGCGCGGGGGTTGGGTTTTTCGAGTACGTTGTGCCGGCGCGTGGCGGGTGGCGTCGGGTCGCGGAGGTCACCGTGCGTGCGCACCTACAGCCCGACCTGCCCTTCGACGCCAACGGGCGCGTGACGGCAACCCGCGTCACACTCTTTGTCAACGGCAACGACTGCGGCGCGCGCCTGGTGCCGATTGAAAAGCCACCGGCGGCGATTATTCAAGAGTGGCGCATCGACTCTCAGTCAGTGCGCTCTGCCGCCGCGCGCGGTGAATCACTGACGGTGCGCTTCGCCGTCGAGCCGGATGCCGACCTGCTTGCCGGTCTTAACATTTCCAACTTCCCCGAAGGCTTCGACCCGCGCGGCGCGACGCCAATCGAAGTCATCGTCAGATAAGCAGTAAGGGAACAGTTTTGAGTTTTGAG
>JALZJL010000371.1 GCA_030859785.1 Acidobacteriota bacterium
TACTGCTCGGCCCCGGCGACGAACGACTAAGTTCGACGAAAGTTATTTTAGATTTTCTCGGCGGCAAAATTATGACGCGGCCAACCGGCGGGCTGAGCTTCGTCGATGTGCGCGACGCGGCTGAGGCTTTCCGCGCGGCGATGATGCACGGACGACATGGCGAGCGGTATCTGCTCGGCGCGGCCAATTGGTCGTTCGCCAAATTCTTCGCACGCCTCGAACGTCTCACCAAAAAGAGCGCGCCGCGTTTCTCGCTACCCTCCCGACTCGCCATCACCGGCGCGCGCGGACTGCACGCGCTCTATCGCCACTGGGACCTCGCGCCGCCCGTCGAACCCGACGAGATACAGATGGCCGAACACTTCTGGTATCTCGACACCACGAAAGCCGAACGCGAACTCGGCTTCGCGCCGCGCGACCCGGCAGTGACATTGCAAGACACAGTCACTTACGTGCGCGAACATTTCCTCGGCCACGGCGCCTTCGTTTAATCACAGGGTGCTCAGTAACTGTCGGGGCAGCAGACAAGTTCCCGCTCGGCCAGCAACAGCCGATCTCATCAAAGTTGAACGAATGCCATGTCGTTGAACGCACTAACGCGTTATGCCGCTTCAATGCTGCGAGACTGGATACAAATCGCGTGACCATAGAGCAATACATCGAAATCAGACGTGATATTCCTCTTGAAAAGATTTCCTTCGGCTACCAGACGGTGACTCTATTTCCTGCTGATGAAATGGAAGAGGCGCAGCTTGGTTATACCGTTGGCGAGTCCGGCGAAGACTTTATCGGAAAGAATGCGGCTGATTGGAAACGCAGTTGGCTTGTAATCGCCTATGAAGATTCGCTGGGAGAACCGCTCTTCGTTGACTTAAGCGATGCAGAGTTGCCTGTGTACATTGCCGCTCATGGCGAAGGCACATGGAATCCTGCGTTAATAGCTTCTTCGTTCAGGGGCTTTGTCGAAGCCTTAGAAAAAGTCAATCAGGTCTCGAAGGGCAGGAGCAATCCTGTTGAAGCCGAACGGAACCCATTACCTGATAGTGAGCACCAGCGCTTGTTGTCCAGAATCGCGGAGTTGAACGGAGGTGCCTCTCTTGAATTTTGGGAGAGTTGGTTCGAGGTATAATCGTGCGGGCGGCATAACGCTCGCAAACGGGAATGAAGGGGCAGTCTAACAATTCAATGAGAGTAACCCGCATTACGCTCCGCTTCATGCTCGCACCTTACCTCAAGTGGTGGGCCGCGGACGTGCCGATTGCCTCGACCGATGTTTCATGATGGTGTCATTCGTTCAACACCGTACCTTCAAGGCGCGCGGTATCACTTCAAAACTTGCCGGCAACTTACCAGCCAACTCTCCATCAATCTCAATTTTCACTTCGCCTCCGACATCCGCCCCGCGCGCAATCAGACGGCGTACGTGTGTGTGATGAATGTTCTGCATGCCGAGGTGCGTGCCGAGGTAGAGGCGGTACGAGTTGGCGAGAATCTTCAACGCACTGAGGTTCCCGACCGCGACCACATCTAACAGACCGTCGTTTATTTTCGCTTGCGGCGCAATGTGCATTCCGCCGCCGAAATATTGCGCGTTGGCGACGCATAGGTTGGTGACTTCGAGACGAAACTCCGGCCCGTCGTCGAGACGTAAGACGACCAACGGCCTCTCGAACGTGAGCACGGTGTGCAACGCGGCGGCGGCGAACGCGGCACTGCCGCCGAGCATCTTCGAGGCGTTCGCAGGAAGCCATGGCACTGACCCGGCGGTGACGTGCTCGACCACCGTCCCGCCCAGCCCGAACGAGGCGACGTTGAGAAAGTACCGCGTCTCGGTCGCGCCCTCATCAGCCACATAAGTTACGCGGCCAACGTCCATCGGGCGCGTCACTCCTTGCCTGAGCAACAGCGCCGCATCACTCGCTCGCGCCGGAACGCCGAGCGTGCGCCGGAAGTCGCCGCCCGTCCCGCTTGGCAGCACGCCTAATTCGGAGTCCGCACCCGATTCGAGAATCCCATTTGCCACTTCGGAAATCGTGCCGTCGCCGCCGCACGCGATGATGAAGCGCCGTCCCGACTTCGCTTCGCGCAATGCAATTAGTTTTCCGTCACCGCTTTCTTTCGTGAACGCGCACTCGAACGCGCCGAAGTGTGTGCCGAGCGCGCTCGCGATGCCGGGCCACTTCCCCGCAGTCGCCCCGCCTGCCGACGCCGGATTGACGATCACCAGCGGCAGCGAGGCGGATTGGCGATTGGCGATTGGTGATTGGCGATTAATCGTTTTCAAGGCGGTGATGAAAACTCAGGAGTCAGTTCGGTAAGTATGTGAGTTAATGCCGGCGTTATGTGTGCTCTCAAGCGCACGCAGCGTCCGATCCTTCTCGCCGAGTTCAGCGATCTTCTGCATCACGTGATCGGTAATCTCTTTGTACGTCCGCACGCCGTCGCGCTTCTCACGATGCTCCGAGAAATCTATCAACTCACCGAAGTGGATGCGGATTGGTTCGCCGCCACGCCAGTTGCCGAGCACTTGTTGCGGCAAGCTGTTGCTGAGTCCGGCGACGAAGACCGGAATCACCTGCGGGTCGGCGTCCTTGATGATTCGACCGATGCCCGGCTGTGGTCGCAGGAAAGAATACGGGTCTTCGTTTTTGTTGCGGTGCCCTTCGGGGTGAAAGCCGATGACGTGACCGGCACCCTCGCGGCACAGGTTGGTCAACAAACGTAGCGAGTATTTATCAAAAACTTTCTTCTCCGGCGTCGCGAAGATCGGCGGGTACATCGACCACCAGCCCATCACCAGATTGACGATTAGTCCGAGCAGCGAATCGTAGAAGAAGCGACCACGCACCGGAAAGAAGAGACGCTTCGGCCATCGCGTCCGCCGAAACAACACAGACGAGACGGCGTACATATCGAAGAATGAGCGATGATTTGCCACCAACAGCAATGGACGTTCGTGCGTGGCGGCCTCGACGTTTTCGAGTCCGTAGACGTGCATGATGTTGTACGTCGCAAGGTGTATCCAGCCCGCACCGAGCGTCCGCTGGCACCACGTCCAAAAAACCTTCGCCCGCCCGCGATTCATCCGCTGCACAACCCGAAACGCGAATCGCTCCATGCTCGAAAGCACGGCGAGTTCCTCCGGCGTCGGATCGAATGATGAACCCATCGCATCAACCCGGCGTGCTTCAGCGTCAGTGTGGGCAGTTTCGATTCCGGTCAGGGACATGGCCCGAAGTCTAAAGTCTGAAGTCTCAAGAGTCCGAAAATCAAGCAGAGATGCGGCTTACTAGATCACGCAGAGCTTCGAGGTGTTCTTTGCGGAGCTGTAACTTCTGCCGCCCCACTCGCATGACAACTTTATCAGAGCTGACAATCTTGACAAGAACATCGTAGGGTAGCGGGATCGCCAAATCTTCTCTGTAGTAGAGACGTCTAGTGTTGAAGGTTCTCGCCGTGACTAACTTCATCTCCCCTAACGGCAGGCTTTCGCTGTTAACAATCACCTCCAGTTTTCGATCTTTATCAAACAGCCAACCAGAACTCGACTGTGACAGCACGCCGAATTCTACGTACTGCGGTGGGGAAGTTTGCGACTTGTTGGGGAAGGTGATGCCGGCTGTTATTGCAATCGATTCAGCCGGGTCGTTGTAATTCGATTCAACAACATAAGGCCACATGGCGACAACTGTTTTATTGCTAGCTTCGTCATACTGAGCCCGTATTTTCGCCTCGTGCTTGAATTTACGCTGGAGGGTAGATCCCTGTGTAGAGCGCTGCATCGTACTTAATGCAACGATAAAAGCAACAACAGCCATACAAAGCAAAGTCTTTGCAATTCGCATTATTCTAACCTTCTGCATATTCAAGAGCATCTAACTCAATCTCCGACAGGCTTATAACCCACTTGTCCTGACGCCACAAGCGGAGACCAAAGAGTTCCCTGCCGTGATTCGTCTCTACTCAATAGAGAAGTATTTCGCTTCTTCGTGGTGGACGATAATCGCTGAGGTGGACTGTTCGGGTTCAAGCTGGAACTCTTCGCTTAGAGAGACATCGATGCGCGACGGGTCGAGCAACTCGAACAATTTGGTCTGGTCTTCTAGGTTCGGGCAGGCCGGATAGCCGAAGCTGAAGCGCGAGCCTTGATAGCCCTGATGAAACAGACGGTTAATGTCCTTCGCGTCGCGTCCGGCGATTCCTAATTCTTCGCGGATGCGCTGGTGCCATAACTCGGCGAGCGACTCGGCGCTCTCGACGCTGAGTCCGTGAAAGTAGAGGTAATCGGTGTAGCTGTCCGACTTGAATAATTCCAGCGCGTACTCGCTGGCTTTGCGCCCGACGGTGACGAGGTGAAACGCGACCACGTCCACACGACCCGATGCTTGCGACGCAAAGTAATCCGCAATGCACAGACGCTTGCCCGCCGGCTGACGCGGGAAGGTGAAGCGCATCCGCTCGGTGCGTTCGTCGTCTTGATAGATGACGAGATCGTTGCCCGCGCTCTGACACGGGAAGTAGCCGTAGACGACGCGCGGCACCAGCAGTCGCTCGCGCTTCGAGCGTTCCTTCAACTCGTCATAGATCGGACGCACTTTCTTTGCGACGAGCGCGCGGTATTCCTCCACCGGCATGCGACCTTGCTTGAACTGCCACTGCCCCTTGAACAGCGCGGTCTCGTTGACGAACGCGAACACATCGTCGAGCGAAACATCTTCGACGACGCGCGAGCCATAGAAAGGCGCGCGGGGGACGGGTACGTCTTCTCGCACGGCGGAGCGAACGGTGTGCGTCGTGTCGCCGGCGACGGTCTTCACAGCACGCGGCTTGAGCGGCTTGCGGATGCCGAGTTTGGCTTCTTCGCCGATCAAATCTTCAGCGTCTTCGACCGCCTCGCCGTCATCGCTTGACGCGGCCTTCGTCTGACTCGCGCCCGCCCCGTTCCCGGTTTGCGCTTCACTCTTTCCATTTTGCTCGCCGGTCAGTTGATCCATCACATGCAGGCCGTCGAACGCATCGCGCGCATAGAATAAATCCCCTTGATAGACGGCCTTCAAATCATCTTCGACATAACGCCGCGTCAGCGCTGCGCCGCCGAGCACGACCGGCACTTTGATGCCGCGCTCGTTTAAGATTTCGAGGTTGTCTTTCATAATCAGCGTTGACTTGACCAGCAAGCCGCTCATCCCGATGGCGTCCGCGCCGTGCTCTTCGTAAGCAGCGACGATGCTCTCGACCGACTGTTTGATACCGAGGTTGATCACCTTGTAACCGTTGTTAGTCAGGATGATGTCGACAAGATTTTTGCCGATGTCATGCACGTCTCCTTTGACTGTCGCCAACACCATCGTGCCCTTTGTCGTCGCTCCGCCTTTGCGTTCGATGAATGGTTCGAGAAACTTCACCGCCGCTTTCATTACCTCCGCCGACTGCAACACGAACGGCAGTTGCATCTGGCCGCTGCCGAATAAATCGCCGACCACCTTCATGCCGCCGAGTAGGATATCGTTGATGATTTCGAGCGCGGAGTATTTTTCGAGCGCGACTTTCAATTGATCTTCGAGGCCGACCTTTTCGCCATCGATGATGTGGCGCTGCAAACGCTCTTCGACCGGAAGCGTACTAACATCTGTTTTAGCGGCGCGCGTCGAGACACCTTCGAACAGTGTGGTGAACTCGCCGAGTGGATCGTAGGTGCACACGTCACCTTCAAACTGGCGCTCGTCGTAGATGAGTTGCCGCGCCACTTCGCGCTCGCGTTCGCCGATCCGATTGAGCGGGACGATCTTGCTCGCGTTGACGATGGCGGCATCGAGTCCGGCATCGACGCACTCATGCAGGAAGACCGAGTTGAGCACCAGACGCGACGCCGGGTTGAGGCCGAACGAGATGTTCGAAACACCGAGAATCGTGAAGCAGCCAGGCAACTCCGCCTTGATGCGGCGAATGCCGGCAATCGTTTCGGCGGCGTTGCGGCGGTCTTCCTCGATGCCGGTCGAGATTGGCAGCGCCAATGGGTCGAAGAATATGTCATGCGCCGGAAAGCCGAGCTTGGCCGTCGCGTGATGGTAGGCGCGCTTGGCAATCTCGAATTTTCCATCCGCGGCACGCGCCATGCCAGTCTCGTCAATCGTCCCGACGACAACTGCCGCGCCGTACTCTTGCGCGAGTCCGAAGACCTTTTCGAAACGCGGCTCGCCGTCTTCGTAGTTGGTCGAATTGATGATGCACTTGCCGCCTGCGTGTTGCAGACCGGCTTCCATCTTTTCCCACTCGGTCGAGTCAAACATCAGCGGGATGCGAATGTTGGTGACGAGGCGCGAAGCCAGTTCGTGCATATCGCGCACGCCGTCGCGTCCGACGTAGTCAACGTTCACGTCGAGGATGTGCGCGCCCTCGCGCTCTTGTTCGCGTGCGAGCGAGGTGAGTCCGTCCCAGTTCTCGGCGCCGAGCAGGTCGCGCATCTTCTTCGAGCCGGAAGCGTTGACGCGCTCGCCGACGATGAGGAAGGAATTCTGCTGCACGAAGGGCTGCTGCGAATAGATTGAAGACGCCGCCGGTAGGACCTGCGCGTCACGCGGTTTCGGCGTCACACGATGCATCGCATCGACGACCGCCTTTAAGTGCGCGGGCGTCGTGCCGCAGCAACCGCCGACGACGTTGACGCCGAAATCTTTGGCGAAGTGGATGATCTGCTCGGTGAACGATTCCGGCGTCTCGCCGTAGTGCTGCTTGCCGTCTTTGACTTCCGGCATCCCCGCGTTCGGCAGCACCGAGACCGGCAGCGCCGCATTTTCGCATAGATAACGAATGCTCTCAGTCATGTGCTTCGGGCCGGTGCCGCAGTTCATCCCGATCACATCAATTGGGAAAGGCTCAAGCGCCGTCAGCGCCGCGCTGATCTCCGTACCGTTCAGCATCGTGCCGAAAACTTCAATCGTCACCTGTGCGATGACGGGCACGCGCCGCTTGATCTGTGCGAAGTATTCAAAGATGGCGGCGAGCGCTGCTTTGGTTTGCAGCAAATCCTGACACGTCTCGACCTGCAACATGTCGACGCCACCATCGACGAGGCCGCGCACCTGCTCCGCGTATGCCGCCTTCAGGTCGCTGAACGTGATGTGACCGAGCGTCGGCAGTTTCGTCCCCGGCCCCATCGAACCGGAGACCCAGCGCGGCTTCTCTTTCGTCGAGTAGTCGGCGGCGACGCGCTTCGCCACCTGCGCGGCTTTGAAGTTCAGGTCGTAAGCGAGGTGCGCGATGTCATACTCGGCCAGCACAATCGAAGTCGAGCCGAAGGAATCCGTTTCCACTACGTCGCAGCCAACCTCGTAGAATGCCGCGTGGACCCGCTCGACCGCGGCGGGACGGCTAATCAACAGATACTCGTTGCAGCCTTCCAACTGCGGGCCGCCGAAGTCGTCCGGTGTCAACTCCTGCATCTGAAGATTGGTGCCCATCGCGCCGTCAAACACGACGATGCGCTCCTTTAATGCTTCAAGAAAATCGCTCATTTCAGGTTCACTATTTCGTCATTAAATTCGTCATTAAAGCGCGACTGGATTTTTGTGGAGCACCACGCATGTGTAAAAAGCCCCGCGCCAAACAACGCGGGGCTTTTCCTGATAGAAGCCTCAATCTGGTCGGTCTGGGAAAGACGCACCGTGCTGTTTAGCGGTTTATTTTACGTGGCCGCAAGTCGCCTTAACTCACCACGTTTATCGAGGTTATTGAAGCATCCCGCGCCGGCCCAAGTCAAGCAAGCCATTGTTCCTCCACGCGAGTAATCTTCGCCCCGCTTGACCAACGCCTGACGCCTCATCTCTGGCGTCCTAACTCCGGCCTATGTTAATTTCTCCGCCGCAGTGTTTAGAGATCAATTGTCAGGCAACCGTTCACACCGAATTTTTCGTATGCGACGTGCCATCTACCCCGGTTCGTTCGACCCCGTGACCAACGGCCATCTCGATATCATCGAGCGTGGCTGCAAGTTGTTCGATGAATTGATTATCGGCATCCTCATCAATCCTGACAAGAAGGCACTGTTTACAATCGAAGAGCGCCGCGAGATGCTGCACGATGCGCTGACGGAAATCGATTGCGGCGCGTGCCGTCCGTTGATCGAAGACTTTCAGGGACTGCTCGTCAAGTACGCCGTCGAGCGCAATGCCGATGCTATCCTGCGCGGCATCCGTGCAATTTCCGATTACGAGTATGAACTACAGATGGCGTTGATGAACCGCCGGCTGGAGCCGCGCATCGAAACCGTCTTCATGATGGCGGGCGAAGCCTACTCATATGTTAGCTCGCGGCTGGTCAAGGAAGTTTATCAACTCGGCGGGACTATCGACGGACTCGTGCCCGTTTCGGTCGAAACGCAGATGAGAAGCAAGTTCACACAAAGTTGAAATCAACGTCCCAAAGCACGCGTGATATACTGCCGCTTCAATTGACCATCAACGCCGTCTGGCCGCGCCGTAAAGTTCTCGCACCGGCGCATCATCCTGACGGCTTCGAGACCGCCCTTTATTTGTGACATGCACTTTCGAACCAGCGGCTTTTGGAATCTCTTTTGACAACGAGGACAAGATTGATGAGCGTGATGCAACAACCCCTCAAGACGGCCAACTTCTCCGTCTCTGAAAACGTAGCAAAGATGCAGGCTTCTTCGACGATGGCAGCGATGCAGGCGGCGGTGGCGCTACGCGCAACGGGCGTCGATGTCGTCGATTTCGGGCCGGGCGAACCGGACTTCGACACCCCACCGCACATCAAGCGCGCTGCCGAAGAAGCGATCCGCGCCGGCCAAACCAAGTACACGCCGACCGCCGGCACGCGCAACCTGCAACACGCGATTATTAATTATTACGAGCGAGAGTTCGGCGCCCGCTACGAACCTTCGGAAGTGATGGCGACCGCCGGTGGCAAGCAGGCGATCTTCAATGCCATTGTGACGCTGGTCGGGCCGGGCGACGAGGTTCTGATTCCGAAGCCGTACTGGGTGACGTTCCCCGAAATCGTTATCTTCGCCGGCGCGACCCCGGTCTACATCGAAACCGAAGAGACCGATTTCCTCCTGACAGCTGAGCAGGTCGCACGCGCTATCACGCCGCGCACCAAGCTTCTGATTCTCAACTCGCCATCGAATCCGTCGGGCCGCGTCATTCCATCGGCGGAGTTCAAAAAGATTCTTGAGGTCGCCGCCGAGCGCGGCATCTACACGATTTCTGATGAATGCTATCTGCGCTTCGTCTATCCACCGGCGGCAGTCTTCAGCGCGGCGAGCCTCGCGCCGGAATTGCGCGCTCGACTCTGCATCGCGGGATCGTTCTCAAAGACTTACGCGATGACCGGCTGGCGCATCGGCTACGCGCTCTCACCGACCGACTGGACGCGCGAGATGCTCAAGGTGCAGAGCCACTCAACCAGCAATCCGAATTCGATGACGCAGAGCGCCGCGGCGGAAGCATTCAATGGTTCACAAGACTGCGTCGCCGCGATGCTCGCCGAGTACCGCACGCGGCGCGACTGGCTGATCCCGGCGCTGTGCGATATTCCCGGCTTCCGCTGCACCCAACCGGAAGGCGCGTTCTACGCTTTCCCCGATGTGCGCGGCTGTCTGAAAGGGGAGTTAAAAACTTCCGCTGAGTTTTCCGAGCGACTGTTGAAAGACGCGCACACGGTCGTCACCGACGGCGCGGGTTTCGGCTCCGAGGGTTTCATACGCATCTCTTACGCCACCTCGCTCGACCGTTTGCAGGAAGGAGTCCGCCGCATCCGACAGGTCGCGGAGAAACTGGCGCGCTGAAAGTTTTTGCCCACGCCGACTTCCCTTTGAAGCACCCGAGTCAATCGACTCCATAAAAACTGAGGCCACTCCGCATTCAAGGAGTCGCCTCTTTGTGTCACCACACGAGCGAGGGATTTTGATTCCGCAAGGTAAGGAGTTTCAAGCGACATCTTGATTCCCACATAATTCCCGCTTGCGGTTTTGGACACTTTAGCGAACAAGCGACCGGGAGGGAGGCAAAGAAATGCACGGCGGCGAGAAGAATTTCAAAAAGTCTTCTCGCCGCCGTGCCGTGATGTCCGTCTTTCATCCGCCGTCGTCTGAAGGCGTAGCGCGCGTGGAGTTTGCGTCTTTATGTTTCGACTAATGTTTCATTTGCCGCCACCCGGCCCCTGAAGTTGGATGAATGGCATACCGCCGGAGCCGGTGACCTGCGGCATCTTGCCATCCCACTTTTGCAGCGCTTCGTACTGCACGAGTTGCGCCGTCAGCAATTTAGTCAGACGCTCGTTGGCAGCCGCTTGTGCATCGGCGATGGTCGTAATTCTCTTCGCCTCGCCTTCCGCTTCGGCAACTTTTTGACGCGCCTCGGCCTCGACCTGCGCGACTTTGTTCTGCGCGCGTTGGGCGTCCTGCTGCGCCTGTATCGCCTGGTTGATTGAGGTGATGACGTTCGGGTCAAGCCGCGGGTTGCCGACCATCGAGATGGTGTCGATGCGGAACCCTTTCGGCTCCAGTTCGTGAATCAAATCCTCTTTCACGTTGGCGAGCAACTCCTGCTTCTTTGCGCCGTAGATGTCCACGACCGGCATCGTCGAAGAGACGCGAGAGAATGCATCTCTGACTTTCGTTCTCATATAGCTGTCGGTAATCTCCTGCGGGCTGCGTCTGAATTCGACGAAAATCGCCGGCACCCTTTCGGTGATGAACGCATAGGAGAGACTGACATCGACATTGACGACGGCCCCCTCGACCGAGTTGAAGGTGATCGATTGGTCAATCGCTGCTCCCTCCCTCAAGTCTTTCGTCCAGACGACTGTCTGGAGGAAGATCGGGTATTCGTAAATGCGCTCGTTGATCGGATTGTAGAACTGCCTTCCGGTCAGGATCGGGTATTGCTCGACGCCGCGATTTCCGCCCGATTGATTGACCTTGATGCCGACATACCCCGGAGGAATGACGGTGCATCCGGCAATCAAGATTCCTCCTCCGACCAGGAGCGCGAGGAAGACAACAACCACGGTAATCAGCGACCTACTCACGGAAATGCTTTGACCTGTCAGTTTCATTGAAATGCTCCAGTAAGTTAACGTCTTCGGAGAACAGACTTTTCAGCTGCTCTCCGCTTCTCATCGAGAAATGTTTTTCGTCCGGCTTTGCATCAACATGACGCGCGATAACGAGCGCTGTGACGACCCGATAGATCACCACCCCGACGAAGCCGAGCGTCGCGACGAAGAGCGTCCAGCCGAGCAGCACGCTCAGATCAGACTGCGCGTTCAAAAGCCGCACAGTGAGTGACCACAGCGCCGACAACACGGGGGCGCCGCCGATAACGAGCAGCACCGCGAACAGAATGTTCCTGTTCCCGAATACTCGGCGCGGTCGCGTCAGTGTCAGATTGTGGTGCTGGTAGTGATTGGACGAAGAGGGCTTCGGGCGAAGGATGAAGTAAGCAGCTACTGCGAGTAGAAGGAATGTGGTGATGGCTACGGCGATCAAGTTGTTCCGCCTCGGGCGCCCGTTTCGCAACTGCTTTTCTTCACATCTGTAGCAGTGCGATTGGTAGCGCCGGACATCAGCATTATACGCCGTGGCGGAGCGGAAGTTCTAAGTTTTGACCGCGATAAGCTGTGACAACATGTATCAAGGAAGGCGGTTTACCGGCGGGAAGCATTGAGCCTGGCGGGTCGAGAGAGAGGTGAAGGCGGCGGGGCATCAAGCTCCGCCGCTTATTCGAGTGATGATTCAACCTCTTCGCGCGGCCAGTCCCGGATAACGACTGGCCGTTGAGAAGGGCGCTTCGGTGTCATTGAATCCTGCCGACGCTCGGCGACGTTTACCGCATACTTCGCCCCATCGACATTCCGCAGCAGGAAGCTGAAGCGCGCACGGTGATTGACCGCACGGCGTGACGTTCTTTCCCAGGCTGCGACCTGCTTCAAAATCGCGCCGAGGTTCTCGTTCGACTCCCGCCCGGCGTGATGGCTCAGCACATCAAGCGACCGCCGCAGCACCTCCGCTTTGACCTCGATGAGTGCATGGGACGGCGGCGGTGGAATTCGACGTGGCTCCGACGGAGGCAGAGACTTGACCACCGGCGGCATCTTGCGTGAGTCGCAGGAATCGATGTCTGTCTGGTCTGACACCGCCTGGTCTGACACCGTCCGGTCTAACGCCACGTTCGCCCAGTCCACCGACAGAGACGGGGCAGGGATGTTGCTCGCGATGATGTTCGTCGCGCTAACCGCCGAAGAGGCTGCCGCCATCGCCGTCGGCTGAAGTTCGGGCGTTGCCGGCAGCGGCTGTTGACGGACCAATTTTCGGCCCGCGCGGTTTTTTTCGTCAGACGTGCTGACCTTCCCGGCGCTCCCGGCACTCCGGGAATTCTTGTCGCTCGGCGTGAGGGTGCAAATTTGAACCTCGCGGTGATCGGGTCGCAACGACTTCCGAGTACCTGCATTTTTCTCATTCAGACTCAGCACAGAATTCCACAGAGCCGACTGAAGTCGACGAGAGACGGCCTGACTCAAACTATTTAGTTGCTGCGTGATGACCGGCGCGGCTGCAAGAAACAGCACCAGCACGATGACCGCGGATGTTGATCTGTACTTCATTTCTCTGACCTCACTCTGACCTCTTCGTCCGAAACCATCTACCATCCCTGTTGTTTTTAGATTCACGCCCCGGCGACACTTAGTTCCAATAAATGTTCTACGCATTAACCGTCGCCACAGTTTCGGGAGCGTCGCCTTTGACAAACTCGCTCTGCCCGACTTACCTTTCAAATTCATCCGTCTACAGTGCAGACACCGCGCGTTTTAGTTTTGTGACAAAAAAATTGAGACTTTTTTTTGCGCGCCGTCATGCGAGGCCACACGGCTTATTCAAATAAAGATAGTGACTGGCGTTGGTTGGTGTTTTTGCCGCTGATGAAAGCACAGTGGCCGGGCACGCCGGATTGCGATCAAGAGGCAGTAAGAATAAAGAAGGGGTGGTGGCTCAATTACGGGAGAGAAAGAGTAACCGCAGATGAACGCGGATCAACGCCGATCAGACAAATCAAAGGTTTTAATCCGCGTCTCTCTGCGTTCATCTCCGGCTCATCTCTCTTGATTGACCCACTACCAAAGAAGGAGCAACAAACGATGAACTATCGGCGGTTTGGGCGCACCGGGTTGATGGTGAGCGAGATCGGGTACGGCATGTGGGGGATGGGCGGCTGGAGCGGCTCGGACGACGAAACATCTTTGCAGGCGCTTCAGCGGGCGGTTGATTTGGGGTGCAATTTTTTTGACACCGCGTGGGGCTACGGCGAAGGGCATAGCGAGGGGCTGCTCGGACAATTGACCCGTGCCAACCCGGAACGCCGGCTCTACACGGCGTCCAAAATCCCGCCCCAAAACTTTAAGTGGCCGAGCCGACGCGACTTTACTCTCGACGATTGTTATCCACCCGACCACATCGAAGATTATGTGCATCGGAGTCTGAAAAACTCCGGCCTCGAAAGCTTTGACCTGATGCAGTTTCACACCTGGGAAGACAGTTGGGTGCGTGATCAACGGTGGGCGAAGAAGATGGAGGAACTGCGCAGCCAAAAGTTAATCGGCGCGGTTGGCATCAGCATCAACCGTTGGGAGCCTTGGAACGGCGTCGCCACGGTGCGGAGCGGGCTGATCGACGCGGTGCAGGTAATTTATAACATCTTCGACCAGAATCCGGAGGACGAGTTATTTCCGGCGTGCAGCGAGATGGATGTCGCGGTAATAGCGCGTGTCCCGTTCGACGAGGGCACGCTGACCGGCACGCTGACTAAAGAAAGTAAGTGGCCGGAAGGCGATTGGCGCAACACTTACTTCGTACCGGAAAATCTAATTCCGAGCGTCAATCACGCCGAAGCACTCCGCCCGCTCGTCCCCGCAGGCATGACGATGCCTCAGTTGGCACTACGATTTATTCTCGATCACCCGACGGTCAGCACCATCATTCCCGGCATGCGTAAATTGACTCACGTCGAATCGAACATCGCAGTCAGCGACGATCATCCGCTGCCCGAAGATTTGCATCTTCGTCTGGACACGCACCGCTGGGACCGTGAGCCGACAACGTGGTCACAGTGATAAGCAGCATAGCAAAAGTAAAAAGGTAAAAGGCAAAAGTGACAGCCAGTCGGAACAGATGATAGATGTTGGATGTTAGTCAAGATACGCAAGTGTTCAGTCCAACATCCGACATCCGACATTTAGGACAACGGGTCTATCTTCGTTCCCGTATGGACGCTTGTTAATGGCGACTAATTCTTCAAGATACGTTCACACCATTTAGTGCCGGACTTGCACCATCTCGCATAGATTTCTTGCACGCTACTTTCTAGTCCTACCGAACAAACTCCAACGAAACCTTTCGCGCTTGAGCATCGAGCAGCGAAGGCACGCACTTTGCACTCGCGCCAAACACTGAACTGAAGTCTTCCCGTGCGCTTCATTCTTCGAAAGCGCATTGTTGATCCACTGAATAGCACGTTGCTCTGTCCATGATAGACAATGACAGACAACTCTGCCCGTCGCGTCCGTTTGTTTTTAAGTTATGAGGAGCGTCCCGACTATGCGTCCTTCCCACACACCTTCCGCCGGTTTGCTCATCCTTTTAATGTGTCTATGTTTCGGCTTGACCCACGCCCGCGCAACGGATGATACGCAGGGTGTCGAGTATGAAGAGACGGCACGCGTCGTCCGCGTCAGTTTGCTGCGCGGCGAGGTGAGTCTGCGGCGTGCCGGAAATCAGACCTGGGAGCAGGCCCGTCTGAATCTGCCGCTGGTTGAGGGCGACACGCTGGCAACCGGGCGCGACGCGCGTCTGGAGATTCAAGTGGACGCGCGCAACTTCGTGCGTGTCGGCCCCGACTCAGTCTTGCGCATCGTGACGTTGCGCGACGCCGGCATCGCGCTCAGCCTCGACGAAGGAACGGCTACGGTTCGCCTCGCACGATTTGAAAGCGAGCGCGAATACTTTGAGGTCGACGCGCCGAAGACGACATTGGCGGCGGAGAGACAGGGCATCTATCGTCTGGATGTCGCGCGCGACGGCGGCGGCGTACGAATCACGGTTCGCGACGGCGGACGGGCGCGCATCTATTCTGAAACGTCCGGCTTTACGCTGCGTGACAAACGAACCGCGCGGCTCGTCTATAGCGGAGACGCGGCTGGCGATTGGGAATTATCTTCCGCCTCCGCCTTTGATGATTGGGACAATTGGACTGACGAACGTGAACGCTACCTCGCGTCGCGCCTCCGTCACGAAGATCGTGAGCGTTACTATGACCGCGAGGTGTGGGGCGCCGAAGAGTTGGATGCTTACGGCGATTGGACGCAGACGAAGGACTACGGTTGGGTTTGGCGTCCACACATCACCGTCATCAATAATTATTCTAACTGGGCGCCGTATCGCTACGGACGATGGACATGGTGTCCGCCGTACGGTTGGACATGGGTCGGCGATGAAGATTGGGGCTGGGCGCCGTATCACTACGGACGATGGGTTCACTATAACAACAATTGGTGTTGGGCACCGCGCGTTCAAGTTCAGGGGCGGAGTTGGTGGCGTCCGGCACTCGTGGCGTTTGTCTACGTCCCGACATCGTACGGGGAACACGTCGCGTGGTATCCACTCAATTACGGACAGCGCGACCCGCACAGCCGCCGCTGGCGACATCACCCCGAACGCCTCTCGCCTTTAGGCGCGCAGGATGTCGTGCGGCTCGAACGTACCAACCCGGCTTACCTGCGCGCGGTGAGTGCCGTGCCGGTGCGCGAGTTCGGCGCGGCGAGCTTACGCGCGCGCCCGGCGTCGATTGATGTCGCACGTCGCGCGTTCACCTCCGACCCGGTGCGCGGGCGTCTACAGGTTCCTCCCAATAATTCCGACAGCAACGTGACGACCGACGCCAACGGACGCGCTCGTCTGAACGTGATCCGCCGCGCCACACAATCTCCGGCCCGCCCGGTGATTGAGCGCTCGACCGGAGCCGCGCCGCGTGCGCCCGGCGTGGCGCTCGACGGCGAGCTTCGCCGGGCGCGTGTTTTCGGCGGACGCGAGCCGCGCATTTATACGCCGGTTCCGTCGACTTCGGTCGACACTCCGCGCGACGCGAACACGCCGGATACCGGTGCGATACTGCGACCTGCCCGCCCAAACAATCGAGGCAATGCTGCGCCGCGTCCTGACGGCTCGACTGATGGTTTGAATATCGCTCGCCCGGCGGCTCGACCAAACAGGCGCGCTGATTCGATGGAAGAACGTTCACCGGTGCCTCGCAATCAGCCTGGCGTCCAGCCTGACACCCAGCCCGGAGATCAGCCGCGTGGCGAGCCGAGGGAACGCCGAACCGGAGCGCGCGAACGCCGGGGCCGCGACGAGAATCCGGACAACGTTGATCCGAATGAGACGGCACCGGGAGCGTCTGTTCAACCGGCACGTCCCGTCGAGCCTCAACCTGATGAGAATCGTCCGAGTTCTCCGCCCGTCGAAGCGCGACCGGCGCGACGCGAGCGGAGGCCGGAACTATTGGAC
>JALZJL010000374.1 GCA_030859785.1 Acidobacteriota bacterium
ACCAGATTTTCATCAACAACTCAAGTCTCGGCCTTTATCCGAGCATCGTGCGCCACCGCGAGCGGCAGCAGGAGCGACTCGGGCGCAGCAAGTGGCATGCGCTCTTCTGGGCGGGACTGACGGTGCTCAGGCGTTATCCATTCCTGAACGTACGCTTGACGGTGGATGGCGAGGCGTTGACAAGGCGCACGCCCATCGTCTTTATCGGCAACAACGAATACGAGATGAACGGCATGCAGATCGGCGCGCGCTCGTGCCTCGATAAAGGGCACCTGTCGCTGTACGTCGCGCACCGCGTCGGACGCGCGCGATTGATACAACTCTCCGTCGCGGCGCTCTTCGGCTGGCACCCCGGCGAGGCTCCTGACTTCGATCAAATGTGCGTTGAAGAATTGTGGATCGAGACGCGCCGCAAGCGACTGCTCGTCGCCACTGACGGTGAAGTAAGCGTGATGCAGGCACCGCTTCATTACCGCATCCGCCCCGGAGAGTTGCGCGTGATCGTGCCGCCGGTTGAAGATGAACGCGAGGGAGAAAACTGAAGCTATGCGCACACTCGTCCACCTTTCCGACATTCACTTCGGACGTATCGACTATCAACTCGTCGATCCGCTGGTTAAGTTTGTCACCGAGCTGAAGCCGGATGTCGTCGTCATCTCCGGCGATTTGACGCAGCGCGCCCGCGCCGAGCAATTCAAGGAAGCACGTGCCTTTCTCGACCGCCTGCCGCAACCGCAGGTCGTCGTGCCCGGCAACCACGACGTGCCGCTCTACAACATCCTGGCGCGCTTCCTGACGCCGCTCGACAACTACCGCCGCTATATCTCAGACGACCTCGCGCCGTTTTACATGGACGATGAGATAGCGGTCGTCGGCATTAACACCGCGCGCTCGCTGACATTCAAGGGTGGCAGGATTAATGAAGAGCAGGTGGCAATGATTCGCGAGCGGATGTGCGCGCTGAAGGATGGCATGACGAAGATCGTCGTGACGCACCACCCGTTTGATGTCCCGGTGGGACATGACGAAGACGCTCTGCTCGGACGCGCCAAGATGGCGATGCAGACACTCGCACGGTGCGGCGCGGACGTGTTGCTCGCCGGTCACATCCACCTCAGCCACATCGGTCACACCGCCACACGCTACCGCATCGAAGGACATTCGGCGCTGATCATTCAAGCCGGGACGGCGACTTCGACACGGGGCCGGGGCGAAACTAATTCATTCAACGTCATCCGCGTGAATCATCCCAGCATCGAAGTCGAGCGCGTCACATGGCAACCCGAAACAGCAAGATTCATTCCATTCCACACCGAACGCTTTCATCACACACTAACAGGTTGGATGCGCCTCACCGACACCCCATCCACGGTCGATGAAACCATCGCCACCATCGCCGAGGAGACAAACTCTCCCAACGAAGCCGAGCAGTAATAAGTGTAGACTTCAAGAAAAAGATTGAGCCACGAATTGCACGAATGAAATGCTTGCCCGGGAGTGCCTGTTGCAAGTCGAAGAGTTCCGAGTTTCCATCTCAAAACTGAAAACTGTCTAATGCGTAACGATACGGCGGTATCGCGCCTCGACGAACATGAATACTCCGTAGGCGACGAGTCCGAGCGCGACAATCAGAAGTGCCGTCCAACCGAAAGGCCCCCCGGCGATTGATGCGAGCGCCCCGCCAGTATCCTTAACTTTGCTCGCGTCATACGTCCACGCCGCCTGCACGACAAAGAATCCGACCAACGCAAAGACCACGCCGCGGGATGCGAAGCCAAGTCTGCCGCTGCGCGTGACCCAACGCTCGGCATTGCTGCTCATTCCCCCAAGATTCAATTTTTCACGGAACTTGGCGCTGTACGCCTTGTAAAACTGGCTGATGGCGAAGCCGATGATCCCCGCACCAATAATCCCGACCAGCCAGCGCCCGTAATCATGCGCGAGCACACTCGCCGTCCAACTCTGGGTACTGTTACCGCTACCCTGGCCGCCACCACCGCCATTGCCAAGCACCAGGCTGGCAGCCGTCAGCGCCAACCCAGTGTGCAGTATTCCGCTGAAGACGTAGCCGGTGCGCACCGCGATGCCCTTGGCTCCCGTCCCTTTCTGTTCGGGGTCAACGCCCGCCTGCACGAAACGCCAGAGGGCATACCCGAAGAGACCCACGGCCACCAGACCGAGCAGGATTTTGCCAAACGGCTGATCGAGGATCGAATCCATCGCGCCGCGCGAATCTGTGAGACGACCGCCGCCGACGCCGAAAGCGGTCATCGCGGACAGCACACCGATGGTGATATAGACCGCTCCCTTCGCGGCGTAACCGAAGCGAGCGAGACGTTCGACCCACGGACTGGCGAGCGTCCGCTCGACCGCTTGTTTCGCTTCATGTTTGACGTTGCCAGATGATTGATAATTTTTCATAGGTTCTTCAGATGATGCGGTTGATAAGTTCCGTGCCGTTCAAGTAGCGATGCAGGTTTTCGAGAAAGTGATTTACCTGACGTTGCTTTTCATCGGCGTGCCCGCCGGCGGTGTGCGGCGTGATGTAACAATGGGGCTCCGCCCACAGCGGATGGTCGGGCGGCAACGGTTCCGGGTCGGTGACATCAAGATAAGCGGCGGCCAGTTGTCCGTTTCGCAAGCTGTGCAACAGCGCGTCCTGATCGACGGTCGTGCCGCGACCGATGTTGTACAGAATCGCCCCCGGCTTGAACCTCGCGAGCCGGCGCGCATCGATAAAGTTCGCAGTGCCGGTGCTGGCAGGCAGCGTGTTGACAACGTGATCGGCAAGTGGCAGGTAGTGGTCAACGTCGGCTTCGTTGACGACGCGCGTCGGCTCATTTCCGCTGACCCGCCGGCGCACGCCGATGATGTTCGTTCCGAATGGCGCGAGCAACTCGACGAGTCTCTGCGCGATAGCGCCGAAGCCGAGCAACACGACGGTCTGCCCGTTCAGCAGGCGTGAGTTGAGGCGGATGTCTTCCATGCGCCACGCGCGCGTGTTGCGTTGCGCGTCGAGCGAGTCGGGTAGTCCGCGCGCCAAACTCAACATCATCGCCAACAAGTGCTGCGCGCACGGCTCGTCATAGACGGCGGAACTGTTCGTCATAATCGCCCCGCGCGACGCGAGCGCCCGCCTGAAATCATCTCGGTCATACGGCGTATAGCCGGCGCTGTTGAGTTGAATCCAACGCAATTTTTCGGAGCGTAGCGCCGTCTCCGGGTGAGGCGCACCGAACGCGATGTCAGCCTCCAGCAACGCACGCTCAGCGTCATCGGTCGCGCCGTCCTGCTGCGCATCAATCAACACCAAACGATGCCCGCCGATTCCTTCGCGCAGCAACGCCTGCTCCGTCCGCTGCGTCGGGGCGAAGTAGTTGTTACACCAGATGGTCAGCGACTCGTGCGACATTAGTCCTATCTCAGTTCTCGAATCCGTGGACTCGTTTGAGTGGCAACTGATGCTTTTAAGATTCAGGCAGCATACGACAAAATCGGCGCGGCGAGAAACTTAACGATGGCGCGCTTTGACAGATAGTAGGAAATGAACAAAATACGTGTCCATGAAACCATTACACGTTGTGCTCTCGCTGATTCTCTTTGTGTTCGTCGCCGTTGACGCTTCCGCACAGGAAGCAGCGAACGACTATCAACCGGGGCCGGAGTCGAAAGTTCAACCCGGAGTGCCGAAAGGTGAAGTGCTGAAGTTCACCTTCGATCAGTCGAAAGTTTTCCCCGGCACGTGGCGCGAATACTCGGTCTATGTCCCTGCCCAATACACGCCCGACAAACCGGCGTGCGTCTACGTCAACCAGGACGGAGTCCAGTGGCTGGCGCCGACCGTCTTCGACAATCTGATTCACAAAAAAGAGATACCCGTGACCATCGGCGTCTTCGTGATGCACGGACGTGTGAAAGCAGCGGACGGCAACGCCGCGCTTGACCGCTTCAATCGCAGCTACGAGTATGACAGCCTCGGCGATAATTACGTCAAGTTTCTGGTTGATGAATTGCTGCCCGAAGTCGAGCGGCAAAAGACTTCCGACGGGCGGCCTATCCGACTTTCGAAAAGTGGCAACGACCGCGCCATCGGTGGTTCGAGCAGCGGTGCTATCGCGGCGTTCACGGCGGCGTGGGAGCGGCCCGACGCATTCAGCCGCGTCTTCAGCACGATTGGCACATACGTCGGACTGCGCGGCGGCGACCGCTATCACACGCTGGTTCGCAAATACGAGCCGAAGCCGCTTCGTATCTTTTTGCAGGACGGTGCGAACGACCTCAACATCTACGGCGGCGATTGGTGGATGGCGAATCAGACGTTGGAACGGGCACTCACATTCGCGGGCTACGAAACGCAGCACGTGTGGGGCGACGGCGCGCACAACGGCAAGCACGGCACAGCGATTTTTCCCGACGCGATGCGCTGGCTGTGGAAGGATTGGCCGCAGCCTGTCAAGACGGGTCAGTCAAAGAACGCCACGCTCGACGCCATCCTGGTTCCCGGCGCAGGTTGGCAACTGGTCAGCGAAGGTTACCGGTTTACAGAGGGGCCGGCGGTCAACGCCAAAGGCGAAGTCTTCTTCAACGACGTCCCCAATCGTAAGACTTATAAGGTCGGGCTTGACGGTAAGGTGAGCGTGTTTCTCGCCGACACAAGGGGCGGGGATGGACAGGTGTTCGGCGCGGACGGTCGGTTATACGCTGCCGTTCCCGGCGAGCAGAAAATTCTCGCGTGGGATGCTGAAGGTAAGGCCGCGGTCATCGCTGAAGGCTTTCGCGGCAACGATATCGTGGCCGCCCATAACGGCAACCTCTACGTGACCAATCCGGACAACGGCACTGATCCGAGTCGGGTCTGGCTGATTAAACCGAATGGTGAAAAGACAGTTGTGGACACCGGCCTGCGCTTTGCGAACGGCATCACGTTGTCACCCGACCAAACACTGCTGTACGTCGACGACATGCGTTCGCACTGGGTCTACACCTATCAGGTGCAGCCTGACGGATCGCTGCTCCACAAACAAAAATACTATTGGCTGCATGTGCCGGACACCGCCGACGACAGTCAGGCCGACGGGATGCGCGTCGACCGCGACGGACGACTCTACGTCGCCACCAGAATGGGCATCCAGGTCTGCGACCAGGCCGGACGAGTGAACGCCATCATCCCGACGCCGAACGGCAAGATTTCAAATCTCTGCTTCGGCGGCGAAAACTTCGACACGCTCTTCGCGACCTGTGGCGACAAGGTTTACAAACGCCAATTGAAAGTGAAAGGCGCTCATGCCTGGGCCGCACCGTTGAAGCCGGTTCCGCCCCGGCTGTGAGAGGACACTTGTTGATGTGAACGTTGGATGATTTTCCGAACGCCAAATCTTTAACGTGGAGGTGCATATTTTTGAAGGCCTCGAAAGCCACTCGACGAAGACAGCGTTCGCCCGACCCGCTCGCTACACCTGCCGCCGTGCGCCGCATCTGTGTTGACTTACGCCAGACTATGCCCGCGGTCATTCCAGCGAACGAAGGGGCTTTGCTACGCTTTCTGTATGCAGTCCGGCACATTGAGCGCCACCCTGTCACC
>JALZJL010000397.1 GCA_030859785.1 Acidobacteriota bacterium
GGCATCGTCGATGCGCACTCGCATTCAATGATGGATGCGGTCAATGAATTGACGCTGTCGGTGACTTCGATGGCGCGCATTCAGGATGTGCTGAATCCGACGGACGTTGATTTGTACCGCGCGCTGGCGGGCGGCGTGACGGCGTTGAATCTGCTGCACGGCTCCGGCAACGCCATCGGCGGCCAGAACACGGTGGTCAAGATTAAGTATGGTCGTCCCGTCGCAGAATTCATTTTTCCGGGCGCGCCGCCGGGCATTAAGTTCGCTCTCGGCGAGAATCCGAAACGCTCGAGCGTCACGGTCGTCCCAGGCCGCCCGCGCCGCTACCCGGCGACACGGATGGGCGTCGCCGAAGTGATTCGCGACGCATTCACGCGGGCGCGCGACTACCAGCGCGGATGGGACGAGCACCGTGCGGCGACGAAGCGTGGCGACAAAAACCTGATTCCGCCACGCCGCGATTTACAACTCGAACCACTAGTCGAAATCCTCAAAGGCAAGCGACTCGTGCATGCGCACTGTTACCGCGCCGACGAGATTCTGATGCTGCTCAATGTCGCCGATGAATTCGGCTTCAAAATCAAAACGCTGCAACACGTGCTCGAAGGCTACAAGGTCGCCAAAGAAATTGCGCGGCACGGAGCGGGCGCGTCGCTCTTCGCCGACAACTGGGCATACAAGGTCGAGGCATATGACGCGATACCCTATGCCGCGGCAATTCTGATGCGCGCTGGTGTCAACGTCTCGCTCAATTCGGATTCGGACGAACGCGCGCGGCGCTTGAACATCGAGGCCGCAAAAATGATGAAGTACGGGGGCCTGTCGGAAGAAGAAGCGCTGAAGCTGATTACCATCAACCCGGCGATGCAACTCGGCGTCGAAGCGCGCGTCGGCTCAATCGAAGTCGGGAAAGATGCCGACCTCGCCATCTGGAACGGCCACCCGCTGAGCGTCTATTCGCGTGTCGATGCGACCTTCGTCGACGGCGAAGTCTTCTTCGACCGCGAGCAGGACATCGCCCGTCGACCGACGCTTGAACGAGAGCGTCAGCAACTCGAACAACTCGAAGCGAACCGTCCGCCGACGCAGAGCGGCGCACCGCCTTCCGTGCCGCGCGAACGCCGCCCGGCCTACGGTCACGACGATGATGTTTGGGACGGAGGCGACGACCACCGATGATTAATCAAAAGCATCTCACCGCCGCCACAACATTAAGAGGCTTGCTGCTGCTCGTCGCCGCGTTGCTGCCAAGTCTCGCTTCAGTCGCCGGGGCGCAGCAGACCGGCAGCGTCACGGTGCGAACGATGAGCACGCCGCCCGGCGTCTTTGTTATTCGCAACGCGCGCATCGTCACCGTCAGCGGCGCGGACATCGACAACGGCACGTTGGTCATCCGCAACGGGCGCGTCGAAGCAGTCGGCGCGGCGGCGAGTGTCTCCGCTCCGGCGGGAGCGCAGGAGATCGACGCGCGCGGCTTGTCGGTCTACCCTGGCATGATCGACGCGGCCACCAATTTAGGACTGATTGAGATCGGCGCGGTCGCGGCAACCGTCGACACGACCGAAGTCGGCGACATGAACCCACACGCGCAGGCGCTGGTCGCCGTCAATCCGCATAACGCGGCCGTCGACGTGACACGCGTCGTCGGCGTCACGAACGTGGTCACGATGCCGCTCGGTGGGGTCATCTCCGGTCAGGCTGCCGTCATTAACTTGAACGGCACGACGCCCGGCGAGATGGCCGTCACCCCATCTGCCGCGCTGGTCATTGATTTCCCGCGCGCCGCCGGTGGAGTCGGGTTCTTCGCGCAACCACAGCCACCCAATCTGACGGAGACGATTCAGACACGCGACCGGCAGATCGAGCGCCTCCGCAACATGCTGCGCGACGCTGAAGCATACGGACGGGCGCACGACGCTTATCGAAACGACGCGCGCCTGCCGCGCCCCGATGTGAATACGACGCTCGCGGCGTTGGTGCCATACGTGCGTGGCGAGCGGCCCGTGATGTTCCGCGCCGAGCGCGAGCGCGACATTCGCGCTGCCGTGCGCTTTGCCGACGAGATGAAACTCAAACCAATCATCATCGGCGGCAACGAGGCGTCGCAGGCGGCCCCTCTGCTGAAGGAGCGCGACGTGCCGGTGATTCTGACCGGCACACTTGATCTTCCGCCGCGCGAGGACGATCACTACGACGTGCTCTATGAGAACGCAGCGAAGTTGCAACGGGCGGGTGTGCGCTTCTGCATCTCAACCGGCGACACTGGCGCGCAGGTTCGCAACCTGCCGTTCCACGCCGGGATGGCCGCCGCCTTCGGACTGCCACGCGCCGAAGCGCTCAAAGCGGTGACGCTCTACCCGGCGCGCATCATGAACGTCGGCGACCGCCTCGGTTCCATCGAACCCGGCAAAATCGCCAACCTCGTCATCACTGATGGTGACCTTCTCGAAGCTCGCACCAACGTCCGGTATCTCTTCATCGAGGGGCGCCAAATTCCTCTCGTCAGCCGGCACACGGAACTCTACGATCAGTTCAAAGACCGCAAGTAAACACACTCGACTAACACGCAACTCGAAACGGCGGCCAGGCATTCCTGCTCTGGCCGCCGTTTTCGCGCCACCCGCCTGGCCCTCGCTTTCAGTCGACGCGTAATGAGACAGGACGGTTGAGATGTCTGTATGGCCTGCCTGTCGGCAGACACGGCACGCGGTCACGATTAATAGCTAACAATCCTCGCCAATCAAATCAGCGAGGACAAGCAACACTCGCGTGACCCGAACTCCTCACTTATCACCTGTCGCTTTTGAAGAGTTGGTTCGCGAAGCCACTCCTTTTGTCTGAAGCCTTTCGGACTCAGTTCAGATGCTGCGTGGCTGCGTTGCGTTTCAGGTAGTGCTCAACGACGAAGACGATATCTTCGCCGAAATACTGATTGACGAGGCGCAGTGCGCGTAGCGTGTCGGCGCGGTTGACGCCTTGCTTCGTCTCCGTTTCGACGACGAAATTGAAGACGCAGTCGCGCAGCAGTTCAAGCTCGCGTAACAATTCGGTCAGCGTGTAACCCGCCATCGAGCGCGTGTAACCGTGCTGGCTCGAAGCGCGGATGTCTTCAAAGTCAGGCTCGCCCTCCTGCGTGAAAACGCCGCACAACTCTTCAAGCATCTGCGGTACGTGATCGACGATCTGCGTCAGCGGCAACGGGTCGTCGGATTTCAGATAAGGGTCTTCCTTGACACGCTGCACCCAGTCGAGCGTGATCGCGTCGATTGATGTACGCATTGCCGTGCATAACGCATCCATGTTTGAAGCCATCCCTTAATCCCTCCCCGGTTGAAGCTTGATGAAAAGTAGCGTGGCCAACAGAGTCGCGCATCCGTAATTGTCAGAGCAGCACAATCGAGTCGCGCGGCTCGTCCCGTCGCGGTCGGCTACCGGTCGAGAGCGTTGGCTGCCGGTCGACGCGCGGGCACACGTTGCAGAATGCGCCGTTGCGCTCCCGGCGGTCGTCGCAGTCGTTGCAGTCGAGAGACTCGCCAAGTTGCCGCAACACGTCGAGCAGCGGCAGCAGCAGACGCCCGCGCGTCGTCAATATGTATTCAACGTGCGGCGGGCTACCGCCGTGGTCGCGCCGCTCAATCAGCGCGTCGCGTTCCATGTCGCGCAGCCGTTCGACGAGCGTGCGGCTGCTGATCGGGTGGAGCGCCGAAATCAACGCCGTCGTGCGCCTCGGCCCGCACGCCAGGTCGCGCACAATCAGCAGCGTCCACTTGTCGCCGACAATCTGCAACGCACCCGTCAACGGGCACCCATCACCTTCGCGTCGTCGCATAAATCAGGTCGCCCTTTCTTCGGAACTCATGCCGCTTCCGCGTTGCGCGCGACACGGGAAAAGGGGCGTCGCGAGCCGTCGTCGGCGGAGGTCGCGGTAGCGGCGCGAGCTTAACACAAAGCTCGGTGTTGCGGCGCGTGCAATTCTACCCTAAGATATGCAATGAGAATTGAGTAACCCCCCTTCAAAATTCTGCCCCTTGCCAAGCATCCTCCCCACGCCAGGTGTAAGGTAATCCACGTTGCGACGGGGCCGCCTGAATCGAGAGTATCTCGAAGTTACCATGAACATAGAAACGACGAGCGGCGAAGGCGCTGCCTTAACGGAACGACCGTCCTCGCCGATGATCCTTGTCGCCGATGATGAACCGGTTAACCTTTCCCTGATCAAGCGCCGGCTCGAATGGGAAGCTTACGAAGTCATCACGGCGGTTGACGGCGACGAGGCGGTTGAGAAAGCGGAGAAGTTTCTGCCCGACCTGATTATCCTTGACGTGATGATGCCGATCATGGATGGGCTGCAAGCCTGCCGAAAACTGAAAGACATTCCGGCGACGCGCGAGATACCGATCATCTTTTTATCGGCGCTCGACGACATTGAGACGAAGGTCAGCGGTCTGATGCTCGGCGCGAACGACTACATCAGCAAGCCCTTCCGCATTGAAGAATTGATTGCACGCGTGCGCGTCGCAATCCGTCTCAAGCGCGAGCGTGACGAATTGCGCCAGAGCGCTGAGGAGGCACGGCTTCGCGCCGAGGCCGCGCGCGAGATGTCGATGTCCGACTCGCTGACCGGGTTGCGCAACCGGTACGGCCTGCAACGCGCGTTGCAGCGCGAGTACGCCGAGACGCGCCGCTACCATCGCCCTCTCTCCTGCCTGATGATTGACATCGACTACTTCAAAGAGATTAACGACAACTGCGGGCACGCCGCCGGCGATGCGGCGCTGATGCAGACGGCGCGCATCCTGGTCGATGCCGTGCGCGGCTCGGATGTCGTGTGTCGATACGGCGGCGACGAGTTTTTGGTGCTGACGCCGGAGACAAACCTCGAAGGAGTCGCGGCCCTCGGCGAGAAGATCAGACTCACCGCCGCCTCGCGACTGTTCGGCGATGGCGAGCGCATCTTCGAACTGACGCTCAGCATTGGGGCCGCCGAACTGCTGCCGGACGAATCGAGCTACGAGATGCTGGCGCGCGCCGACACCGCGCTCTACAACGCCAAACAGGCCGGGCGCAACCGCATCGCATCCGCAGAGTGAAAAGCAGGGATGGATGATCAGGGCGGAGGGCGGAGGGATGAATTAAGAAGATGCAGTGATACAAGATTGTTCGCGCCGCTTTCACTGCCATGCTTTCATTGCTCATCCTTTCGCTGAAGGAGGTTTACCGATGGGCTACGGATGGGAAGGCGTAGCGGTGCGTATCGAATACGATCCCACAAGTATGAACTTTATCCCTCGCCGGAACGTTCCTCACCATTATTGGTTAGATATAGAAGATAAATAATCTTGTCGCATTTCAACCAGGCAGACACGTGACAGGCGGCTCTCATGTCAGCGAGGGCGCGCCGTGATCAGGAAACCCATCCGACAGTTAAAGCCAAAGGAAGGAAATATGAATTTCACCCAACCTCTCCCGAAACACTCTGGACTGAACAGAAACGCGAAGCTGTTCGTGACACTGTTGCTCGCCATCGTTTGTCTGGCGTCGAGCGCCTCAGCGCAGACGGCGAAGAAGGGCAAGGCGAGCGCGAACCGCGCGGCCAAGCAATACACCATTGAGCAGTTTATGAACACGGTGCGTGTCAACGGCAGTTCGTTCTCGCCGGACGAAAAGTCGATTCTGTTTTCGAGCAACAAGACCGGCATCTTCAACGCTTACACGGTGCCCGTCGCGGGCGGCGCGCCGAAGCAACTAACCAATTCGACGAAGGAGAGCACGTTCGCCGTCTCTTACCTGCCGACAGACACGCGTGTCATCTACACGTATGACCGCGGCGGCAACGAGAACTCGCACCTGTACGTGTTAGAAAAGGACGGCAAGGAGCGCGACCTGACGCCGGGTGAAAAGACGAAGGCCAATTTCCTCGGCTGGAGCCACGACCGCACATCATTCTTCTTTTCAACCAACGAACGCGACGCGAAGTTCTTCGACGTTTACGAGATGACCGTCGCCGACTTCAAGCGCACGCTGCTCTATCAGGACAGCACCGGCTACGGCTTTGGCGACATCTCGAAGGATAAGAAGTTCATCGCCTTTGCGAAGGCGAACACGACCGCCGATACCGACATCTACCTCTACAATGTCGCGACCAAAGAGATGAAGCATCTGACGCCGCACACGGGCGAGGTCGCTTATTCCCCGGCGTCGTTCAGCCCGGACTCGCGCCATCTCTACTCTCTGACAAACGAAGGCGGCGAGTTCTCTCACGTCGCGCGCTACGATCTGGCGACAGGCAAAAGTGAGGTCGTCGAAAAATATCCGTGGGACGTGAGTTATACGTACTTCTCGCGCAACGGAAAGTACCGCGTCGTCGGTATCAACGAGGACGCACGCACCAAAATTAAAATCTACGATCAAGCGACCGGCAAGCCCATCGCGCTCCCCAAACTGCCGGAGGGCGACATCACCGCCGTCAACATCTCGCCGAGCGAAAAGCTGATGGCCTTCTACTTCAACGGCGACCGGTCTCCGAGCAACCTTCACATCTACGACTTCGCGTCGAAGAAGGTGACACGGCTGACCGACACCCTCAACCCGGAGATCAACCCGGCTGAATTAGTCGAGACCGAGGTGGTGCGTTACAAGTCGTTCGATGGGATGGAGGTTCCGGCGCTGCTCTACAAGCCGCACGGCGCGTCGGCTTCAAACAAGATGCCGGCGCTCGTCGAAGTCCACGGCGGCCCCGGCGGCCAGTCGCGCAAAGGCTACAGCAGCCTGATGCAGTATCTGGCGAACAAGGGCTACGTGATTTTGCGCGTCAACAATCGCGGCAGTTCCGGCTACGGCAAGACGTTCTTTGCGGCGGACGACGGCAAGCATGGGCGCGAGCCGCTGTGGGATTGTATCGAGGCTAAGAAGTATCTCGCGTCCCTCGGCTATGTCGACGAACAGAAGATCGGGATCATCGGCGGCAGTTACGGCGGCTACATGGTGCTCGCGGCGCTCGCCTTCAAGCCGGAAGAGTTCGCGGTCGGCGTCGACATCTTCGGCGTCTCAAACTGGGTGCGGACGCTTGAATCAATCCCGCCCTACTGGGAGTCGTTCCGCAAGGCGCTCTACAAAGAGATCGGCGACCCGAAGACGGATTTAGAGAATCTGCGCGCGACCTCGCCGCTGTTTCACGCCGACAAGATTCGGAAGCCTTTGATCGTATTGCAGGGCGCCAACGATCCGCGCGTCATCAAGCCTGAGTCGGACGAGATCGTCGACGCGGTGAAGAAGAACAACGGCA
This sequence comes from Acidobacteriota bacterium, assembly GCA_030859785.1. Taxonomy (GTDB): domain Bacteria; phylum Acidobacteriota; class Blastocatellia; order Pyrinomonadales; family Pyrinomonadaceae; genus JACDEG01. Next base: position 7,286 of record JALZJL010000397.1, read on the forward strand.
TCGTCGAGTACATCGTCTTCGACAACGAGGGCCACGGCTTCACCAAAAAGGCGAACGAGATTCGCGCCTACAAAGCGATCCACGATTTCCTTGACAAGCATTTGAAGGGAAAGCCGTTGGGAAGCTAGTCCGCGCTGCACGGCTGACTTGTAGATAAAGGCGGTATGGGTGCGCCAACTTGTGAATCGTTGCTTGCGCTCGCTGCCGATGAATCGAAAGAGGTATCATCAATGAATTCCATCCATCAATTTACGAATCGACGCTCCGCGTTTGTGCGGGTGTGGCCGCTCGCCTGCGGGCTGCTGCTACTGCTCATCTCGCCGCCGTACTTGTTTGCCGGGCAGCAGCAGCGCCGCGCCTCTGCCACGCGTGATGCTGTCGCCGCCGCCTCAACTGTGCGCGCAGAAATGCTTGTTTCGACCGAGTGGCTCGCGAAGCACATCAACGATTCGCGCCTCGTGATTCTGCACGTGGCCCGCGACCGGGCACATTACGAACAGGGCCACGTCCCCGGTGCGCGCTTCGTCGCGTGGGCCGACATCACCGCGACGCGCGGCGGCGTGCCGAACGAATTGCCGCCGGTTGCTGCCCTTCAACAGCTTTTTCAAAAGTTGGGCATCGGCGACGAAGGGCGCATCGTGCTGTACGGTGATAACGCCGGATTGTCCCCGGCCCGCGCCTACTTCACGCTCGACTACCTCGGCCACGGCCACCGCGCGACGCTGCTCAACGGTGGCATCGAGAAGTGGCGGAGCGAACGCCGCACGACCTCGACCGAATCGACGGCGCACCAGTCGGCGCAGTTCACGCCGCGCGTCTCTTCACCGCGCGTCGTCGACCTCGACGTGATGCGTGACCTGTCATGGACGGCGGCGAACATCGACGGGCCCAACGTAACGCTCCTCGACGCGCGTCCCGCCGAGGAGTACACCGGCGTTAAGCCGGGCGACAGCATCACACGCGGCGGCCACATCCCCGGCGCGGTCAACCTCTTCTGGATGCAGCACGTCGTTAGCAGAGAAAACCCGGTGCTCAAGCCCGTCGCGGAGTTGCGCCGACTCTACAACGCGGCGGGCGTCGCTCCGTCGCGCGCCGTTGTCACCTACTGCCGCACGGGCGGCCAATCATCGCATAGCTACTTTGTGGCGAAGTATCTCGGCTACGACGTGTCGATGTACGACGGTTCCTTCTTTGAGTGGGACAAGAGCACGGATGCGCCGGTGGTGAGCGGCGAGCAGCGCAAGTGAACGACGGGCACCCTGCACCACGCACCGCGAAGAGCGCCGTCGTCTGAACCGGCGAGATGAACCTGCAAGGTGAAACAACGGAAGCCTCCGAAATCAGTTTTCGGAGGCTTCATAATTTTATCAAGCCAGCAACCACTCGATGTCGGCTGTGACATGAGATGGGTTCACACAAGAGGGCACGAAGGGTGTCATCAGACGAATCCTCGTCGTTCGATTTAGGCTTGCGGATACGCTAAACTACATCCATCCCTGAAACTTTCGTGAACTAACTCTGCGGATAAACCTTGTGACATTAGAAGAAAAACTTCGGAATCTTCCCATCTCGCCCGGCGTCTATCTGCACAAGGATGAGGGCGGAAAGATCATCTACGTCGGCAAGGCGAAGAACCTCCGCAACCGCGTGCGCTCGTACTTCCAATCGGGGCGCGGGCACGACCGCAAGACGCGCGAGTTGGTCAAGCGGATCAGCGACCTTGAGTTCATCGTCACCGACAACGAAGTCGAAGCGCTCGTCCTTGAATCGAATCTGATTAAGCAGCACCGCCCGCGCTACAACGTGCTGCTGAAGGATGACAAGCAATACCCGCACTTGAAACTGACGATCAACGAGCCGTTTCCGCGCGTGATGATTACGCGGCGTGTGCAGCGCGATGGTGCGCTCTACTTCGGGCCGTTCCTGCCGGCGTCGCTTGCCCGCCGCACGATTGACCTGATTAACCGCACCTTCCAACTGCGCACCTGCGACATCGAGATCGACGGCAAGCTTCCGCGCCCGTGTCTTGAGTATCACATCAAACGCTGCCTCGGGCCGTGCGTCCGAGAGTTGTGCGCGCCGACGGAATATATGGAAGCGGTGCGTGATGTGCGGATGTTCCTCGAAGGGAAGAATAAGGAACTGGGCGATCAGCTCGAAACGCGGATGGCGCAGTCCGCCGAGGAAATGAAATACGAACTTGCGGCGAAGTATCGCGATCTGCGAAAGACTGTGCTCGCGCTCTCCGAGCAGCAAAAGATGGCGACTTCGCCTGAGCGTGACGTGGACATCTTTGGCTACTACCGCGAGGGCGCGCGGCTGGCATTGCAACTCTTTACGATGCGCGAAGGAAAGATCGTCGGGCGCAGAGAGTTCTTCTGGGAAGATTTATCTGAGGACGAATTCAACCCCACATCTTTTTTAAGCGATGTGCTGACGCAGTATTACTCGACCGACTATGTGCCGCGTGAGATTCACGTGCCCGTCGATTTTGAAGACCGCGAGCTTTTAGAGAAGGCGCTGGGTGAACGAAAGGGGCGGCGCGTCCGGATACTTGACCCGCAACGCGGCGAGAAACGCGACATGATCGCACTCGTTGAGAAGAATGCGAAGATCAGCTTCGAGCAGCGCTTCCGCGTGCTGAAGCCTGACATGGAGCGCGTGCTCGAAGAGTTGCAGGAGACGCTGGAGTTGCCGCGTCTACCGGTGCACATCGAGTCGTTCGACGTGTCGAATATTTCGGGCGCGGAAAACGTCGCCGGGATGGTTGTCTGCGAGAACGGCAAGATGAGCCGCGCCGAGTACCGCAAGTTTAGAATCAAAACAGTCGAAGGCTCGAACGATGTGGCCTCGATGCACGAAGCAGTGCTGCGTCGCTACCGCCGGCAGTTGGAGGAACAAAAGCCGCTGCCCGACCTGGTGATGATTGACGGAGGCCGTGGGCAACTCGGTGCCGCCGCCGCCGCGATGCGCGAACTCGCCCTCGAGGCGATTCCGATGATCGGCGTGGTGAAGCCGCCGCGCCGTCACAATGAAATCTCGCACCTGCTGGTCAGAGGGCGTGAGCACGAACCGGTCTACCTCGATTCGCATTCGCCGGTGTTGCGCTTTCTACAGATGATCCGCGACGAGACGCACCGCACCGCGCTCGCGTACCACCGCAAGCGCAGAGAGTTGCGCGACTTCACTTCCGAGTTGACTGAGATTCCCGGCGTCGGCGAGAAGCGCAAAAACAGATTGCTCAGAAATCTCGGCTCGATTCAACGCGTCGCAAACGCGGGTGTTGCCGAACTCTCGCCATTCGTCGGGCAGAAGACGGCGGAAGAAATCGTCGAGCACTTCAAGCGTCAACGCGCGCTCGCCGAGGGCGGCCAGTCAGAGTCAGCAGAGAATGGTCACGCGGGGCTGCTTCGACATGTCGATGCGGCGAATGGTGATGAGGTGCCTGCCGCTCCTGCCGCTGCTGCTGTCACCACAGGTCACGACGACCCGACGGTGATGACCGATGAAGTGATTGACGGCGAGCACATCGAAACGCGACTTGTTGACCCGGAGGGCGACGCCGATGACTTGCAGCCGATCCGCTCCGTCGATCAATCCGGGCAAGTCATCAAGCCGCGCAAACGCACGCGCAAGAGCGGCGAACGCTCGACCAACCCGCACGGCATCAAACGCGAGAAACTGGGCGACGAAAGCAATCAGGATTAAGGTTGAGCGGCCCTTATCCGATTTACGAATTTCAGTAGTGGCTCAGTTGGGGGAAACAAAAACCAAGCTGCCGATTGACGCAGATCAACGCGGATCTTCTTCCTTCTGCCGAACGCATTCATCCATTGCGCGTCCTCGGTATAGACCGAACTTGCCAACTTCGCGTCTCCCGCGCTCCATCCCTTTCCCGATACACTCAGCATTTCCTGAATGGCAGTTTCGTCATCGGCATTTTGTGACGCTGCGGGGTTCACGGTTTTGTTTTGCGCCGAGACGGAGACGGCTATCGCCATCATGAGCGTTGCGACTTTAGACCAGCGTTTCATTTCTTTCTCCTTCTTGCGAATTCAGCGAAGCAGCGTAACCACTATTTTGACAGTAGGATATCCATCTTTCTGCTCAACGTGTCGAAAGCCTCCATGCGAAGATCGCACGAAGGCTTTCGACGCAGTGCTGCCTTTGATGACCGCATTACCCCACGGATGGTGGGCTGGTTAACTGAAATGTGTTTGAGCGTGCTTCGCCGATGACGCTCACAACCGCATATATCTCGTCAGCGTGCGGGTGATTGACCACTACGCCCTGGGTGACTTTTTGGGTAACTCCCGGGTCTTCGTTCAACGTCTCTTTGTCGATTTCCCGCGACGGTTCCGTGACGCTCTGCTCCCCTGCCTGCGCCGTGATAATTTTGAATTTCTTGGTAAGCGGCGCAATTCCAAAACCGAATGTGTAGAGTGGCGGCGGTCCGTTAAGAACGATGCCTGCCGGTTCATCGTCTCCTGATTTATCTTCACCAAAGAGGCTGATCGCCACTTTGAATTGTTTTCCAGCCTCGCTTGGGCTGAAGACAAGCTTGTAACTAACGTCAACCTTCAGCTTGCTACCGCCCACCGATGTAATCGGAGCGAGTACGACATTCTTTACTTCTGCCATTGTGGTCTCCTTTCGGGTTTTGTGGTTGATGACACTGCGTTCGTTATTCCGTTCTGAACTGCACACGGTACATGCCGCCATCTCCGGTGAATTGGAGGAGCGGGAGAAGACCTGATGTGGTTGTGATTTTCAAGGGAGCTATTCCGCATAGATCATCATTCTCTATGCGGAGTATCAGCGCCTTGATGAACTCCAACGTCATTTGAGCGGTAAGTTTGTTAGCGGGAGTCGTGCCGCTGGCGGAGAACGCCGTGAAAAATGTTCGCATGTTGTTCTCGATGCTCGTGAGGTCGCCGGAAGAAAAATCCGGGTCGTTGTCTTCTTCCATGAAAGCAACGAGAACGATTGAACTCGTGCTAACGCCGTCGGCGGCGAGCGAGTTGGCTTGCACAGTTTCGCCGGAATCTACGGTGGTGTCCCACGCCGGCTTACGTATCCTCCTGACTTTGGCGGCGGTCGGGTTGGTCGGATTGCCGTGAAAGATTACGAAGTAAGGACTGTCTGAGCCGATCTCGTCAGTCTCTTCGACGCACTTGAAGCTTTTCAGGATGAGGTTAGCCATAATGTCTTCCTTTCATTCGAGCTACGCTCGGTGACTGCGGTTGAAGCGGTCTGTTGGAATCTGTTTGTCGCGTCGAGCGCATTTACTTCATGGCTGTTGTCTCCGGCGCGACGAGCGTTGCCTGCGTGGAGACTACTTGCCAGCGACCATCGCGCCTGATGAATGTGTCGGTGAACATATAGTTCCGGTCAAAGTTGCCGGTTTTATCTTTGCCGACCAGATGCAGACGACCGATGACGGTCGCCGCGTCTCCGCTAACGCGCACTTTCATATTGGATAGCTCGTCGCTTGTGATGGTGTCGGTGTTCGACAGCGCATCCGCTATATCTTCCGTCTTGTTGACCATTTTGCCGCGAGAGTTAATCGAGGTGTATTCGTCGGCGAAAGCGCGTTCAAACCACGCTTTGTCTTTGTTTTTAATCGCCTCGCCCCATTCGCGTTCGATGAGCCTTAACACTTGTCCATCGGGAAGCGGCGCTCCTTCGGAAGCGACCACTTGCCAGCGACCGCCGCGCTTCATCCAGACGTGCAGACTTCTGCTGTAGTCGGTAAAGGATTTGCCTTTGTATTCGCCTTTCCCGACCGTGATGTGCGACATCACCGCCATCTCGCCGCCCTTAAAATTCACCGCGTAGTTTGAAGGCACGGAACTGCCGTTTTTCAAATTGACGGCATCATCGGCGTTACGCTTAGAAATCCGTTCGAGATACTGCGCTCTGTTTTCTGCTCCGCCGCGAGACGTGAAGTCGTCGGCCATAATTCGATTAAGCGCGTCGCGGTCGCCGAGTTCGAGTGCCGCGCTCCACTCCTTGTCGAGCTTGATTAGCTCCTGCTCATCAGCATTGCTTTGAGCAAGAGCGACAGACGACGCCAGTGCCGTTAACAACGCGACGGCGAGGATGCGTCTCAGAGGATGGGAGTGGTTCGGTGAATGGTTTTGGTTGCTCATAATTGATCCTTTCTCGATAGAGTTTGTTTCGTTTCTTGCAATGCGTCCGACGAATTTGTCAGCAGTGTTGATGTCAACACCCGGCTCAGGAGAGCTATAAGGGGATAGCGTTGATAAGGCGTTTGACGTAAGCCGAGCCTGCTGACGTGTGTGCAAATGGACTTGGAGCACCGACCAAGATGTTGTCGCCGCTGATCGCGACCGAGTAGCCGAACCAGTCATTCTTAGCCGCGTCGCTGGCGGTGAGCTTCACTTGCTGGCTCCACTGCCCGTTGCTCCGCCCAAAGACGTAAGCTGAGCCTGCTTTTTGGACAATTTTTAGGAAGGGTACTGGTGTTGTAGTGGGCGAGAGCACGATGATTAAAGTGTCAGACGGGGCACCGACCACGATGGTGTCGCCGGTGATCGCGACTGACCAGCCGAACCTGTCTTCAGCGGTCGCATCGCTGGCGGTAAGCTTGGCTTGTTGGCTCCACACCTCGTTGGTGCGCACAAAGACGTATGCCGAGCCTGCACCATCGCCCGCCGCTGTGTGGTCATCGTAAGCACCGACCACAGCAGTGCCGCCGGTGATCGCGACTGACCAGCCGAACTTGTCTTCAGCGGTCGCATCGCTGGCGGTGAGCTTCGCTTGCTGACTCCACACCCCGTTACTGCGCACAAAGACGTATGCTGATCCCGCTTGCTGGCCCGCCGCTGTGTCGTCACCAGGAGCACCGGCCACAATGGTGTTGCCGCTGATCGCGACTGAGGTGCCTAGGAAGTCACCATCAGCTGTATCGCTGGCGGTGAGCTTGGCTTGCTGATTCCACACCCCGTTACTGCGCACAAAGACGTATGCTGATCCCGCTTGCTGGCCCGCTGCTGTGTCGCCACTATCAGCACCAACCACGATGGTGTTGCCGCTGCTGATCGCGACTGAGTTGCCGAACCCGTCTTGATCGGCCGCATCGCTGGCGGTGAGCTTCGCTTGCTGGCTCCACACCCCGTTGCTGCGCACGAAGACATAAGCCGCGCCTTGGGGAAAGCCCCCTGACGACATGTGTTTAGTAGGAGCACCGACCACGATGGTGATGCCGCTGTTGATCGCGACTGAGTAGCCGAACCAATCACCTTCAGCGGCATCACTGGCGGTGAGCTTGGCTTGCTGACTCCACACCCCGTTACTGCGCACAAAGACGTATGCTGATCCCGCTCGCTGGCCCGCCGCTGTGTCGTCGGCCCGACTACCGACCACAGCGGTGTCACCGCTGATCGCGACTGAGATGCCGAATGCGTCATTAGTAGCCCCATCGCTGGCCGTCAGCTTGGTCTCCAAGGCAATCAGAGGATCAATCGTCAACGGATACTCCGCTCCTTCGTCTTCCACCTCCAGCCGCACCTCGCCTTCCGCCACTCTCATCTGTGCCGCTAACGCCTTCCCACGCGCGTCGAACGCCACCAGCCCGCTGTAGCTCAACACCCGCGCGCCGTCCTCACCCACAAAGTAGATGTGCTGATTGTCACGACTACCCTCGGCGCGCAGATCGCCCTCGACGCTCAGGCGCACCACCAACGGCTCGCGTCCCTTACTACCCGCAGGCCGCGCCGCCAACGTAAAGCCCTGCTCCAGCCCACGCTGGTCATTCACATACCACTCGGTCATCTCGCCGCGCCGGTACTCGATGCGGTTATCTGCTGCCGCCAGCGCGGCCGGAGCAACCTCTTGCATCTGCTCGCCATAGCCGTAGCCGCGCAAGGTCATCCCCCACTGCCATCCGGCAACCGCCTCTGCTTGAGCCGACTCCGCGACGGCTGATGCGGTCAACTCAAAGTCGGCTGACTCGGCTTTAACTGACGCACTGTGCGGCTGCACACGCAGTCCGGCGTCGGTGAAGGTAGCGCTGAAGGCTTGCGCCGGGTTCATCGCTTGATAGCTGCCGGGGAGAGCCGCACTCTCCTGCTCGCTGATCCGGTAGCGCGAGCGTTCGACCGCTTCGCGCAAATCAGCCGGCATCTCGGTCTGCGGCTCGGCGGCCACGTTGCCGGAGGCAGAGCGCGGCTTCTGCCCGGCAGCCATCGTCGAGGTGTGTCGTAGCGGCAGCGAAGATGTGGCGGCGACAGCGACAACACAGAGCAGCGCCAGCCAGGATCGATGACGCACAAGAGGACGGATAGGACGGTTAAAGCTGAGTGACATGGGGTGAACCTTTCCTTTCTGAAAGTGGATGGTAGTTTCGACTCGTCGGGTACATGATCGTCTCTTTCGAGAGCTGTCTGTGAAGTGAAGCGTTCGGCTTCAACTTTGGTCGTTCGGTTGATGCCGCGAGGTGATTCGTCTGCTGTAGATTGAAGAGGCGGAAGGAGTGGGCGTATTACCATGCCCTGAGAATAATTATTTTGTGGTTACCCGAAGCAGGGCTACAATGCGCGCCATAGTCAGTAGTAAGGCAAAAGGCAAAAGTAAAAGCTAATTAGAATGATGCTTTTGTTCAGTTCTCATACCAAATAACTTTTGCTTAGGTGCTTCGAGCATTCCCTGCCGCCTCGAAGGAGATAACCGTTATGTCCCACGCAAAATTTCACCTTCCGTTCTTCGTCATCATCGCTCTGTTTCTCGTGCCGCTCTGCCTTGCGCAGGATGATCCGCGCACATTAGCCTTGGTTGAAAAACTAATGACAGCCGGGGCTGAGGACCAGCGTGTTGCTCTGCTGGTCGCCGAGAAGGAGTTGGTGACTGTTGGACTGCGTAAATTGTTGATTGTGCGGGGCAAGCAGCAAGAGATTAGTGGCAAGTATCAAGTTGCGCTCGAACACTACCATCTTGCGAAGAGGGTGGCAGAGCAGATCAATGATCAGGCGGGTGTGGCAGAATCCTTGAGCAGCATCAGCAATATCCACTACTTGCAAGGCAGGTATCAGGAGGCGACGGAGACCTCGCGGCGGGCGTTGTCTATCGGCGAAGCATTGGGCGACGAGGAACAGATTTTTTTCGCGCTGAGAGTAGCGGGGTTAATCTACACATGGCAGGGCGATTTCAATTTAGCCCTTGAATGCTACCAACGGGTGCTAAGTCTCAAAGACACGCAGACCAACAAACTGCGCGGGGCGCAGATTTCCAACAACATCGGCAATGTTTACTATTGGCAGGGCAACTTTCCGCTGGCGCTGGAATACTTTCAAAGGGGCTTGCGCGCCGCCGAAGAACTCAAAAGCAAGCGTGGCATCGTCATTACGTTGAGCAACATCAGCAATGTTTATTTCTGGCAGGGTAACTACAGCTTGGCGATGGAGAGTTACCAAAAGGCATTGTCTATAGCGGAGGAACTGGGAGATAAAAAGGTCATCGCACACAATCTCGGCAACATCGGGTACGTTCATGAGGCGCAAGCTAACTACGATGTGGCTCTAGAGTTTTACAGTAAAAGTTTGGCCCAGTTGGAAGCTCTCGGCGATCAAGCGGAGGCATCCAACATGCTGACCACTATCGGCACAGTGTATCTGGCTCAGGGTCAGCATCATCTGGCGTTGGAGTACACAAAGAAGAGTCTTGCTCTCCACGAAAAGTTGGGAGTTAAAAAAGGGATCGCTGATGTACTGAAAAACATCGGAGCCGTTTATCAAGCGCAGGGAGACCACGCGCTGGCACGTGACTTCTACGAAAAAAGCTTAACGCTCGCGGGTGAAATAGAAGACCGCTCTGGAACCGCCAACGCGCTCAACAAACTCGCCATTCTCGACCAATTACAGGGAGATCAATCCTCTGCGTCGTCCCTTGCCGAACGTGCCGCAAAGATAGCCTTAGAGATTGGCGACCGCGAATCCTACAAGGATGCGCGCACAACGGCAGGTCGCGCCTATCGCGCGCTCGACCGTCTGGACAAAGCGCGTGAGTCTTTCGCCGATGCCATTAACATCATTGAGGAGCTACGCGCTCAGGTGTCCGGTGGCGAGCGGGAGCAGCAACGCTTTTTCGAGAACAAGGTTGCCCCGTATCACGCGATGGTTGAATTGCTCATCGCCCAGAATAAGCCGGACGAAGCCTTCACTTACGCCGAGCGCGCCAAGTCGCGTGTGCTGCTGGACGTGTTGCAAAGCGGCAGGGTGAACATCAACAAAGCAATGACCATGCCCGAACAGGAACAGGAGCGAAGGCTGAAAAGTATGTCCGTCTCGTTCAATACACAAATCACACGCGAAAACTCTCGACCGCAACCTGACAAAGCGAAGCTGGTAGACCTCAAAGTTCGGTTACAAAAATCGCGACTTGATTACGAAACCTTTGAGTCGGGTCTTTACGCCGCCCACCCCGAATTGAAAACCCGGCGCGGCGCGGCGCAACCCGCGACTCTGGAAGAACTCGCCGCGCTACTGCCCGACGCCAGAAGCGCGCTCGCGCAGTATGTCGTGACCGACGATAAAACTTTTCTGTTCGTATTGACTCCGAGCGGCGCTAAAACGTCAAAGCCGATTGACTTGAAAGTGTTCACCCTCGACGTGAAACGAAAAGACTTGGCGGCGCGGGTCTCGCATTTCCGCGAACAGTTAGCGCGGCGTGATGTGAGATTCGCCGCATCCGCACGTGAGTTACACGCTCTGCTGCTCGCCCCCGCAGGGAGAGAGTTGCAGGGCAAGCGAACGCTCGTCATCGTCCCCGACGCCGCGTTGTGGGAGTTGCCCTTTCAGGCTTTGCAGCCCGCGACAAACCGTTTCCTGATCGAAGATTACGCTGTCTCTTACGCGCCGTCGCTGACGGTGCTGCGCGAGATGAAAAGAGCGCGACGCAAAAATCATCGCGGCGCTCCGACTTCGGCGGCGATGCTGTTAGCCTTCGGCAACCCGACTTTGGGGAAGCCGACAATGGAGCGCGTTAAATCTGTGATGATGGATGGTGAACTCGCGCCGCTGCCGGAAGCCGAAAAGCAGGTGCAGGCTTTAGGTCGGTTGTACGGCGCATCTCGGAGCCGAGTCTATACGGGCGGGGAGGCGCGTGAAGAGCGTGTTAAAGCAGAAGCAGGCAACTACAAAATCCTGCAACTGGCGACGCACGGCATCCTCAACGACGCTTCGCCGATGTACTCGCACGTCATGCTCGCACAGAACAGTGACGGTGCTGATAAATCGTCGGCGGAAGACGGCTTGCTCGAAGCATGGGAGATGATGAATCTCGATTTGAAAGCCGACTTGGTTGTGTTATCAGCGTGCGAGACCGCGCGCGGGCGCGTCGGCGCGGGTGAGGGCGTCATTGGTTTGACGTGGGCGCTCTTCGTCGCGGGAAGTCCAACCACAGTCGTCAGCCAGTGGAAGGTCGAGTCGGCGAGCACGACCGAGTTGATGCTTGAGTTTCATCGTCAGCTTCAATCAAAAATCAAGACTCGGCAAGCGAACATTTCTACCGCGAAGGCTTTACAGTCGTCAGCATTGAAGATGCTGCGAAGCAATGTGTATCACCATCCGTTCTACTGGGCGGGTTTCGTAATCGTCGGGGATGGAAGCTGAATAAGATTTCTGATTTCAAATCTCAAATTCCAAACTTAAAGCTTCATCGCTGTTTTGACGGACGTGATACCTCAATGCTCCGTAGTAATTTTCGTGCGGTTGGCGATTGTGGATTAGCCTTAACCAGTGCTGCGAATTCTCGTTTGGCGTCACTTAGCAAACCTGCTTCTGCGTAAAGTACACCGCGCGTCAGGTGCGAATTGATCTTCGCGCGTTCTATTCTTTCCAACTCACCGACTTTCGATTGGTCTAATACTTTGAACCGCGCTTCGGGCGCGGGCGCGGCGGGCGAGATGATGTCACGCCCGTCCTTCACCGCCGTCACCTGCCATGTGTACGTGCCGCCGCGTGTGAGCGTGCGCGGCACAGTCCACTGGGTTGCATCGAGCGGCGGGCTTGTTATCGTCGCGCCGGAGTTGGAGTCGAGGAGTGTGACCGTATAATTCGTCGCGCCGCTCATAGGTTGCCAGCGCAGCGTCGGACGGTCGCCGCGAACGACGACGCCGACCGGACTCACGAGCGGGAACGCCACGCCGTCGCCGGTTTCACCCATCAGCGTTCCGGCGTTCCGCGATAGTTCCGCCAATTCGCGCGGAGTTTTCACCATGCCGGTCGTGAGCGCCGCCCTGATCGCCTGTTGAGATGCGGGTGACAGCCCATCGAGTCCCATCACGTTGCCGCGCCGGTCAAGCGTCACGCGCCCGCCGCCGTCGTTCAACGCAAACACAATCTCCGCCGGTGAGTCCATTGCCGACGGCGACGGAAACGCAGCATCCGGTTGCACGGGAGCGATGCTGTTCGGCGTCGTATCAACGGAAGGTCGCAGGTATTCGCTCGTGACAGGTGAAGACGACGGCTGAACAATCGGCGTGTCGGGACTGCGTTGCGCCAACTCCGTCTGTGTTAAGTCGGTTGGCTTCCAAACGAATAGCATGATGGCGGCTGCCGCTGCCAACAACACAACGGCGGCGGCAGTGGCTAACTGAGGCCACGCCCACTGTGACGGCCAATGCCAAAATGCGGCGAACCTCTCTGCTGTTGTCGGTGATGCGGCGCGCGGCGGCTGATCGGCGGCGGTTGTCTCAAGCGTTGACTTGAACGCGGAGAGGTCGCGTACCTCTTCGGCGCA
>JALZJL010000406.1 GCA_030859785.1 Acidobacteriota bacterium
AACTGCCCGGCGCGACACCGTTCGAGCAGCGCGTCTTGGCAGAGTTCGCCGCGTTGCGACAACAGGTCGGCACGGTTGGGCAAGAAGTCGCCACGTTACGACAAGAGGTTGGTGCGTTGCGACAAGATGTCGGTGTGTTGCGGCAGGAAGTCAGCACGCTTAGCACGCGATTGACTGCGCTCGAAGACAAGGTTGATGAGCGGCTGCGCGAGACCCGCCCGATATGGGAAGGCGTCCTGGTGCGTCTGACTGCCATCGAAGGGGCGATTAAAGAAATACGTTCGCAGATGAAAGTTTTCGTGGAAGATTTATTCTACACGCCCGCCTGCGTCAAGGATTTGGAAGACCAGCGGCAACCGCCCGTCGCGTGAGCGTCGAGCGGGATCATCCGGTTAACAAGCCGGTCGTTAGATTGAGATTTTACTGACATCGAGACATTCACTAGAGAACCAGTAATGAGCACATCAAACATTGAGATACTAGCCAACCAAGAATACAAGTACGGGTTCGTCACCGACATCGAATCCGACGTCATCCCGCGTGGCTTGACCGAGGATACGATTCGTCTCATCTCTGCGAAGAAGAACGAGCCGGATTTCATGTTGGAGTTCCGGCTGAAGGCGTTCCGCCACTGGCTGACGATGGAAGAGCCGACACACTGGCCGAACATCTCTTATCCGCGGCTTGATTACCAGGACATTATTTATTACAGCGCGCCGAAACAGACGGCGAAGAAGGCGAGCCTGGACGAGGTTGATCCTGAACTGCTGAGGACGTTTGAGAAGTTGGGCATCCCTCTTTCTGAGCAGAAGCAGTTGGCGAACGTCGCGGTCGACGCCGTGTTCGATTCCGTGTCCGTCGCAACGACCTACAAAGCAAAGCTGAAGAAGCACGGCGTCATCTTCTGCTCGTTCTCTGAAGCCGTGCACGAACACCCGGAGCTGATTAAGAAGTACATCGGCTCGGTCGTGCCGACCAACGATAACTACTTCGCCGCCCTTAACAGCGCGGTCTTCACCGACGGTTCGTTCGTCTTCATCCCGAAGGGCGTTCGATGCCCGATGGATTTGTCCACCTATTTCCGCATTAACAACTCTGAGACGGGACAATTCGAGCGCACACTGATTGTCGCCGAAGAAGGCGCATATGTTTCATATTTAGAAGGGTGTACCGCCCCTAAGTTCGATAAGAATCAGTTGCACGCGGCGGTCGTTGAGTTGATTGCGCTCGACGATGCGGAGATCAAATACTCAACGGTACAGAACTGGTACGCGGGTGATGAACAGGGTAAGGGCGGCATCTACAACTTCGTGACGAAGCGCGGTAAGTGTGCCGGTCGCAATTCGAAGATTTCGTGGACGCAGGTTGAGACCGGTTCCGCGATTACGTGGAAGTACCCGTCGTGCATTCTGCTCGGTGACAACTCGGTTGGCGAATTCTACTCGGTCGCGCTGACGAACCACGCGCAGCAGGCCGACACGGGGACGAAGATGATTCACATCGGCAAGAACACGAGTTCGACGATTGTCTCGAAGGGCATCTCGGCAGGTAACTCGAATAATAGTTATCGCGGCCTGGTGAAGATGATGCCGCGGGCCGAGGGCGCGCGTAATTACACGCAGTGCGACTCGATGCTGATCGGCTCGAAGAGCGGAGCGAACACTTTTCCTTACATCGAGGTGATGAACAACACCGCGAAGGTCGAGCACGAAGCGACCACATCTCGCATCAGCGAGGAGCAGTTGTTCTATCTGCAACAGCGTGGCATCTCGCAGGAGGACGCCGTGTCGCTCATCATCAATGGCTTCTGCAAAGAGGTCTTCCGCGAGTTGCCGATGGAGTTCGCGGTCGAAGCGCAGAAGCTGCTCGGTATGAAACTTGAAAACAGCGTCGGCTAAAAACGGTGATAGGTAATAGGTGATAGGCAAGACGAAAGTTTTACTTATCACCAATCACCAATCACTATCACCCGAACGGAGTGTGCAGTGAAAATTTCGATTATCACATTCGACGATTTTACAGACCTTGATCTGTATTTCATGTGGGATTTGCTGAAGCGCGTCGAGCATCCCGACTGGAAGGTGCAGATTCTGAGCGATCACTGTTGCCCGGTCTCCAGCACTGGCGTCAAGGCGCAGACGCACGGGCGTCTGGAGGAGGCCGACACTTCCGACGTAGTGCTGTTCACCAGCGGCCCCGGCACGCGACGCAAGATTTACGACGAGCCGTTTCTGGCTGCGTTTAATCTCGACTCATCGCGCCAGATGATCGGCTCGATGTGTTCGGGCGCGCTGATCCTCGCCGCGCTCGGTCTGCTCGAAGGCAAGCGCGCGACAACCTATCCGACGTCGAGAAAATTACTCCAAAGTATGGGTGTCAAGGTCGTCGAAGAGCCGTTTGTGCGCGAGGGCAATGTCGCGACCGCCGCCGGTTGCCTCGCCGCGCAGTATCTTGTCGGGTGGGTGATTGATGAACTGATCGGCGTAGATGAAAGAAAGCGCGTGATGAAGTCGATTCAGCCGGTCGGGGAAGGCTTGAGCTTCAGTGACCTTCCGGCGGAAGAAGTCCCGGCAGGCGCGAGCGTCGGGCGCTAACGAGATTGACGCTGAAGCGAGCGACAGATTTCGCTCAAACATTTTTTTGAGAGGTCATCATATAACGTGTTAGAGATTCATGATTTGCATGCCACGGTCGACGGCAACGAGATTTTGCGCGGGATCGATTTGACGATTAACAAGGGCGAGATTCACGCCATCATGGGGCCAAACGGCTCCGGGAAATCAACGCTTGCTAAAATTCTGGCCGGTCATCCGACGTATGAAGTGACGCGGGGTAAGGTCTTGTTCGAAGGCAAGAACCTGCTTGAACTGACGCCGGACGAGCGTGCGCGCGAAGGCGTGTTTCTGGCGTTTCAGTATCCGGTCGAAGTGCCCGGCGTATCGAACGCGCAGTTTCTTCGCCTCGCGTACAACGAAAAAATGAAGCACCTCGGTGATGAGGAACTCGACCCGCTCGAATTCAAGGATTTGCTAAGCGAGCGCGCGAAGATTGTCGAGATGGATTCAAGCTTTATGACCCGCTCCGTCAACGAAGGGTTTTCGGGTGGCGAGAAGAAGCGGAACGAGATTCTTCAGATGGCCGTGCTTCAACCGAAACTCGCCGTGCTTGATGAAACTGACTCCGGCCTTGACATCGACGCGCTTAGAATCGTCGCAGCTGGTGTCAACCAACTGCGCACGCCGGACAACGCGATCATCCTCGTCACGCACTATCAACGGCTGCTCAATTACATTATTCCCGACTTCGTGCATGTCCTTTTTCGCGGGCGCATTGTGCGCTCCGGCGGCAAAGAATTAGCTCTGGAGCTTGAAGCGAAGGGTTACGATTGGATCAAGGACGAGAGCGAGGCCGCGCCGGTTGGCGCTGTCGGGGCGTAAAGAATTTATGACGGCACAGGCAATCAAAGAGAGAAGTTTGTACCGGGCGCAGTTCGAAGCGTGGCAGACAAACTCAGACGCGCGTTTCCCGTCATGGGTCGAGCGTCTGCGCGCGGGCGCTATCGAACGCTTTGAGGAACTCGGTTTTCCGACGACTGACCTTGAAGACTGGAAGTACACAAACGTTGCTCCCATCGCGAAGACAACATTTGTCGCCGCGTCATCGGAGGAGGCCAGTACCGCGACCGCGGACGATATAGCGCCGTTTATCTATCCGGAGGCCGCGCGGAGTCGTCTCGTCTTCATCAACGGCATGTACCGCGCCGACCTTTCGTCGGTCGATGATTTGCCGGAAGGAGTCGTCGCGGCCAACCTCAGCGACGCCTTCAACGGCGCGCATGCCGAAACATTACGGGAACACCTGGCGCGTTTGGCGTCGCACGAACCGGACGCTTTCACCGCGCTGAACACAGCCTTCTTCGACAACGGCGCATTCATCTACGTGCCGAAGGGAGTGCGCGCGGAAGTTCCCATTCATTTGCTTTTCCTGTCCGACGCGACGACGGAACAGACCGTCTCTTTCCCGCGCGTCTTGGTCGTCGCGGAACGCGAAAGCGAAGCGACGGTGATTGAAAGTTACGCCGCCGTCGGCGACGGTATTCACTTGACTAACGCGGTCGTCGAAGTCTGCGTCGGCGAAGGCGCGCGCGTCACACACTACAAAGTGCAGACGGAAAGCGAGCGCGCTTTTCACATCGCCTCGACGTGGGCTGACCTCGGTCGCGACAGCGTTTACGATGGGACGACGATCACGCTCGGCGCACAGTTGTCGCGCCACGGCATCAGCGTCCGGCTCGACCATCCGGGTGCGGAATGTTGGATTGACGGGTTGTATCTCGTCGGCACGGGGCAGCACGCCGACACGCATTCGCTGATTGACCACCGTCAACCGCACTGCATCAGCCATCAGAACTACAAAGGCATCCTCGACGGAAAATCACGCGCCGTCTTCAACGGACGAATCTTCGTACATCAGGACGCGCAGAAAACCGATGCGCGGCAGAGCAACAAGAATTTGCTGTTGTCGAACGAAGCACGCATTGATACGAAGCCGCAGTTGGAAATTTTCGCCGACGATGTGAAGTGCGCGCACGGTGCCACGGTCGGGCAACTTGAAGAGGAAGAGCTGTTCTATCTCATTAGTCGCGGCCTGCACAACGAGTTGGCGCGCAACCTTCTGACGTACGGCTTCGCCGAGGAGTTGGTCGAAAAAATTAAAATTGAGTCGATCAAAACGCAGTTGGACGAAGCGATTCTGAATCGCTTGCAGGCACGCTTGGAAGCTTGAGGGAAGTTAATGTTAGCCACCGAAAAAATGTTGGAAAATTCAAACCCGCGCGGCCTGATTGAGTGGAACGTCGAACGAATCCGTGAAGACTTTCCGGTGCTGCGGCAGACGGTCAACGGCAAGCCGTTGGTGTATCTCGACAATGCCGCGTCGTCGCAGGTGCCGCAGGTCGTGATTGACCGCGGCAGCCGATACCTTCAGGAAGAGCACTCAAATATCCATCGCGGCGTTCATTACCTGAGCCAGCGTGCGACCAGTGCTTTCGACGGAGCACGCGAGAAGGTGCGGCGCTTCATCAACGCGCGCGAGTCGAAGGAATGCATCTTTGTGCGCGGTTGCACTGAGGGCATCAACCTCGTGATGCACGGCTATGGCCGGAAGTTCGTCGGTGAGGGCGACGAAATCATCATCTCTGAGATGGAGCATCACGCCAACATCGTACCGTGGCAGATGCTCTGCGAAGAGAAGGGGGCACGCCTGCGCGTGATTCCGATGGACGACGCCGGGGAATTACTGCTCGATGAGTACGACGCGCTGCTCAATGAACGAACGAAGCTCGTCGCGGTGATGCACGTCTCAAACTCGCTCGGCACCATCAACCCCGTCAAAGAGATCATTGCGCGCGCACACAAAATGGGCGTGCCGGTGTTGATTGACGGGGCACAGGGCGCGCCGCACTTGAAAGTGGACGTGCAGGATTTGGACTGCGATTTCTACATCATGTCGGGTCACAAGATGTTCGCGCCGACAGGCAGCGGCGTCGTTTATGGCAAGGCCGAATGGCTTGAACAAATGAACCCGTTCATGGGTGGCGGCGACATGATCCGCACAGTGACGTTCGAGAAGACGACCTATGCCGGGCTGCCGAACAAGTTCGAGGCGGGGACACCGGCGATTGCGGCGCAGATCGGACTCGGCGCGGCGATTGATTATCTTGAAGGCCTTGACCGCGAAGAAGCGCACCGTTACGAGCAGGAATTGCTGCGCTACGCGACTGAGAAGTTGTCCGTCATCGAAAGCGTACGCCTCATCGGGACGGCACGTGAAAAGGCGAGCGTGCTGGCGTTCGTGATCGAAGGCGTGCATCCGCACGATGTCGGCACGATTCTCGATTACGAAGGCGTCGCGATCCGCGCCGGCCATCACTGCGCGCAACCGGTGATGCAACACTTCAAAGTGCCGGCCACGTCGCGCGCTTCATTTGCTTTCTACAATACGAAAGAAGAGGTCGACATCTTCGTGCGGGCGGTCGAACAAGTCGTCGAGGTTTTAGGTTGATATGTCAGCATTAACAGAGCTGTACAACGAGCAGATCAAAGAGCACGAAAAGAAGCCGCGAAACTTCGGCAAACTGGAGACAGCGAACCGCGTCGCGGAGGGGCGCAACCCGGTCTGCGGCGATCACTTCACCGTCTATCTGCACTATGAAGACGACGTGATTAAAGACATCCGCTTCGAGGGCGAAGGTTGCGCCATCTCAAAAGCCTCGGCCAGCATGATGACCAGAAGCGTCAAGGGTATGAACAAGGTTGACGCGGAACAGTTATTCAGCGAGTTTCACCGCATGGTCTTGGGCGAGCTTGACGAAGAGACGACGCCGAATCAGCTCGGTTATTTAAAAGTTTTCGCCGGCGTGCGTAATTTCCCGGTGCGAGTCAAATGCGCGAGCTTGTCGTGGCATACGATGCACGCCGCGCTCGAAGGGGAGGAGATGGCATCTACTGAAGACCTCGGCCCCGACATTGCCTCAACGCAAATCTCCGCGTGAAGGCGGCTCCGTGATTTTTCTTGAACGTCGGGTCTTTGATCGTCGTACTTTTAGAAAAATTTATGACAGGAGCGTCTTATGTTCTGTCCGCAATGCGGTACTAATCAAAGCGACGAATTAAAGTTCTGCAAATCGTGCGGCGCGAATTTATACGCCGTGCGCCAGGTGGTTGCGACACGCGAGACGGATGAGAAATTCGATTGGAGCAAGACCTGGGTCGCCGAAATGTTCATGTCCGGAGAAGAGGCCAACAGACGCAAGGCAGAGCTTGAGCGTCTGCAAGGCATCACCCCGGAAGTGAAGCGCTACGATGAAATCAAGGCCGGCGTCATCACGGGGTGCGTCGGCATCGGGGTGATGATCTTTCTCTACGTCTTAGCCGAAGGCATCATTCTTGGTGGCAAAGTCCCGCCGCACGTTATCGAGATCATTCGCCGTATATGGGTCGCCGGGGTGATTCCTCTGATGGTCGGAATCGGGCTATTAATCAACGGCCTGTTGGTGAGCAGAAAACTTGTCGAGATAGCCAAGCGACAATCGCAGATGAAGCCGGACGTCTTAGAGAAAGGCACACCTCAACATACGCTTCGACCTGCCGACACTGCCGAATTCATTCCTTCCGAATTTAGTATCACGGAAGGAACTACGAAACATCTGAGAAGCTCCGGCCCAAAGGCCTAAAATATTCAAAAGTGACAAGTGACCAGATGATTGCGGATTGCGGATTGGAAGAAACAAGCAGCAGCACGGGCTTCGCTTAATCCGCAATCCGCAATCGCCAGCATTGTCCTGTCGCCTGTCACGATTCACCTGTCACTCTTGAGTGAATATACCTAATGAAGATCAAATCCATCGAGATGCGCGAGATCAAGCTGCGCCTCGTCCATGTGTTCGAGACGAGCTTTGGGCGCACCACTGAGCGTCGCATCCTTCTCGTCCGCGTTGTGGATGATGACGGGACGGAAGGATGGGGCGAATGCACTGCCGGCGAGGGGCCGTTCTATTGCGAAGAGTGGATTGAAAGCGCTTGGGCGACAACGAAAACCTACCTGGTGCCGATGACGCTCGGTCGCGAAGTGGAGCGCGCGGCGCAGGTCTTCGCGTTGATGAAAGCGGTGCGTGGTAATCGGATGGCGAAGGCCGCGATTGAAACCGCCTGCTGGGATGTCGAAGCTCAGCGCGCGGGCGTCCCACTGTGGCAGCATCTCGGCGGCACACAAACGGAAATCTTGTGCGGCGTCTCCATCGGCATTCAGGACTCGCCCGCCGCGCTGTTCGCAAAGATTGAAAAGGAACTGGCTGCCGGCTATCAACGAATCAAGATCAAGATCAAGCCGGGTTGGGATGCGGGAATCGTCGAACAATTGCGCGCGCGGTTCGCCGACATTCAGTTGATGGTTGACGCTAACTCCGCTTACACGCTCGCAGATGCGCCGGTCTTTCAGGCGATGGACCAGCACCGTCTGATGATGATTGAGCAGCCGCTCGCGTTCGATGACATGAGCGACCATGCCAGGTTGCAGCGACAGATCGAGACGCCCGTCTGCCTTGACGAGTCGATTCGTTCAAGCGACGACGCGCGCAATGCCATCGAGATGGAGGCGTGCCGTATCATCAACGTTAAGCTCGGTCGTGTTGGCGGCCACGCGGAAGCGCAGCGAGTGGAGCGTGTATGCCGCGAAGCGGGCGTGCCGGTCTGGTGCGGCGGGATGCTTGAATCCGGCATCGGGCGCGCACACAATATCGCGATGGCAACGCTGCCCGGCTTCACGCTACCCGGCGACGTGTCGGCGAGCGCGCGTTATTGGGAAGAAGACATCATCGACCCGGAGGTGACGGTGACACCACGCGGCACCATCAACGCGGCGCTGACTCCCGGCCTCGGATTCAAAATCAGACAAGACAGAATTGAGGCCGTGACGGTGAGGAAAGAGACTTTCACTGTTTGATGATTCTTTGCACTTTAGGAACGATCACCAAACATGTTCTCGAAAAAACGACACTGATTCCAAACTTCAAATCCTAAATTTGACATTACCAATCAAAATTCTAACGATTGATTTTTATGCCCGCTGAACTTGATCGCGCGACGGCGAACGCTCTACTCAACTACTTTCAAGATCGAAGACAGTTGGTGCTGATGCTGACGCGCGCGATTGCGGAGATTGAGTCACCGTCCGGTGATTTAAATGGGAGCCGCGGCGTCGTCGAACGATTGGCGCGAGAAGCAAAGCAAGTCAAATGTGTCACTGGAGTCGAGCGCGTCCCGGCTGCCAATAACTATGGCGAGCATCTACGCATCACAGCGTTTTCGGACGGTACGTCGGTTGAGGACAAAACGATTTTAATGATTGGTCACACCGATACGGTGTATCCGCTCGGCACGTTAGTGAAACGTCCGTGGCGCGAAGAAGAAGGTCGCGTCTATGCGCCCGGCATCTTTGACATGAAAGCCAATTGCGCGCTGGCAATCGAAGCTCTGCGCGCCTGCTCCGTGCTGTCTCTGAAGCCGCGCCGACCCGTCGTGTTGCTATTAACCTGCGATGAAGAGACGGGGAGCTTCAGCGGGCGCGCGTTGGTCGAACGGGAAGCGCGACGGGCGGCGTCGGTGCTGGTGCTTGAACCGCCCGCTACCGGCGGGCGCGCCAAGACGGGACGCAAAGGGACGGCAGGCTATCAGATCACCGCGCATGGCCGCGCCGCGCACGCTGGACTTGAGCCGGAGAAAGGTGCGAGCGCGATTCTCGAAATCGCCCGCCAGATCGAGCGGCTGCACGCGATGAATGATGAGTCGTCCGGTACGACCGTTAATGTCGGCGTGGTGTGCGGCGGCACGCGCTCGAACGTCGTCGCGGCAGAGGCGCGGGCTGAGGTTGACGTGCGCTTCACCACGATGGCCGAGGCCGAGCGGCTTGAGCGGGAGATTCTCAATCTTCTTTCGTTCGACAAGCGTGTGCGCGTGTCAATCGAGGGTGAGATTAACCGCCCGCCGCTCGAACGAACCGAACGTGTCGTTGCGCTATACGAGCAGGCGCGTCGCGTCGCGGGGACACTTGGTTTCGAGTTGGGCGAGACATCCGTCGGCGGCGCGTCGGACGCCAACTTCGCAGCGGCGGTCGGAGCTGCCGTGCTCGACGGTCTGGGGATTGACGGCGACGGGGCGCACGCCGACCACGAGCATATCGTCGTCGAAGACATCGCGCGGCGCGGGGCGCTGATGGCAGGATTAATCGCGACGTTGTAGGTTTTGATGAAGTGATCGGTATCGCGCTGGGCTTGGTGGTCGCCTACGCGTTGACGAAACATCTGGAAAGCCGGATGAATCTATCGCAGATGCTCTACGGCATGAACATCACCGACCCGTTAACCTACACGCGATGATGGCGGCGTTACTGATACTGGTGGCGCTCATCGCCTGTTATCTGCCGGCGCGAAGGGCAACTAAGGTTAATCCGATGATCGCGTTGCGCAACGAATAATAGCTCGTCCTCAGTGCTACACCCGGAAAGCCATTATTGACTTTTTGCCTTTGAAATCTTATCCTCTCCTTTTGATTGTCTAAAGGAGAGGTATGACTAATCCCAATACCGATCATCTCCACGGCGCCTTAGATCTTCTCGTCTTAAAAACACTCGAAACTCTGGGGCCGCTCAACGGTTGGGACATCGCCAATCGTATTCAGCAAATTTCAGAGGACGTCCTCACACTTAATCAAGGGTCACTTTATCCGGCGCTCCAACGCCTTCTGACAAAAAGATGGGTCACATCCGAATGGGGCACATCTGAAAATAACCGCCGCGCCCGCTTTTACCGGATCACCGCTTCAGGTCGTAAGCAATTAGCCAAAGAGACACAAGAGTGGGAGCGCTTCACCGCGGCGGTCGTGCGCATTCTCCAAACCAATTAAGAAAGCACAGGTACGGAAATATGCTGAGAGAATTCTTTTACCGCATCAACGCGCTCTTTCACAGGTCAAGTCTGGATCAAGAGATGGAAGAAGAGATGCAGTACCACCTTGAGCGTGAAACCGAAGAAAATCTCCGGCGGGGGATGAACCCAGAGGACGCGCGCCACCGTGCACTGAAGAACTTCGGCGGTATTCTCAAGGCCAAGGAGCAAAGTCGTGATGAGCGAGGACTAAGATCATTGGAAGATATCTGGATGGACTTGCGTTACGGTGCGCGGAGCTTGCGCAAGAATCCGGGCTTTACTCTCACGGCCGTGCTAACACTCGCGCTGTGCCTCGGAGCCAACCTCACCATCTTTGCTGTCGTCGACTCCGTCTTGCTGCGGCCGCTGCCGTTTCCCAATGCTGACCGGCTCGTGACCGTGTTCAATACTTATCCGAAGGCCGGCGTCGAACGCGACGGTAGCTCGCTCACCAATTACTACGAGCGCCGCGACAATGTCGCCGCCTTCTCAGAGCTCGCGGCCTACCGTGAAGGCACGGCCATCATTGGCGAGGCGGGCTCAACTGAACAAGAGCAAATCATACGTGTATCTCCAGAGTTTTTCGCGACTCTCGGGGTCGGCCCCGTCACGGGACGCGCGTTCACGGATGGGGAGACTGCCTACCAAACTGACGGCGTGGCGATTTTGACAAACGCTTACTGGCAGCAACGTTTGGGAGCTGATCCCAATGTGCTTGGCAGAGAAATCCGCGTGGATGGTTTTCAGAAAAAAGTGATCGGCGTGCTGCCGCCCTCGTTTCGCTTCCTCTCCTCACAGGCACGGCTCTACCTCCCTCTCTCATCCAACGCCGCGGATCGCTCACCCGCCCAGCGACATACGGGAAATAACACCCACATGATTGCCCGGCTTAAACCAAGCATTGTTCTGACGAAGGCGCAGTCGCAAATCAACGCGCACAACGCCGCCGTGGCTGAGAGCTATCCCCAAGCCAAAATGATCGCGGAGGCCGGCTTTCGGTCGGTCGTCGTGCCGCTGCGCGCCGACCACGTCGCGTCCATCCGTCCCACCCTGCTGCTGCTGCAGGCCGGCGTGCTATTACTCCTTCTTATTGGCGGAGTCAACCTTGTGAACCTGCTCCTCATCCGCGCCAGCAGCCGCGCCAAGGAACTGGCTATCCGGCAGGCCCTCGGCGCGAGCCGGCGGCGCGTGGTGAGCCAGGTGATAACGGAAACAGTTTTACTCACTCTGATAGGCGGATTATTCGGGCTGGTTGTGGCTGCGGGCGGCATTCAACTTTTGACAGCGTTTGTCGCGGATCAACTGCCGCTCGGCGCCGAGATCGCGTTCGATGAGCGGTTGGCCTTGGCGGCCTTGGCCGGAGCCGTCGTGATGGGCATTGTGATCGGGATTCCCGTTGCCGCGTATAATCTTCAAGCTAAGCCCGCGGGCGCGTTGCAGTCAGAGACTCGCGGCGGCACGGTCAGCGGCGCGGCGCAACGTCTGCGCCACGGCTTTATCGTCGCACAAATCGCCCTGGCCTTTGTCTTATTGAGCGGCGCCGGTTTGCTGGGTCTAAGCCTCAAGCGCGTGATGGCCGTTTCTCCCGGATTCCGCTCTGAGCGCATCTTGAGCGGCCAGATCAATCTGCCTCGGAAAAGCTATCCGAACACGCTTGCGCAAGTCGCGTTCATGGAAAAACTGATGGGAGAGATCGGCAGCCAACCCGGAGTGTTGGCCGCTGGCGTAGTCACCAACGTGCCCCTGAGCCGCAACGACATAAAAAGCGACCTAATGTTCGACACTTTATGATGTGATCCACCGGAGATCGAGCCTTGTACAATGATTGATGACCAAACCAATCTTTGTACAGGAGGCCTCCGATGGATCGAGATACTTTTATCATCACTGTGTTC
>JALZJL010000410.1 GCA_030859785.1 Acidobacteriota bacterium
CGACAGCAGCGACCCGGCCTCGCGCCGCGCTTCCCGGACGCCCGCCTGACGCAAGACCGCCGCGGCTTCGGCAATCGCACCGGCGATTGTGTTGGCAACGATATTGTTGGTGTCGGTCGTCGTCAAATTTATTCACCGCGCCGTCGTTGTCAAGACGCATCCGGTCCACTCTTGTGAAGTCCATCTGCGTGACAACTCAATTCCATTTTATCGAAATCAGCGCCGCCCGCTTTTGCTTTTTGCCCGCGGGCGTGCTGTATAATACGCCGCACTTGCAACAGGACGAGTATTAAAGATTCGGGCATGTTCCACCGCCGAGACGTGAACACGCGGGTTCCGAAGGGGGACGTGCCTCAACCAATTGGAGAAAGCGATGAGGACTGAGCTTCATATTCAGGGCATGCACTGCGAGTCGTGCGCCATCGACATCAGAGAGACACTCGAAGAGACGGCCGGCGTCGAGCACGCGGATGTGACTTTCAACGGTAAGACGGCGGTCATCGATTTTGACGACCGGACCGTGCAGCAGACGACCCTGATTAAGAAAATTCAGGACTTAGGCTATCAAGCAACCATCGGTAAACATGAATAGGAACCAAACCAAAGGGAGGCCGGGGCATGACGGAAGCAGACAACACAGCGACACAGAGCGCACAGGCGGCAGAGCAGACGTTAGATGATCGGGGCACCGGCACGCAAGCAGGGCTGGAGCTTTTGCAGCGCCTGCGCGACAGCGGGTTTGACGGGGACAACGAGAAGTTCGCGCTCGCGTTGGGCCGCCCGCTCGAAGAGATCGAAGCGTGGATGGACGGAAGCCAACCGCCCGACGACGACATCATCATGAAGGCACGTGGCATCGCGCTGCAACGCGGCGTCGCAGCAGAGTGAACGAATTTTTGATTGACGATTGCCGGTCTCCAATTGGCCGATGACGTAACACGCAATACGCCGCTTCATTGATGGCGTCCCAGCAATCGGCAATCACAAATCGGCAATCAACTGATGCACGAAAAAATCGACGCGGCCGCACGCATGCTGGTTGAATCGTACACCGGCGAAGGCGTCAAGATTCACCACCTGGGCCGTCAGCCGCTGCCCTCGCACATCGAGACGATCAGCGTGCTCGACATGATTCAGGAGTTGCTGTTCCCCGGCTACACCGGCCCGCAGGGGTTGACCGGCGCGAGCCTCAGACCGCACGTCGAGGCGCGCATGGCGTGGCTATACGAAACGCTGACCGAGCAGATCGGACGCGCGATTAACCACGGTCATCCGCTTGATGAAGTTGAGTCGGTGACCGAGCAGGAGGCAG
Source organism: Acidobacteriota bacterium (assembly GCA_030859785.1). GTDB lineage: Bacteria > Acidobacteriota > Blastocatellia > Pyrinomonadales > Pyrinomonadaceae > JACDEG01. Next base: position 1,313 of record JALZJL010000410.1, read on the forward strand.
CCGACCGTGCGGCGGAATTCCTTGCGCGGCTCCCGGCGGTGCGCCGGACACTGGCGAGCGACGTGCAGGCGGCTTACGACGGCGACCCGGCAGCGGCGTGTCTCGACGAGATCATCTTCAGCTACCCCGGCGTCTATGCCGTGACGACCTATCGGCTCGCGCACGAACTCTATCAACTCGGCGTCCCACTGATTCCGCGCATCATGACTGAGCACGCGCACCACCGCACCGGGATCGACATCCATCCGGCGACGCGCATCGGCTCGAGTTTCTTTATCGACCACGGCACCGGTGTCGTCATCGGCGGCACAGCGGTCATCGGGCGCAACGTCAAACTGTATCAGGGTGTGACGCTTGGCGCGTTCTCGTTCGACAAGGACGCTTCCGGCAGGCTGGTGCGCAACACGAAACGTCACCCGACCATCGACGACGATGTGGTGATTTACGCGGGCGCGACGATCCTCGGGGGCGATACCGTCATTGGGCGCGGCAGTGTTATCGGCGGCAACGTCTGGCTGACGCACAGCGTTCCGCCCAACACCCGCGTTCTACAGGAATCGCCCGGCCTCCGCATCATCGCCGGCGACGAGGCCGCCGCGTCATAGGCACCCGGAGCGATGGCCGAAAGCAGTCACTTAAAACGAATCGCCGTGGTTGCGCTTGCTGCGCCCCGTCGATTAGCTGGCGTCGATTAACACAAGGAGGATTCTCATGAACTCGCCCCATACGACGAAAATTTATTACGTCGCTGCGGTACTCGCACTTTTCTTTTCACTGACAGTGGCGCACCCGGCGGGCGTCTCTGCTCAACAACAGCAGTCGGCGTCGACCCAAAACCTGCGCCGCGCGACCGGCCCGCTGTCATCGACTGCGCCGCTCGGAGCGTTCGTCGACCCGTTCACGGCGATAGAGTCCGAGATTGAAGCGGGGACGACGCTCGACCTTAAATTCGCCCCGACTGGACTCGCACCGAAGGCATCGGCCAAAGCGGAAGTTTCGCTTCAGGGACAGACGCTCTTAGTGCGGATGAGAGCCAAAAACATTCCGCAGCCGTCGAGCTTTGACGTGCCCCGCTACGCTTTGTGGGTCTACGTGCCGAACCATAACGTGAAACTGTACATCGGCGACTTGCCGATCTCGTCGGATTCGAATGGTCGCGGCTCTTCAGAGAGTGCTTACCGCTACACGGCGCTCCCGCCCGGCTCGATCTTCGGCGGGTTGATGCTCACCGCCGAGCCAGTCCGCTACGAACGCATCGTCACAGAAGCGTTGCGTCCCGTGCTGGTCGGCCTGCTGCCGAATGTCGATCCGAAGAACGTCGGAAGCGCACTGACCGTCTACGCCGGCTCGGTGCCTTTAGCGACGGTGCGTGTCGACAGTAACGAAGACAACAATAATGTGCCGGTGGCCGACAAGCCCGCGCCCACGAGGCCGGCGGGTAAAAACGAACCCACTAAAAAACCCAAAGAGACGCCGCGCCGCAAGTATGAGTAACGAGTGCGACTAACTTCTCCGACCAGACGATTACTGATCGAGCCGAGACTCGACGACATCGCTCTTGATGGATGGCGTCCACCGTTTTCGTCTTTCTCGGAACGGCGGCGGCATTGTCACTATCTTTGGGATAACAAGTGAGTGAGTCGATGCTCCTTCGACAATGACATGAACCCCCAACTTTCGAGTTTGGGGGTTCAGTCGCAGAGCGGGTCAGTTAAACAAGATTTGCCCTTAACGAAAGTGTGCACCTCAATGAACGCATACACAAAAAGCATCCTATTATTCGCGCTGAATTTGTTGGATGCTCTGTTGACAGTGATTTGGGTGAGCGGCGGCTGGGCGACGGAAGGCAATGCTTTGATGGCCCGCCTGATGGAAGCCGGCTACGAACCGTTTCTGTTCACTAAGTTGTGCGTCGGCGCGCTGGTGGCTCACGCGCTCTATCGTTGGTCGTACCTGACGCTGGCACGCCGTGGCTTAAACTTCGTCCTCGGTCTTTACCTGCTGTTGATGGTGGTGCATGCGGCGACCGGCTTCTCGGCGCTCGGCTGGCGCACACCTGACTCCGTCGCCGCCCTCGTCCTACACTTGCCGACCGGACTGCTCGCGCTGCTTTCCTAAAACCTAAGCGTTCATCGATCAGCAGTCAGCGGTTAGCCAGTCATGCGCCGCGCTGGTCCTTTAATAATTGCGCGCCTTGTTCAGCGAGAGCGAACACGCCCACGCGCTCGCCCTTGTTTTAGCTGATCACTGGTCGCTTACCCTAAAACATTCGCCCAATCGCTCTCCCTCCGCAATCACACTTCGATTACTAATCTCCACGCGCGAAGCAGAATCATGATGCCTCCGATTCGTTTGATCGCGGTCTCCATTTGATCGCGGGCCGTTTACGCGAGTAGAATCTCTCCGTCGGATCGCCGGGCCATTGACGGCAGTCGACCAGCCCCCTGGCGCCGCACAACCGCGCTTCCCTCGCCCGCATCCTAGCCGGTGTCGCATACGGCTGAAACAACCACGTTCATTCACACATTCATCCTGAGGTACAAATATATGTATCGGCTCTCCGCTCGCCAAATTCTGTCCATCGCTCTGCTCTCTGCGCTTTTTGCTGCCATCACGGTCGCTTGTTTCGACCGCTTTGGCAATCGCTTGCAGCCGGCCACCTCGGCGTTCGTTGAAACGCCGGCGACTGGCATCACCGACCCTTCCGTAGCCGGCGACGAACGCAACAACATTGAGGTCTATCGAACAATCTCGCCCGGCGTCGTGTTTATCACTTCGACTGCGGCGGGCCGCAGCTTCTTCGATCAGGGCGAACGCTCAGGCACGGGTTCCGGGTCGATCATCGACGATCAGGGCCACGTCCTTACCAACTTCCACGTTATCGAAGGCGCGCAAAGACTTTCGGTCAGCTTCGGCGGCGACAAGTCTTATCCGGCGAACGTCATCGGCACCGACCCGGACACCGACCTCGCAGTGATTAAAGTCGACGCGCCGCGTGAAGCGTTAACAGTCGTGCCGCTCGGCGATTCCGACAAGCTGATCGTCGGGCAGAAGGTGCTGGCGATTGGCAATCCGTTCGGGCTTGATCGAACGTTAACGACCGGCGTCATCAGCGGTTTGCAGCGCCCGATCCGCGCGCGCAACGGGCGCCCGATTGATGCTGCGATTCAGACCGATGCGTCCATCAACCCCGGCAACTCCGGCGGCCCGCTGCTTGATTCGCAGGGGCGCATGATCGGCATCAACTCGCAGATACTGTCGCCCGCCGGTGGTTCGGTCGGCGTCGGCTTCGCGGTGCCAGTCAACACTGCGAAGCGCGTCGTGCCGCAATTGATCCGTGATGGTGAAGTGGTGCGACCTAAACTCGGCATCAGCACTCTCACCGTGCGTGAATTGCGCGGGCAGGTGCGGGCACCGGTCGACGAAGGCGTCTTCATTTACCAAGTGACGCCGGACGGTTCCGCGGCGGCGGCTGGCTTACGCGGGCTGGGTCAGACCGCCGACAACGATGTCGTGCTCGGTGACATCATCGTCGCGATTGACGGCGAACAGGTTGCCGACCGCGATGACCTGTACCGCGCGCTTGATAAGCGAAAGGTCGGCGAAACCATCAGCGTCGAGGTGTTCCGCGACGGACGAAAGACGACCGTGCCGGTGCGCCTGCTGCCGGAACGGCGCGGCATCTTCCGCCGGTAACAATTGGATAACAAGGATGTCGGAGATCAATGGCGGGCGGAGCAAGTTAGCCGCCCGCCATTTAACCACCGCGTCTTTTTTCCAAAGTGATGACCACCGAGTATTTCATCAACGACGGCAGCGGCTGGACGTGCCGACGTTGTTCTGCGGAGACCGAACGAGCGCGCGCACCCGCGGGGGATGCGCGCGCGCGTTTCTTTAGCGAAGGTGAAGCCGAACACCGCGAAGTTCACTTCTCAAATCCGGCCCGCGCCCGCTGGCGCGACGCCTCCCACCACACACTCTTCTGCCCACGCTGCGGCACCGAAGAGAAATTGCTGGACAACGACTAACCGCGAGGACTAACCGCAACACGAATGATACGCCGCTTGCCACGGCAGGTGAGACTCGGCGACCACCACAACCCACATCACACCCAAGCTTCAACCCCGCGTCTCCATCTCCCCACCTCTTCGTCCTTCATCCCTCATCCCTCATTAGCAACTCCGCTGCCATCTTTCCCGACAATAGCACTAGCGGGATGCCGCCGCCGGGGTGGGTCGCGCCGCCCGCGAAGTACAGTCCCTCGATGTCGCGCGCCTTATTCGGTGGACGCAGGAAAGCGCTCATCCGCGAGTTGGACGAGACGCCGTAGACCGAGCCGCGGTGGGCGTGATAGTTAACTCGAAAATCCTCCGGCGTGATGACATACTCGTAATCAATCGCGCCGCTTAAATTCTCAATCCCATACTCTTCCAACTTGCGCACGATCAGGTCGCGGTAAGCCGGTGCCTGCGTATTCCAGTCCGTGCGTGCGCTGGTCGCGGGTGCGTTGACGAGAATGAAAAGATTCTCGTGGCCGGCGGGGGCCTGGCTTGCGTCGGTACGCGACGTCGCGCAAATATAGATAGTCGGGTCAGCGGCGGGACGCAATTCATCGAACAGCGAGCGAAACTCCGCCGCATAGTCAGTGGAGAAGAAAATATTGTGGTGCGCCAGACTTTGATAGCGCCGCCGCGTGCCGGCCAGAATCACGAAGCCACTGCACGACGGCTCGATGCGCGCCAGACGCCGGTCGGTGAAGCCGCGTTGCCGCGCCGCCGGAGCGATCAGCCGACGGTATGTTTCGACCGCATCTGAGTTAGCGACGACCGCATCACATCTCCGCTCTTCGCCGCTCTTCAGCACGACGCCGCGCGCCCGCCCGCCTTCGATCAAAATCTTTTCCACCTCGGCGTTCGTCGTGATTGTCACGCCAAGCTCAGTGGCGATGCGGGCGAGCGCGCGTGGCAGTTCGTACATCCCGCCGCGCACGTACCACGCGCCGAGGCCGAACTCGACGTAAGGAATCAGCGCGAACGTGGCGGGCGTGCGGTACGGCGACGACCCGTTGTAGGTCGCGTAGCGGT
>JALZJL010000433.1 GCA_030859785.1 Acidobacteriota bacterium
GTGCTGCCGGGGAGCGCTTCGTCGATGCGTGACAGGAACTCTTGCTCGGTGCGGATCGGGACTTCGTTGAATTCAATCACGATGTCGCCTTCGCGCAGACCGGCCAGGTGGCCGGGGCGGTTCTCGAAAACCTCGCCGAGTTGGACGCCGTGAATCTTCGTGTTCGGCACGGCGACGCGCTCAAGTTCGCCCGCTTCGACGCCGAGAAAGCCTTCGCCTTCCGGACGCGCGGCGAACGGCCTCGATTTCGGGCGCGTGTTGTCAGCGGCGGTCGTCAGAGTCGTTTGCTTGGTTTCACCGTCGCGCACATAGACGACCTCGACGGCTTTGCCGACCGGCGTCGCGGCGATCAGGTCTCGCAAATCATCATCGTCGTTTGCGATCTGCTGCCCGTCGAAAACGGTCACGATATCGCCGCCGATCAGCCCCGCACGCGCCGCCGGCGAATTCGGCAGCGTTACCGAGTTAAGCATCGCGCCGGAGCCGCCGGCGGCCTCGACGAACTTATCAGTCCCGAAATACGAGCGCGTGGCTCTGGCAGTGGCGCTCGACCGATCACGTCCGGGGTTATTAATCTTAATGATGGAACCGGCTCCCGCGGCGGCAATCACTCCCGCCACGATCATCCAGACAACCCAACTCGTGCCCCGCCGACAAGCGCGAGAACCTGTCTGCATCGGCGTCTGCATCGGCGACGGCGAGTGCATTGACATCAACGGTGCGAGCGGCGGCGTCATCGTTTCCCACGCCCGCGCCCCGGCTGTTGCGGAGGGCTTGGCACCGGCGGCGGTTGGCCGTGCGGATGACGGTGGTGGCGGACTACCATCAAAGCGCCGCGTCTGGGCAAACTCTTCGACTCCTTCGCCCAGACGATACCCGCACAAACGGCAGAACCGCATTCCGCGAATCATCGTCGCGTGGCAACTGGAGCAGCGGAGCGCTTCGCCGCCTTCAACACCGTTCGCCTTAGTTTCAGCAGCTTGGTTTTCAGATTGCATCATCAACTCTCTTTATATTCTGCGAATGGTTCGGCGCGTCGCGCCCCGCACCGCACGTGCGTGTTATTATTTGATAGTGAACTATACGCCAATTGAGGCCGAGCGGTTGCGCGTCGATGACGGTTTGAAACATTCTCTCAGCGTGCGACAGCCGGCGGGTTAGATTTCGTATCTCACGCACACAATCTCCGCGTCATCTTCGTTGTGCCTTCAGCGGTGCCATTGTGACACAGAGAACTATCAAACCAACGCATCGTGACAGCGGCTGAATTTCGGAGCACTCGATTGAGACGCACTGCTTTGGACGAACCCGTGCCGCCCAACTCGCATCCAAATGCTTTGGCAATCGAACCATTTTACTGAAATCTCTTAACAGAAGGAACGGAATAACACTGTGGAAGTAACTAAAGCTCTCTCCGCCCTGCAGCCGCTTTACGGGAAAGACAACGTTGAGATCGTGACGACGGACGGCAACCGCGTGCGTGGCATTGTCCGCAGCATGAAAACTACTCAAGCTCTGACTAAGCCGAGCGTCAAGATAGAACGCGCCGACGGCGAAATCATCAAAATAGCTTTCGACACGATTAGCGAAATCATTGACCACAACACGCAGCAGAATCGGCACGAGCTTGGTAGTGTTCTGTAAATAAGGAAACAGAAAACGTAAGCGATCAGCCGTCAACTTTCAGCTAAAACAAGATAGCTGGCGCGCCTAGAGACCCGCGGCGCGAAGCTCGGGCGAGACGCACCACAGGTGACTGGCTGACCGCTGATCGCTGAAAGCCTACCAGAAAACTAATGGTCATGAAGCAGCTTGGACGACCTCACTGCCGTTGTTATCATGCTACAAAGTTCTTGTTCAGTACACCCTGGTCACGGTCGCTCCGGCGACTTGTGCGTGTCCATATTTCTCCCAAGCTTAACATCGGCGTCCTCTCCAACGAGCTAACCGGCGCCACTTGATGATGAAGCTTTTGCGCCGGGTTCGCCAATGTTTGCGCGTTCGCGTTATAGTATCGACGTGCGGGCCAGGCAGCGGCGCGATGGATGTATGGACAAAATCTTAACAGTGACGATTGAGAATTTAGGCGCGCGAGTGGTGAGCGTCTGGGAAGGTTTGCGCCCGGCGACGCGTAGCCTGGTGGAGCGCGCGCTCGCCTCCGCACAAACTCAGACGGACGCCAAAACCGCGACGCACCGCGGAAGCGCCGCCTCTTACGACGCGCGGGCCGAGTGGGAATTGAGCAGATTGTTGGCGGCGCTTGACGAACGCGCCACCGAAGCAGGCGCGGTGGTGGCGGCGCTCAGCACCGAACAGTTGCGGGACCTCCGACGGATGGCCGAAACCTGCGCGATGGTGCTGCACCAGGAAGCTCGTTCGGCTGAAGTTTTCGCTCAACTTCTCGGGCGCGCGCTGTCGATGCATGACTACGCGCGCGTCGATGTAATCGCCGACTCGCTTCCCGCGCGCTTGCCGCCGAGTGAAATCTGCGAACTCGCGCGCCACACGGATGCGGCGGTGCGCGCCATTGCGCACGAAGCGTTGCTGCAAACGCCGACCTCAGTGCTCGTCGATCTGCTCAACGACCCGATTGACGGAGAGATTGCGCGCGACGCGCTCGAACGCCAGGCCGGTGAGTACGGTTCCGAAGAAGCACGCTGGGTCATCAGCGCGCTCGACCGCGTTGAGACGTCTGAGGACGATATGTAGCTGACACACGATCTTCAACAAACGTAAGGGGAGCCGTCCAATCATACTGGCGGCTCCCCTTCGTTTTTCGTGACCAAACTTTCCCGTTGTGACTTAACCGGTCTGACCACTGATGCTGGCCCTTGTCTTCTTCGTGCGCTGCGGAAAAAGGCTGACGTTCAGTTCACTGCGGCCACGGCTTCCGTCGCGTTTCGCTCCTCGCCGAGGGAGCGCAGTTTCGTGACCACCTGCTCGATCAACCAGTTCGGCGTCGAAGCACCGGCGGTGACGCCGACGCGCCCCGCCCCGCGCAAGTCTTCCGCGTCAATCTCGTCGGGGGTTTCGATCAGAAAACTCTTCGCGCATTGCTCGGCGCAGACCGCGAGCAGCTTGATGCTGTTCGACGAGTGCTTGCCGCCGATGATGTAGAACGCATCGACGTGCCCGGCGAGCGCCCGCGCGGCATCCTGCCGGTCGCGCGTCGCGGAGCAGATTGTGTTGACGACCTCCGGCTCGGCATCGGCTTTGGATCGCACCGCGGCGGCGGCTTCGAGGAACGCGCTCAGTTTAAGCGTGGTCTGCGACACGACGAGCGGCGCGTGTAGCGGTGGAAGGTTCGCGGCCTCGCTGGCGTCGCGGATGACATATGTGTTATGCGGCGCGTAGCCGACGACGCCGATCATCTCCGGGTGGTCGGGGTTGCCGACGAGAACCACGTCGCGGCCCTTCAGCGCGGCGCGCTCGGCGAGCTTCTGCACCTTGGTGACGAACGGGCAGGTCGCGTCGATCACCTTCGCGGCGCGCGACTGCAATTCGATCTGCACCTGCGGCGTGACGCCGTGCGCGCGAATCACCGCCGTGACTCCGCCGGCGGCCTCTTCCGGCGCGGTGATCATCTGGACGCCCTCGGCTTCGAGGCGCTCGATCTCCTGCGTGTTGTGAATCAACGGCCCCAGCGTGCGCACCGTCGCACCCTCGGCGAGCGCGCCCTCAACCATCTCGACGGCGCGCTCGACACCGAAACAGAAACCGTACTCTTCAGCTAAAAGAACTTGCATTATGACGCCCCTCGATTTTGTGACTTGAAATCCGCGCCGCGCCCATTAATGCCGATAATGCTACAGCGGCGCGTGCTCTGCGGTATAAAGTCATACTATCACACCGCCGTTTTAGGCCGTAGCGCCCCGCTTTTAATGCGACTTGAAGATGTTTAGGAAACGCTTCCAAAAGCCTCTGCCGTGTTTGATGTTTTCCCGGGGAGTGCATGCTGGGGGGTGGTCGAACAGGACAAAAATCTTGAACCCTTTCTCCGTAATCTCATCAGGTTTTTCCACACTCCCGAGAGTCTTCCCACCTTTAGAGTTCTTAACGTCAACCTGTCCGATGCGAAATTTCTGATTACCAAGATCACTACGAATCTTATCAACCCTGTACTTCTTAAGCTCGCGGTAGTAACCGAGCCTCACTGCATCAACTTTTTCAGCTTTGCCGAGGTCCGCCGCGACGGTGAGTTCAAACGAGCCTACAGCGACCGACCTGATGGTCGCTTGTTGTTTAGCGGGGAAAGATGATGTGGCGAGGCCAGTCTCGTACCCTGGTTTACCGCCAACTACGGTTTTCAGCTTCTGTAAGAAAAGCGTGATTGTCCATTGGCCATCATCCATCTCTGAATAAATACGTTCGCCAAGGTCGTTGAGAATGGTGACGCCGTTTATGCTACCGTAGGTATAGCATCCGTTGCCGTCCTGCTCTTGCTTAAACGTAATGATGCCACCCTCCGTCTCGGTCTGAGTAAAAAGCTCCGCCGCGCTCTCTATTTCGAGCGACCCGCCCTTCATTTCGAGCGGCGGCATGTGATTAACCGCCAGGCTCAACGGCAGTGATGCGAGTCGTGGGTGTGGTGGTCGAATCGACGCCAGCTTTGTTGAGTATGGCTTGTGCGCCGCGATTAATGGAGGTATGAGCGGTACGGCGGCGAGGGCAGCGGCGATTGATGCTGTGAACGTGCGGCGTGATTGCTTAACCGATGAGGTGGGGCTATTTTTCACTTTACATTCTCCTGTTCCATTTTAGACTTGTGAGAGGATCGACTTAACTGCGGTGTGCCGAGTAGCTTGTCGAGTTCTTTCAGATGAAGTTGCACGTCGGGCCTGGCCCTGAAGCTGTTGTAATTCTCAGTTCCCCACTTCGGCTGAAGTTTGGAGAGTACGTCGAGTGCGTTTGCGGCGTATACCCGCGCTTGTGCTGCGTCGCCCGCTTTATAACTCGCGTACGCCGCGATTCGCCACATGTGCCACAGTGAGTCTTGCTGGTCAGCGCGCTCAAAGCGCTCCCTCAGCTCCAGCGCCGTTGTTAACGCTTGCCGTGAATCGCCGCCTTCGATTAAGACTTCGGCGAGCGATAGCGATGCGCTGGACATCAGACGTGCGTCGTCGATGCTTTTCGCCATTGCGACCGCTTCAAGGCACATCTGCTTTCCCTCGTTCGTTGCGCCCGTTAGAGCCTGCGTTATGCCAAGCGTGTACTTTGCTTCAACGAGGGTGTTTCTATCTTCAGCCCCTGCCAATCGAATGGCCTGCCGGCTTAGTTCCGCTGCCTCTGCGAGGCGCCGCCGGCTTAACATCATGAGCGCCTTAATCAAATACACCCGCGGAAGGCGACGCCGGTAACTCTCGTCAGGTAGGTTGGCAATAGAGAACGCTTTATCGAGGGCCTCCTGTGATTCTTTATAACGGCCTAAACGCCATAGCATGTCGCCATCGTCAGTCAAATCGTACAAGGCCTCCAGTTGCATTCCGAGTTTACGGTTGATTTCATAGCTCCCGCCGAAATGAGACAGCGCCTCTGTGTACTGTTCCTGGTGGGCGCGCACGAAACCGATGGCATGCTTTGAGGAAGCTATTTGCAGCGGGTTGCTCGACTGCTCGGCAAGTTGATGTTGCTGTTGGAACGCCTGAAGCGCGGCGTCGTAGTCGCCCTTCATGACGTTTGTGTAACCGATGACTTTTAAGGCCTGCGAGGACTCGGTTAAGTACCCGCCCTTCTCGAACAAAGGGAGTGACTGTTCGGCGTAGCTTCGGGCCTCAACCGGCGCATCCTGTTGGTAGTGTAACTTTCCGAGTGACAGCAGCGCCTTCGCTTTGTTGAGCCGACCGTGGTCCCGGCTCGCTAGTTCGAGCGCTTGTCTGAAATACCCCTCGGCCTCGGCGATTTGATTACGATAGAGGAAAGAGTTGCCGAGATCGATCAGGCCGTTGGTGGCGAGGTTCTCCATCCGTTCGGCCCGCGCCAGGTCGACGGCCTCTTTCGCGAGTTGCTGCGCCTGCCCGGTGTTGCCCTCGCCGAGCGAAACGTTGCTCAATTGCAGCAGGGCGTTGATCTGCTGGAACCGATTGTTCGTCGTGGTCTGCGCGATGGCGAGCGCCCGCTGCGACTGGTCGCGCGCCTTCGCCAGTTCGCCGTTCTGCTTGTAGAGTAAGCCGCGCTGGTAATAGACTTCGGTGACGCCTTCGAAGTTACTGAAATCCTGGTAGAGTTTTTCCGCCTTATCGAACATCCCGGCCGCGCCCGCGGGGTTCTGCTGCCGACCGTTGAGGATTCCCAGCCGCAGGAATGCCGCGGCGGATTCGGGGTTGCGGACGGTCGCCGCGATGTAGTTCTCCATCGCCTTCCCCACCTCCTCGTTCTTTTCATACGTGCGCCCCAGATCGAGGTGAGCGTAAGCCTTTTCCGCCTCCGGCGCGCGGCGCAGGATTTCGCGATAGCTGATAATCGCGTCCGCGAATTTACGGATCACAGTGTCGTTAATCGCTTGCAGGTGAAGCGCTTCGAGTGGCGACAGCCGCGACAGATCGGGGGCCAGCGAGCGCGCGCGCGCAATCTCCTGGCTCGCCCGGTCGGCGTAGTCCAACTCCATCCACGCTTCAGCCAGACGCGCGTGCGCGAGTGCGTACCCGTCGTCACTTTTGACGGCACTCTCCAGCGCCCGGCTCGCCGTGTAATAGGTGCCGTCGCGGAGCGCGCCCTCGCCCTTCTGATACCAGCGCGCGGCTTCAGGCGACGGTCGGTACGGATCGGGACGCCACAGTCGGCTGATGCCCCATACCGCGCTGACGACGAGCGCCAACATCGCCGCGAGAAAGAAGACGCTGAAGCGCGGGCGTCTCAACGTGCTGGAAAAGCTGGTCAGGGCGCTGATGCGCGGCGTGTGCGCGGCGGGTGAAATTCGTTGCGTCACGACCTGCTCGATGTTGTTCAGCGTCTCGCGCACTGCGTGCAGGTCGGCGACCAACTCCCTGGCTGACTGGTAACGATGTTCGGGCCGTTTAGCCAGCGCCTTCAACGTAATGCGATCCAGTTCCGGCGTGACCAGCGAATTGAAGCGCGACGGTGGCGGCGGGTCGACATGCAGAATCTGCGCGCACACCTCAATCGGGTTGACGCCGGAGAAGGCGGGCCGTCCGGCGACGCACTCGTAGAGCACCGCGCCGAGTGCGAACAAATCGCTCCGCGCATCAACTGGAGCCGCGATGGCCTGCTCCGGCGACAGATAGAGCAGCGTCCCGATGACGGCGTTGCTGCGGGTCTGCGAAGCCATCAACGTCGGCGCCTCGATGTCGGAGTAGCCGCCTTCCCCCTCGACCTGCTTCGCCAGCCCGAAGTCGAGCACCTTCACTTCCTGGCGATGATTAATCATCACGTTCGACGGCTTGATGTCGCGGTGGATGATGCCGTAGCGGTGCGCTTCGGCGAGCGCCTCGGCCACCTCCGCGACAATCCCGACGCCGCGCTGAAGCGTCAGCGAGCCTTCGCGCAGCACCTCGCATAAATTACTGCCGCTGACGAACTCCATCACGATGAACGGTTGACCCTCGTCGGTCTCGCCATAATCGTAGACGGTCGCAATGTGTGGGTGTGATAAGGCCGAGATGGCGCGCGCCTCGCGCAGAAAGCGTGCGCGGTAACCTTGTTCGTCGCCGCCGACGTTAGAGAATTTGACGGCGACGCGCCGCCGCAAGCGGACGTCTTCGGCGACGTAGACCACGCCCATCCCGCCCTCGCCGAGTTTGTCGGTAATTCGATAATGAGAGATTGTTTGACCGATCATGATTCCGGAAGTCCCTGAGCGCCGCGGGGTGTGAATGGGAAGGGACGGGAAAGACGCGGATCAAAAGAACGTCTGAGACGGCTTCGTTAAACGAACGACGCCAAGTGAGTAGCAGCGCGACAGACCGGCATACTATGCTAAAGTCAAAGCCTTTTCAAATAGATTGCGTGCATCGCGCGCACATCGTGTTGTATGCTTTGCGGCGTCTCTTCTGCTTTTTCCTGCACATACATATCAACGGAGGTGGTCTTGATGCGCTCGGCGATCAATAAATTACTGATGTCAACGTGTTTCGTCCTGCTCCTTGCTGCGCCGCCCGTCTGTGTTGAAGCACAGCGTCGCGCGGCGGCGGCATCACCTAAGTCATCATCATCATCATCGGCAACTGAGTCGACAACGCAAAGCCCGGCGGCAAAGGCGCTCCATGCGTTGTTCGACGCGGAGTGGGAGTACACGCTTGAGCAGAATCCGACGTGGGCATCGAGGCTCGGCGACCGCCGCTGGAATGACCGTTGGAATGATTCCAGTCTCGACGCGATTCAAAAAATACAGGCTCACCGGGTCGACACTCTGGCACGCCTGAAACAGATCGACCGCACGCAACTCTCGCCGGACGATCAACTGAACTACGATTTGTTCAGACGCGAGTACGAAGAAGATGTCGCGGAGCACAAGTATCGTCTCTATCTGCTGCCACTCAACCAGCGCAACGGCATCCAGACGTCGGACGAGTTGGCGACGTTGCTGCGCTTCGAGACCGTGAAGGATTACGAGGACTGGGTGGCACGCCTACGCGCCTTCCCGGTGATGATGGAGCAAACCATCGCGTTGATGCGCGAAGGCGTTGGCGCGCGCGTCCTGTGGCCGAAGGTCATCATGCAACGTGTGCCCGCGCAGATCGACAAGCAGATCGTCGACGACCCGCAACAGAGCGGCTTTTATCGTCCGTTCAAGTCGTTCCCCGAATCAATTCCGGCGGCGGAGCGCGAGCGGCTCGCGAAGAGCGCCCGCGAGGCCATCGCGACTGGCGTCATGCCCGCCTACCGAAAGCTAAAAGAGTTTTTCGTCGGCGAGTATCTGCCGGCCTCGCTCGAACAGGTCGGCGCGTGGCAGTTGCCGCAAGGGCAGGAGTTGTACGGCTTTGTCGCGCGCCGCTATACGACGACCGATCTGACGCCGCAACAGATTCACGAGAAGGGTTTGAGCGAAGTCGCGCGCATCCGCGCCGAGATGCAGGCGATCATGCACAAGGTCGGCTTCAACGGCACGCACAAAGAGTTCTTTCAGAAACTGCGCACCGACAAACAATTCTATTACGGGACGCCGGAAGAACTGCTGACCGCTTATCAAGCGATGACGCGACGCATCGATCCGTTGCTGGTTAAAGTTTTCAGAAAGCTGCCGCGCACGCCCTACGGCGTGATTCCGATTCCGGCCAACATCGCGCCCGACACGACGACCGCCTACTACAATCAGCCGGCGGCTGACGGCTCGCGCGCCGGACTCTACTACGTCAACCTCTACAAACCAGAGACGCGACCGAAGTACGAGATGATGGCACTGTCGCTGCACGAAGCGGTGCCGGGTCATCATCTGCAAATCGCGCTCGCGCAGGAACTCGGCGACATCCCGAACTTCCGGCGCTATGGCGGCTACACCGCGTTCATCGAAGGCTGGGGTCTGTACGCCGAAAGTCTGGGCGACGACATGGGACTCTACGACGACCCATACTCGAAATTCGGCCAACTCACTTACGAGATGTGGCGCGCGGTGCGACTCGTCGTCGACACCGGGATGCACCACATGAAGTGGGACCGACAGAAGGCCATCGACTACTTCCTCGACAACGCGGCGAAATCAGAGAACGACATCATCAACGAGATCGACCGCTACATTTCTAACCCCGGCCAGGCGCTCGCCTACAAGATTGGCGAATTGAAGTTCAAAGAGTTGCGTGCCCGCGCCGCCCGCGCGCTCGGCGATAAATTCGACGTGCGGGACTTTCACGATATGGTGCTTGAATCCGGGGCCGTTCCGCTCGACGTGATGGAGCGAAACGTCGACGCATGGATCAACTCTCAGATGAAAAATCGAACGACGAATAACACCAGCGCGAAACCGTCCGCCGGTGCGAAGCAGGCGTCGGGCGTTAAGCAATAGAACTGCATCGTCTGACTATTGAAGAGCGCCAAGCCGGACATCGATGTTCAACCCAAACGCACTTGATCTGACGCCGCAGGATACCGAATCGGGCAGCATCGCGTGGCTGCCCGATCTGCTGTATGTGGCAGGAAGATTCGAGCGCGATCTGGCGCTGGTGTGTGGCCGCGACGGGCGCATCACGAAGATTACGTCTGATGTCGAGGGCGTCGGGCGCGTCGTTCGTCTGCCCCGCCGCGCGATGCTTCCCGGACTCGTCAACGCGCACTCGCACGCCTTCCAGCGCGTGATTCGCGGGCGCACCGAGTATCGTTCAGCGGTGTCACCACGCGATTCGTTCTGGACGTGGCGCGACGTGATGTACAGCGCCGCCGCGCGCCTCACCCCTGATGATATTTACGACGCCTCAC
The DNA here is from genome assembly GCA_030859785.1 of Acidobacteriota bacterium. Taxonomy (GTDB): domain Bacteria; phylum Acidobacteriota; class Blastocatellia; order Pyrinomonadales; family Pyrinomonadaceae; genus JACDEG01. The sequence goes on from JALZJL010000433.1 coordinate 10,366, forward strand.
GAATGGCGTTTCTTGAGATGGCAAGCGGCGGCATCACAGCGGTCGGCGAATTTCACTACCTGCATCACGCACCTGATGGCCGCCCTTACAACGACCCGAATCTGCTCGCCAAACAGGTTATCCGCGCGGCGCGCGACGTGGGCCTGCGCATCGCGCTGCTCCGCGTCGCCTACGCACGCGCCGGTTTTCAACAACTGCCGGACGCACGGCAGGCGCGATTCATCGAGCCTGACCCGCAGACTTACCTGCGTCACGTCGACGAGTTGCAGAATCATTTAATGCGGGACGACGAAGGCCGGCACGACGAAGGCGCGTGGGTCGGCGTCGCGCCGCACAGCGTCCGCGCCGTGCCGCTCGATTTCTTGCGCGAGGTCGGCGCGTTCGCTGATGAACGTCAACTTCCCTTTCACATGCACGTCGCGGAACAGCCCGCCGAAGTCTCCGCATGCGTCGCGGAGCACGGACGCGCGCCAATCGCGTTGCTCGCGGATAAAGGATTGCTGAACGCGCGCTTCACCGGCGTGCATGCGATTCATGTCACGTCGGGGGAAATCTCCGCGCTCTCTGCGGCGCGTGCCCGCATCTGCGCGTGCCCGACGACTGAGCGCAACCTCGGCGACGGCATCATCCCCGCTGACCGATTCTTCGCGGCGAATGTTCCTATCGCGCTCGGCACCGACAGTCACACGCAGATTGATCTGCTGGAAGATGCACGCGAACTCGAATACCATCTCCGGCTGCAAAAGCTGGAGCGCAACATCCTCGCGTCGCCCATCGAGCCGAACATCTCATCATCTGATGGTGATGATGACAGTAACGACGACGAAAAGCGTGCTGCCGAGACGATGAGCATTTCGGCACTCGCCGCGCGACTCTTTGACTGTGCGACGATTCACGGAGCGGCCAGCATCGGCGCGCCGGGCGGTGAGTTGACCGTCGGCCACCCCGCGGACTTCTTCACCGTCTCGCTCGATGATTCATCGATTGCCGGCGCGAGTCGCGACGACCTGCTCGCCACGATTCTTTTTTCGCTGGCGCGCACCGCCGTTCGTGATGTCGTTGTCGGTGGTCACATAATTATTGACGACACCCGGCATCATCAAAGTTCAGAGATCGTCGAGCGCTTTGCGGCGCTGCAACAAAGAGTGTGGGGGAAGAGATGAAGATGAGTCTTGAGCACAGCGACACGCTCGTATCAAACGCCGGGACGCTTGTTGAAAATCCGCGCGGCGTCGAACAGACGCTCGCCGACTTAGTGCGCATCGACTCGCGCTCGTCGCTCACGAACCGCGAAGTCATCATGTACGCTGCCACGCGACTCGAAGCTGACGGCTTTCGTATTCAACACTTCCCTTACACCGACGAGCGCGGCGTCGAGAAGCTGAACATGGTCGCCGTCACGCCGCACGTCGTCCTCGGCGCGGAGGTCATCGAACTGGCGCTCGTCGGCCACACCGACACCGTACCGTTCGACCCGACGTGGACGGAGGCACTTACTCTGAACGCGCGCGACGGGAAACTTTTCGGGCGCGGCGCGTGTGACACAAAAGGCTTCATCGCGGCGGCGCTCGCGGCGGTTGAGGGAGTGAATTTAGCAACGCTTGTGCGCCCGCTCGCCGTCGTGTTGACGGCGGACGAAGAGGTTGGGTGTCTCGGCGCGAAGCGGCTCGCGGACGCGCGTTCGTTCACCGCGCGCTACAGCATCGTCGGCGAGCCGACATCTTTGCAGCCGATTCGCGCGGGCAAAGGCTACTGCCTCGCCGAGGTATCTATACGCGGGCGCGAGGGTCACAGCGCGTACCCGGCGCTCGGCGCGTCGGCCATCTTCCGTGCGGCGCGCTTGATCTCGCGCATCGAGGCACTGGCCGAAAAGCTTAAACTGATGGAGACGCACTCTGCCTTCGACCCGCCGCACACGACCATCAACGTCGGTCTTATCAACGGCGGCACCGCGAAGAATGTCCTCGCCGGCGAATGTCGCTTCACGCTCGAATGGCGACCCGTGCCGAATCAACACCCGGAGCACGTCATCAATCTGATTAAGCGCGAGGTCGAAAGTTTGCGCGACGACGACGACGGCTACGACTGCGAGATTGATGTCATTCGACTCGACGGCGGCACCGAGACGCGCACCGACTCCGTGCTGGTGCGGGCGTTGGAAGATGCCACCGGCAAGCCTGCGGGCGCGGTCGCGTTCGGCACCGAAGCGCCGCAGATGGCTGCGCTCGGCGCTGAGCCGGTCGTCTTCGGCCCCGGCGACATCCGCGTCGCACACCGCACCGGCGAGTTCGTCCCCGTTGATGAACTTCAACAGTGCGTGACTGTCCTTAAAACTATGATCGAGCGTTTTTGCGCGGGCGGGAAATGACCCTTCCGGGGCTTACATGTTGACGGCCACGACGCATCTCGCTGATGATTCATAGCCATTTGTAATCGAGTGTGACCCTAATCAAATCATCGACCGTTTAGAGGCGGGCTCTGCCCGCC
>JALZJL010000442.1 GCA_030859785.1 Acidobacteriota bacterium
TCTTCGAGCGCCGCCGCGCCTTCCTGCCGCGTCTGAATGTTGAGCGCATTTCTTTTTTCGGGACGGTTGATCGTAATCAGCGCGACGCGACCGCGCCGCTCGACGAGAAGCGTTTCGTATGATGACATAAACTCTCCAGAGGATTTGACGGGCCGACAGTGATGCACAGAGCGGCGACGAAAGAGGTTGAAGTCGGTGGCAGCGAATCGCCCGAGCGCGTTCGTTAAAGTGAGTTCTGTTCGTCGGGCGGGGTGTTCTGCTCGTCGGCGACCCACGACACAAAGAGACGCAGCCAGTTGTCGGTCGGTTCCATGATCGAGACGCCGATCCGCGCCGTGCCGTAGATTGCCGGCGCGATGCGGACCACCTTAGCGGTGGCTTCGATTGGCGCTCCATCAGGGCGGTGCGCACGAATATAAAGTTGATCGCCGCGATTTACCTTCTGATTAAGGTGAAAGAGCGTGCCAGCAGTTGAGATGTCGTCGGTTTCGGTTGGTTCGCTCCACGCCGCGCCGTCTTCGGCCCGACCCGAGACAACGAGGGGCAACCGCAACGCCATGCGCAACGCGAATCGCCTGTCTCCGTGACTCTGCATGCTCATAGTTTAGTTTCCAGTTTGTGTAGCGGGTCAGTTGAGTAAAGAGACCGGGAAGGAAGCCCGCGTAGTCAAGCCAGGGACAATGTTTAGGCCCTCGCTCAACGGCCCCGGCCTGCTGCCTTCTCACCACGGCTTCGGCCCACTATCGCAGTTTTCAATTTCCAGTTTAATTGTGGCTGGAAACTGAAAACTGTCAATCGTCCCACAGGTAAAATCCCTCGCCGCTTTTGCGACCCAGCTTTCCTTCTTCAACCATCCGTCGAAGAATCTCCGGCGGGCGAAAAGTCTCAGAGCCGAGCGCGCGATGAAGGTACTCGGCAATGTGGAGTCGGATGTCGAGGCCGACAAGGTCAGTTAGACGGAGCGGCCCCATCGGGTGATTGTAGCCCAGTTCCATCGCGGTATCTATATCTCCGGCGCTCGCCACTTCCTGTTCGAGCATCCGCATCGCTTCCAGCCCGAGCGCGACGCCGAGCCGGCTTGAGGCGAACCCCGGCACGTCGCGGACCGTGATCGGCTGCTTCCTCATGCGCCCGACCACGGCGCGCACTGCCTCGACTGTCTCCGCGCTCGTGTCGGCGCCCGTGACAATCTCGACGAGTCGCATCAGATGGACAGGGTTGAAGAAGTGCATCCCGACGACGTGTGCGGGTTGCGCCGCGTCGCGTGCGATTTCGGTAATCGAGAGCGACGAGGTGTTGGTGGCGAAGATAAAAGGCCGCACGGCGACGGCCTCGACTTCGCGGAGCACCGCGCGTTTCAATTCCAGACGTTCGGGCGCGGCCTCGATAAACAGATCGGCGTCGCGCGTCTCGGCCAGGTTAACAGCACCGCGAATGTGCTGGAGTGTCAGGTCGCGTTCGGCCTCGGTGACTCTAGCCAGTTGCATGCCTTTAGCCAGATTCTTTTCAATCGCCTGGACGCCGCGGACGAGCGCCGCGCGCTCCGTGTCGCGCAGGATCACGCGGTAGCCGCACGCCGCAGCGACCTGCGCGATGCCGTGGCCCATCGTACCCGCGCCAAGCACGGCAATGGTCTCTATCTCGACCCGGCGGGTTTGCTGGTCACTCTGCTGTTGCAATAAGCTCAAAGATATTTTGGTACTAACTTTGGGAAGGGGGAAACCGTTGGCGGCCCATCGAATTCCCTGACACGCACTAATTCGACTAGGTTCGATCCTGAGAGTTATACTATACACGCTAAGAAAAAGGCTACAACCGAAGGCGTCAGACTGCCGCGAGGCACGCGCGCCGCACCGCTCGAAGGAGAGTCAAAGATAACAACAATGACGAGAAATACGTTACATAAAGAGGTGGTCATCATCGGCTCCGGCCCGGCGGGCCTGACCGCTGCGATCTACGCCGCGCGTGCCGACCTCAAACCGCTGGTCATTCATGGGCCGCAACCTGGCGGGCAGTTAACCATCACCACCGAGGTCGAAAACTACCCCGGCTTCTCGAAAGGCATCCAGGGACCGGAACTGATGCAGGAGTTTGAGGAGCAGGCACGCCGCTTCGGCACCGAGTTTCTGGTGACGTACATTACAGAGGTCGATCTGAGTGAGCGCCCGTTCACGCTCCGCACGGACGAGCACGAAATCAAAGCGGAGACTTTAATCATCGCGTCGGGAGCGTCGGCGAAGTGGCTCGGCATCCCCGGCGAAGCGCCCGCGCCGCAGGGCCTCGGCGGACTCGGCGTCTCGGCGTGCGCGACCTGCGACGGCTTCTTCTTCAAAGGCAAGCCGATCATCGTCATCGGCGGCGGCGACACCGCGATGGAGGAAGCGAATTTTCTGACTCGCTACGCTTCGCGCGTGACCATCGTCCACCGCCGCGACCATCTGCGGGCGTCGAAGATTATGCAGGATAAAGCGTTCGGCAACGATAAGATCGACTTCATCTGGAACACTGACGTGACCGAGATTCTCGGCACACAGGAGACCGGCGTGACCGGCGCGCGGCTAATAAATACGAAGACCGGCGAGGAGAGCGTGTTTTCCTGCGAGGGTGTCTTCGTCGCCATCGGCCACAAGCCGAATACCGATTTATTCAAAGGCCAACTGAAGATGGACGAGGTCGGTTACCTCATCACCGCCGGGCGGACGATGGCGACGGAAATCCCCGGCGTGTTCGCGTGCGGCGACGTGCAGGACTCTTTCTATCGCCAGGCGGTGACAGCCGCCGGGACGGGCTGCATGGCCGCCATCGACGCCGAGCGTTTCCTCGACAACCTGCCCGTCCCGATGCCGAGCGGCGACGAGATAACTATGGAAGGAGAACTCGTCACCGCCGACCATCAATCGATTGTCCTTCCGGATGGCGAAGTCATCTCCAACAACGCGGAGGTCGCCGCGGAAGGCGCTTCAGCCTCCGGCGATTGAAGCGCGTCGCCATCAGGTAGCATCGCACTCTTCGACTAGTTACGGGCGCTCCCGAGAGCCTCATTCAAACATGATTGA
>JALZJL010000444.1 GCA_030859785.1 Acidobacteriota bacterium
ACCTCGACCCGTTCGTTCACCCACCTGCTTTCGACCGAGGCGGGCGTCAGCGCTGATTTGCCGCCGGTCGCCGTCAACGGCAACGGCAACATCTCGCCGTCGGTGAACGGCACGCGCACCACCTCGACGAGCCTTTTCTTCAACGGCATTGATGCGACCAATATCACCTCGAACGAAGGCTCTTTGAACGACAACATCGCACCCGCGCCCGAAACGCTCGACGAGGTCAAGCTGCAAACCAGCCTCTACGACGCCTCGACGGGTCGTTCGGGCGGCGGCAATTTCCAACTTATTACCCGTTCGGGCACGAACAGCTTTAACGGCTCGGCTTACTACTTCTTGCAAAACGAGAAGCTCAACGCCAACGACTTCTTTTACAACCGCGACGGGATCGAGCGCCCGCGCGCGCGCCGCAACGAAGGCGGCTTCACCGTTGGCGGGCCCATCGTGAAGGACCGCTTCTTCTTCTTCGGCGGCTACCAGCGCACGCAAGCTTCGACCGGCTTCGTGCCGACCGCTTCGAGCCAGACGACGCTGCCGCTCGCGCTCGCACGCATCAGCGGTGCGCGCACAGCAGAGAATATCGTGACTGCGTTCCGCGCGGAGAATTCGGCATTTCCGCTTACGGCGGCGCAAATCTCCCCGCTCGCGCTTCAACTCCTGAACACGATCAACCCGCTCACCAACGACTTCATCATCCCCAGCCCGCGCGCCGGCGCGCGCCGCGTCGGAGTTGACCAAGGCGTCGCACTCTCACTTCCTGGCATTACAGGCAACACCGGCGGCGGCAACCCGCTCGTGCGGCAACGCAACGTCTTCCCGGCGGAGTTCGAGCAGGATCAATTCTCGATTAAACTTGACGGGCAACTGACGACCAACAACCGCTTGACGGGGACGTTCTTCTTCGCCAACTTCCCCGGCTTCGACCCGTTTACCGAGCCGACCGCGCAGACTTCGCCGTTCCAACTGCGGCGCGACGACAGCAACCGCACACTCGCCATCTCGGATCAACACGTCTTCGGCCCGCGGCTGATCAACGAAGCTCGCTTCGGGTACTTCGCTCTGAACAACACGCGCCGCCTCGACGATCCGTTTCTGGCGCAGGAGCTGACCGGCGCCGCCTTCGGTATCGGCAATCCGGCGCTCGCCTTTGACGACAGCCCCGGCACGCGCCGTCTCGGTCACTTTGTCGGCAGAAACAACATCTCCGGCTTCGCCTTCGGCGGACCGAACGATTCGTTCAACCAGCGCGACCAGAAGACCTATAGCTTCTCCGACAACGTCACCTTCACCACCGGCGCACACACCTTCCGCTTCGGCGGCGAGTACAAACGCCAGCAGTACGACACGAACCTGCCGGAAGAGCAGGCGACCGAGTTTGAGAAGTTCGACAACTTCACGCAGTTCCTCCTGGGACGCGCCACCGAAGCCGACACACAGTTCGGCACCACACAGAAGCAGTTCCGCTTCAGCGACTTCAGTGCCTACCTCGCCGACGATTTCAAGCTCACGCCCGAGTTGACCTTGAACCTCGGCGTGCGCTACGAGTTTTACGGACTCCCGACGGAAAAGAATGGGCGCATCGGCAACTTCGATCCGAGTCTTATCACGAGCACTGAGAATCCGCTCGCCGGTTTCATCATTCCTTCGAACGTCCAAATGACCGGCTTCAAAGCGGTTGACGACGCGATTGCCGCCACCACGCGCGTTGACAATAAGCACACCTTGAACGGTCAGGACACGAACAACTTTGCGCCGCGCTTCGGTTTCGCTTACAGCCCGCGCCGCTTCGACAACCGAGTGGTGATTCGCGGCGGCTACGGCGTCTTCTTCGACCGCCCCTCGACGGCGTTCATCAACACGGTCTTCAGCAACTACCCGTTTCTGCGCGAGATCGAAGTCACCGCAGGAGCGCCCAACATCCCGATTCAGACCGCGTTCTCGACGCAATTCCCGCTGATTAATAGCGGACTCAATACATTCCTGCCCGCGCGGATTGTTTACGAAGGGGCTGGAACATTCCGCATCCGTGACAACACGCCGGTCACGACGACGCCGACGGGCGCTAATAATCCGACTGACTTTGCGAATGGACAGATCATTAGCGGCAATATCGCCGAGACCTTCGAGTTCCGTTCCATTGATCGTAACCTGCGCACGCCTTACATCCAGCAGTACAACGTCGGCGTGCAGTACGAATTCGGTGGCAACAATTTGATCGAAGTGCGCTACGTCGGCACGAAAGGAACGAAACTACTGCAAGCCGTCGCGCTCAATCAAGGTTTCGACCTGAACGACCCAGCGACGCCTGATTTTGTTTACGCACGCTTCGTCAACGAGTACAGCCGGGCGTTCACTGGCGCGCAGGCAAGAGTGGCGGCTGGCACGCTGACGCAAGCCGCATTCAACACCGCATTCCCGAATGGTGCGTTACGTTCCGGTTCAACGGCGCGCGAGCGCGGCACCGGCGTCGTGTTCGGCTTTAACAACGTGCTAACCGGCAACACGCGCGACCTGAACCTGACGACCAACTCTTCGCGCAACGCAGCGGGAGTTATTAGCGGCGGCACGATTCTTGGCTTCGAGGCGCGCACCCCCGTTCTCGGCTTCAACGTTCCTGAAGCGCTCGTCTTACGCTCCGACGGCACCTCCAACTACAACAGCTTGCAAATCAACTTCGCGCGCCGCCTGTCGCGGGGGCTTCAGTTCAACACGTCATATACGTTCTCGAAGTCCATCGACACGAGTTCGTTCGATCCCGGCTCGACCGCCGGCGGCGGTCGTCCCGACGCGCCCAATCCCGGCTTCATCGTGCAGGGCAACTCCTACGATCCGGCGAACAACCGCGCTCGCTCAGACTTCGACCGCACGCACCGCTTCAGCGCGACCTTCGTCTATAACATTCCGACCTTCGGTCGTACCTCGCGCTTGGCGAGCGGATTCCAACTCGCGGGCTTCTTGCAGGCGCAGTCGGGAACGCCGTTCACGATCTTCTCGCCGGAAGGTGAAGCGGGGAACGTCGCGGCACTCGAAGGATTGCGCAACGGTTCGGGCGGAATCTACCGCCTCGGCTTCGGTCGCCCGAACGTCACGTCGCTCGAAGACTTACGCAACGGCGGTGACGGATTGGAAAGTTCTTACTTCAACCAAGGCGCGCTCAGTTCACCGCTCGGCGGCTTCGGCAGCCTCGGCAGAAACACTCTGCGCGGACCCGTGCAGAAGCGATTCGACTTGAGCTTGTCGAAAACAACGCGCATCACCGAAGGGACGAGCTTCGAGATTCGCGCCGACGCCTTCAACCTTTTCAACAACGTCAACTTCGCCAATCCGAGTGGCGACATCTCGGATGGCGTCGACTTCGGGTTGATCACAAACACGGTCGGCGGTCCGCGCGTGTTGCAGTTCGGCGCGAAGCTCAGATTCTGATGTGACGTAAGGGTCGCTACCGAGTGAATTCGCCTGAACACAGGCGGGCAACTTCGGTTTGATTAACTTAACGATAAGCCGCACGGTCGGACTCGGCACCAATCGTCAGATTCAGTTTGCGTTGCGGCTCAACTTCTAAAAGCCGTCGAGATGATTGCGGATTGCGGATTAAAAGAAACTCTTGTAGTTCTGCAATCCGCATTCAGCAATCGCTTGGGTCTGTCCTGTCACTTTTGAGTCATTACTTCATCACTCAACACTTCTGAAGGTTGTCCTTATGACTAACGAACTCACACCTCGCGCGCGGCCTGAGCCGAATTTCCGACGGGGCGGGTCGCTGGACATTTACGATGACGGGCACCTGCGCGTCGAGCACGAGAATTACTACGTCAGCCTCAGCGGACATCCGTTGAAGCTTCCGCGTAAGTAATTCCTGATCGTGTCGCGGCTCGCTCGTAACCCCGAACGGGTCGTTTCTTCCGAAGATATTTGGCAGCACGGGTGGGGGCGGCGCGCGGCTTTTAACGCCGAAAGCCTGCACGTTCATATCTATCGACTGCGCCGCCGAATCGAACCGTTCGGTCTGCATATAGAAACGATGGTCAACGTCGGATATCGCTTGATGATCGTCAAAGATGCACAGCAGAGCGCCATCTCGACCTAACGACTCGCGGTGTCCGCACGGCGATGCTTGTTTTATGTTTTCGTTCAGGTGAATGTAATATGCCCTGGATACGTTGGTAGTGGGTGAAACATGCGGTACTGACCTGTTACCTGGCTATCTGTCGGCAGTTATCAACTACCTTTTCGAGGAGTTATTTTAATGTTCCGGTCATCAACCATGCAGACGACGTTTGCGCTCTTGTTAACCGGTGCCGTTGCCCTGAGCGCTGCCGCGTGCTTCGGCCCTTCGAGTGGAGGCGGAGTCGTGGGTAGCGGTGGTGGCAGCGGCGGCGGAACGGTTCGGCTGCAAGGCGCGGGCGCGACATTCCCCAACCCGCTGTATCAGAAATGGCTGAGCGAGTACGGCAAGGTCAACCCACAAGCGCAGATCGATTACCAATCGGTCGGTTCGGGCGCGGGGATCAAGCAGATTCAGGAACAGACCATCGACTTCGGCGCGTCGGACAAACCGATGACCGACGACGAGCTGAAGAAAGCTCCCGGCGAATTGCTCCACATCCCGACGGTGCTCGGTGCGGTCGTGGTCACCTACAATCTGGAAGGCGTCGCCGCGCCGCTACGGTTCTCGCCTGACGTGCTCGCCGACATCTTCCTCGGCAACATCAGGAAATGGGACGACGCGCGCATCAAGGCCGACAATCCTGGCGTCAACCTTCCGTCCACTGACATCACCGTGGTGCATCGTACCGATGGCAGCGGCACGACCGCCGTCTTCACAGACTATTTGTCGAAGGTCAACCCGACGTGGAAAGAGAAGGTCGGATCAGGTGTCTCGGTCAGATGGCCGGCTGGGCAGGGCGGCAAAGGCAACGAGGGCGTGACCGGGCAGGTTAAGGCGCAGCCGAACACCATCGGCTACGTCGAACTGGCCTACGCCACGCCGAACAAACTTCCCGTCGCGCTGATTAAGAATCGTGCGGGCAATTTCGTCGAGCCGACACTCGACGCCGTGACCGCCGCCGCCGCCGAGACCATCGCTGACACTCCCGACGACATGCGCGTTTCCATCACCGACCCGACGGGCGCGACCGTGTACCCGATTGCAAGCTACACATACATCCTTTTGTACAAGGATCAGAAGGACGCGGCGAAGGGCAAGGCGCTCGTCGACTTTTTGTGGTGGGGTATTCACGACGGCACGCGGTTCACGAAAGAGCCGCAGTACCCGTACTCACCGCTGCCCGCCGAGATGGTCAAACGAGTCGAAGCGAAACTCAACTCAGTTGTTTCAGGCGGCAAACCATTACGCACGACGCCATAGACAAGACGCAGAACACGGGATCAGAGATGAATCTACACTAAGCGCGCGCGGCTTTTATTTTTTCATCCCTCATCCTTCATCCCTTAACCCTTATGTCTGATCAACAACTGACCGCCCCGACACCGAGTTCGACTTACGGCGCGCAGGCACGCACATGGAATTGGCGACGTGCGCTGTCTCCGACGGGGAACGCCGGAGACGCCGTGTTCCGCGCCGCGTTGTTCGCCAGTGCCCTGGTGCTGCTGTTGATCGTCGCGGCGATGATCGCGGCGATTGCGTCGAACTCGGTGCCGTCAATTCGCGCGTTCGGTTTCGGCTTCCTGACCAGCAGTGAGTGGAATCCGATTACAGGTAACTTCGGTGCGCTGCCGTTCATCTACGGCACGGTGATGTCGTCGGTGATTGCACTGTTGATTAGTGTACCGCTCAGTTTGGGTGTGGCGGTCTTCCTCGTCGAGCAGGCCCCACGCCGCATCGCGCGCCCGATCACATTTCTCGTCGAACTGCTGGCGGCGATTCCGTCGGTCGTCTACGGGTTGTGGGGCATCTTCGTGCTCGCACCGTTTCTGCGCGAATACATTCAACCGCCGCTTCAGAACTGGTTCGGCTGGCTGCCGTTGTTTCAGGGAACGATCACCGGCATCGGCCTGATGACCGGCGGCATCATTCTCGCCATCATGATCACGCCGATTATCTCAGCGGTGGTGCGCGACGTACTCGCGGCGGTGCCGATGTCGCAACGCGAGGCGGCGCTCGCCCTCGGTGCGACGCGTTGGGAGACGACGCGCGTCGTGCTCGCCAACGGCGGCCCCGGCATCGCCGGCGCGATCATCCTCGGCCTCGGACGCGCCATCGGCGAGACGATGGCGGTGACGATGCTAATTGGCAACCGTCCGGAAATCAGCGCCTCGCTGTTCGCGCCGTCGTACACCATCGCTTCGGTCTTAGCCAATGAGTTTACCGAAGCGAGCGACGAACTTTACCTGAGCGCGCTGATCCAACTGGGGCTGATTCTTTTCTTTGTGACGTTCGTTATCAACGGCGCGGCGCGGGTGCTGGTCTGGAGTGTGACGCGCGGCACCAGCGGCACGGCGAGGGCGTAACACGAATGGCGACGATGATCACGACAGGCCGCAAAGCCGACACCGCCCGCCGCTCGCTAAGCGGTGTGATGACGACGGTGACGGCTGCCTGCGCGTTCTTCGCGGTGACGATGCTGGTGTTGATACTCGGCTACATCGCGGTGCGCGGGATTGGCTCGCTCAGTGTGCAGTTCTTGACGGACACGCCGAAGCCGGTTGGTGAGGGCGGCGGGATTGGCAATTCGATTGTCGGCACATTGGTGCTGCTCGGACTCGCCTCGGTGATCGGTCTCCCACTCGGCATCGCGACCGGCGTTTTTCTCGCCGAGTTTGGCTCCGGCAAGTTCGCCAGCGTCGTCCGCTTCGTCGCCGACACGTTGACCGGCGTGCCGTCGATTGTCGTTGGCGTCTTCGTCTACACGGTTCTAGTGCTGCCGATGCGCCAGTTCTCAGCGCTCGCTGGCGGCGTCGCGCTCGCCGTGATCATGATTCCGATTGTCGCACGCACCACCGAAGAGATGATCCGCCTGGTGCCGGCGAGTTTGCGTGAAGGGGCATTGGCGTTGGGCGCGCCGCAGTGGCGTGTGACGACCGGCGTCGTGCTGCCGGCTGCCGCTTCCGGCATCGCAACCGGGGCGATGCTCGCCGTCGCGCGCGTTTCCGGCGAGACCGCGCCATTACTGTTCACGGCGCTCAATTACAAATTTATGAGTGCCCGGCTCGATCAGCCCATCGCTTCTTTGACAGTGCAGATTTACAACTACTCGATTTCGCCTTACGAGGAGTGGCACTCGCTGGCGTGGGCGGCGACGCTCGTGCTGATGACGATGATCCTCTTCATCAACATCGTGGTGCGCTTCTTCACACGGAAGAAATTCTGAAGGACAGTTTTGAGTTTTCAGTTTTCAGCAAGAAAACGGTTGGCTATCTGTACATGATTTGACACTTGATATCATCGACTACTGAAAACTCAAAACTCAAAACTGATTTTTATGTCCACACCAACCACTGCCCCAACTCCGGTTTTCGAAGCGCGCGGCGACGCGGCCAGACGGCAACCGGGCGACACGCCTGAGCCAGTCAAGATCACCGTGCGCGGACTGAATTTTTTCTACGGTCGCACGCAGGCGCTCCACGACATTTCGCTCGACATCCGCGAGCGCGTCGTGATGGCCTTTATCGGGCCGTCAGGCTGCGGCAAGTCGACGTTCCTGCGAACGCTGAATCGAATGAACGACACCATTCCGGGGACGCGGGCCGAGGGCGAAATACTACTCGATGGCGCGGACATCTATACGCCCGGCACAGACGTGGTTGCCCTCCGGCGCAAAGTCGGGATGGTCTTTCAAAAGTCGAATCCATTTCCGAAATCGGTCTTCGATAATGTCGCCTACGGGCTGCGCATCAACCGCCTGACGCGAACGAACGGCGAGTTGCACGAGCGCGTTGAAAAGGCGCTCGAAGACGCGGCGCTGTGGTCGGAGGTGAAAGACCGTCTGAAGTCTTCGGCGCTCGGACTCTCCGGCGGGCAGCAGCAACGCTTGTGCATCGCGCGCGCTCTGGCGGTGCAGCCCGAAGTGCTGTTGATGGACGAGCCGGCGTCGGCGCTCGACCCGATTGCCACCCAAAAGATTGAGGAACTGATCGTCGAGTTGAAAAAGCAGTACACTATCGTGATCGTGACGCACAACATGCAGCAGGCGGCGCGCGTGTCCGACCGGACGGCTTTCTTTTGGCTCGGCAAACTAATCGAGATCAACCCGACCGAGAAGATCTTCACCAACCCGGACGAGAAGCTGACCGAGGACTACATCACGGGACGCTTCGGCTGACGGC
>JALZJL010000003.1 GCA_030859785.1 Acidobacteriota bacterium
TCGAGAACCGCCCCGGCCACCTGGCCGGTCTGCGCGAAGGCGACATCGTGATTGAATTCAACGAAGTCCCGATCCGCACCGAGCAAGAGTTCCTGTCACGCATCGACGAAGCGCTCCCCGGCAGCACCGTCAAAGCGGTTGTCATGCGCGGCGGCGAGCGCGTGGAGATACCCGTCAAAATGGGGCGCGATAGGTAAAAAGCGTGAGGGTTAATCTTAACGCCGGAAACCGGGCGCGAAGACATGACGAACACAGGTCATGCTTCGCGCCCGATGCTGGCTAGTGGGTGGTGAAGAAAAGCGCGCGCTGGGAAGAAATGTTTTTGATGACAGAGACTGTTCAGCCGCCGACGTATTCGCGCAGGCGCGCTTCCATCTCGCGCCGTACATCCTCGCGGTCCTCGTCGGCTTCATCGGCTTCGAACAATTCGAAGAGTGCGTACGGCGTCTCGCCCACCAGTCGCAATTCCCACGCCTCGCGGCCTTCGTGCGAAGCGCGCGCAAACCACATCGCATCTACCTCCGCAGATTGTACCGACACGTCTTCAAAGTGTACTTCTGTTGAAGCTGAGGCCGTCCCGTGCGGACACATCTGCGCCAACGTGTCAGGGCGCATCAGCACGCGCGCCAGCCGCCAGCCGTGGTTGCGATACGTGTCGCTCGTTTCTTGAAATTGCTGAAGCTGTCCCATCGCTTGTCGCCGTTCGCACTAACTTGCTTGAAATCGCCTGCGCTCCGCTCGCGCCGGGCGTAGGATACAACAGGCGACGAGGCGGCCAGAAGTTGAGGAGCAATTTGACTACGCATCCGAAACGTCGGGCCGTCTTGATTGGGCCATGTCGATTGACCGTTTCGGAAAATGTTTTCTATGATGCGCGGACGCTCGGACGCGGCGACGGAATAGCATCCGAATCAAACTGACGCCGCACCTAGCGTCACGATTTCAGTCGAACTAACGACCATCTGGGAGCCGACGCGACACCTGTGTCCGAGCGAACAATACCAGCAAACCACAATCCGCGTGCGCCGTTCTACCTGGCGCTGGATGAATCACTACGTCGTCGCGAAATGCGGCTCGACCAGATTTGCTGCCTGGATGACGCCGTGTCGCGCCGCGTGCTCGAAGACTACGGCGCGGTCTTCGTCGCCGCCAGTAGCGTGCGCATTCCGCCGGCGTGTATGTTCTCTGGTGAAGAAGAGGTGCGTGCCTTTCAAGACGCGGCGGGAGTTGGCATCGCGACGCTCGGCGACGTCGAATTTGAGTTGCAGCCGGCGGCGGCAAATGCCCTGCTTGACGCGCGCGACGAAGTGCGTCGAGAGGGTTTTGAGATCACGCCGCGCGGCGGGGTGGAGGCGGCGCGTCGCGGCTTCGACGACACGCTGCGGCTGTGGCACTCGCGCGTTCAACCGGCGCTCGAGTACTGGTGCGCGCGCGGGCGACTCGCGCCGGAACGTGCTGATGACCTACGTCGTCTCGCGCCATGCGAACAGGTTTCCGCTGTGCTCGAACTGGAAGTCGAAGGTATCTTCTTCAGCAAAGATTTTTCCAAGAGCGTGCTGTATTCGGTCGCTGCGCCAGGCACTTCGCAGCACCTTTCGATGCTCGCCTTTGACGTCGCCGAATTCAGAGAGCCGGCGGTGCGGCGCGCCCTCGCCAGCCACGGCTGGTTTCAGACGGTGATCGGCGATTTGCCGCACTTCACTTTCATCGGACGCGAAGAGCAGCAACTCGCCGCTCACGGACTGCGCCGCGTCAAAGCGGACGGACAGGTCTTCTGGATACCGGACGTTTAAAGGTCGATGAACGAATACATCGAAGAAGGAAATTAAGCGTCGACCCGAAATGCCTGCGGGCGTCAATCCTGATCGTGATGACTGTCTGCGTGCTTTCATTTGTCGCCGACCGTTCCACGTTCGCTGCCGGGCCGACGGGAGTCCTTCTTTACTTTTCAACTTGATTATGAGAAAGAGTTGCCTCTACTCGCGGACAGCCTTTCTGACACAGACGAGAACATCAGGGAAGCGCCTGATTGTTTGCTGTGATGGGGCGAGAGCTAATTTAATTTCCAGACCTAACAACCCAACCGATTTGAAGGAGAGTGCATGGTTATTTGTACGACTTGCGGGGGCGAGAACGTTGACGGCGCGCGGTTCTGCGTCAAGTGCGGTTCAGAAATATCATCCGCCGCCGCACCCGGCCCCGGCGCGTGGCGCGGCGATGAATCGAGCAGTAGCACCCGCACTGACCAAGCGCCGCCGCCCATCGGAGGCTACACGCCGCAGACGCCGCCTTCCTCTTTCCCGACATACACGCCGCCGCAGTCGATGTCGTACGGCCAGCCGACCGCCGGCCAGCCGATGCACCCGGCGATCCCGGCACTCGTCAGTCTGTTCTTTCCCGGGCTCGGCTTGCTGTTCGTGCCGAACAAGGCCGGCCTGGGGATTGGCATCTTCGCGGCGACGCTCGGCTTCGCCGTGGTGGCGACGATCCTGACGTTCGTCGTCGTCGGCATCTGCCTGTTCATGCTGATGCCGATCATTAATATCGCTGCCGCCGTGCACAGTTGGGACGAGGCCGCGAAAACATCGAACGGCCAGTTCCAACCGATCCTCTTCAAGTAAACGCTGGGCGCGCGTTTGATCCGAACGAGAAGGTAAGTCGCGCGCAACCGAAGGGGCGTCGTGATGTCTTTTCTTTACCGAGCGGCGATGTTTGTCGGCGGCCTCTGGTGTCACCAACTGCCGGCGCGCTCGCCGCACATGTGGGGCGTGCAGATGCCTTTGTGCTGGCGTTGCGCCGGAATCTTGTTTGGTGCGACCACGCTGCTTATCTGGCTGCTTGCGACGAGACGGTTGCCGCGTTTGAGGATCAGCTTCGTGCTCGCGTTGTTGATGCCGCTCGACGTTCTGTACGCGATTTTCAGTCACAGCGACGGGAGCAACACGCGGCGTCTCGTCACAGGAATTCTGTGGGGCGTCTTCGGGACGAGCGCCGCGTTGCGCTTGATTGAAAAGCTGCGCGGAAGCCAGAAGGGAGAACACAGCATACAGAACACAGCATACAGAACACAGAACACGCAGTTCAGCGCCTTGCTCTGTGCTCTCTGTGTCTTCACCTCTGTGTCTCCGTGTTAAAAACTTTGGTCAACCATCACCGTACCATGCTCTCCCATGCTCAGATTTTCTCCGTTTAGTTTTCGCCTCGTCACGGGTTGATGGAAGAAATAAAGCTTTGACAGTTTCATAAATTGCGAGAGCACAACGACACATTGTTTCGGCTACAGGTTGACGAAAGAGACGGAGCTTTGACGGCGTTGCGTGCGCGTTCGATGTGCTGTAAGCTATCGCCGTTCGGCGGTCGATGAGTATGGGGAGCGCCGGACGTGCTTCTCCCCTTCCTGAGCGATCAATTAACAACATTTCGTGAATTCAACTTGTAAGTGCAACTTGGTTAACTGCTCAGAGGACGCCGGTTAGTGTCTCCGGTTAGGGGCATAACTGTTGCAGGCAAAAGGGCTTCAAAAACAGTCGAGCGACCTTACCACTGCGTTGAATTGTAATTAGAGCGTTGCACTTACAAGTTGAATCCTCCAAACCTCATGAAGGCTGGTTTTTACTTTTACCTTTTGCCTTTTTACTTTTGCCTTCCTCCTTGGTTCTTAACCCCTCGTCCCCGCGTCGTTCCCACGCCGTGGATTCATGTCGTGAATGACCAGCCGCTCGACGACGCGCCCGTGCTGCACATGATTGTCGACGATCTCTCTGACGCGCGCTACGTCGACCCCGCCGTACCATACACCGTCCGGGTAGACGATCAATACGGGGCCGCGCTCGCATTGATCGAGACAGTCCACTTTCGTGACCAGCACACGCTTATGGAGTTCACGTTCTTTGAGACAGTGCTTCAACTCTCTGGCGGTGTTTCGCCCACCGTGTTTGAGGCACGTCTTATGCTCGCAGATTAAAACGTGAGTATCTGTGTGTTTGAGGCCGGACATAAGGCTCTTCAGGCGCGTGGTGATTTTCAGGAGGCCTGTGCTGCGTCGCGGATCGTCAGGTCGAACGTCCCCGGAGCGACTTTGCGGAACCGCCGGTTACGATTGAGCGACACCGCGATGCTGATGGTCGGGTGCTGCCCGGTGAACTGAAAGCTGCCTTCGAGCAAGCGATTATATATTTCGTTGACATGCAGCGGCCCGCCGGATTCGCGCAGCAAAAGCGCCGTCGCCTGCGGGATCGTGCGGTCGTGGAATCGCTCGTCTTTCGCCTCGACCTCATCCCGAATCAACGGCATTGCCTGGCGCCGCGCCGACTCGACGCGCGCCGTGTTGTAAGAAGTCTTTGCGACATCGCGCCGAAGGGCCGCCTCGATCTCCGCGTCTGACGGCACGTTAGGAGCCGCCGGCGTGTTGCCGCCGAGCATTGAAGACAGAATGCGGAACATCGCCGCTTCGGTCTGACTGGCAAGGCCGTCCAGTTCAGACAACTCCGTGCGCAGTTTCTCAGCCTCTGCCTCAAGGTCGGCAAGGCGCGACGACAGACGCGAACGGGTCGCGCGCGTCTGCCGCAGGCTCAACTCAAGCGTCGTCAGCAGATTCTCTTCAGGCATAGACGAGTCTTCGGATGATGTTGCCTTTAAAGCTTGCGGCCTTCGATGGACGACCGCCGACAGTTCGTCGAGGACTAAATACATTCACCGCGGAGAACACCGAGGACGCAGTGCATACTCAGATGTTCATCTGATTGATGATGATGCTGTCTGTCATTTCTCCGCGCCTTCTCGCGTCCTCGGCGGTGAAATTCGGGGGGATTATCTGATTCGAAATCCTAACGGTCGCGTTCCAGAATGAACGTCGGAATCTCGCGGAGGGCTTCGGTGTGGGCCGAGGCCGGCAGCGAATTTAATGCGTCAATCGCCGATTGTGCGAAGGCATGTGCGCGGGCGCGGGCACGGGCGAGCGCACCCGACTGCTGCGCCGCGTCGATCAAGTCGTCGCGCGCCACATCCTGATAACTCCCTTCGCGCATCACGGCCTGGATCGCGGCACGCTTCGTCGATTCCTTTTCAAGCAGGTAGATCAGCGGCAGCGTCACTTTGCCTTCGAGCAGATCGACGCCCGCCGCTTTGCCGAGCGTATCTTCGGTCGCCGTGAAGTCCAATAAGTCATCGACGAGTTGGAAGGCGATGCCGAGGTTCAGACCGTATTCACGCAGGGCGCTTTGAGCGCCGCCGTTGCCGCCGCCGAGGATCGCGCCGATTTCGCAGCACGCGCTGAAGAGGAACGCCGTCTTGCGGCTGAGAATGTCGAAGTATTGTCCCTCAGTGACATCGAAGCGACCGAGCAGAGTCAACTGAATCAACTCGCCTTCGGTCATCTTGCGCGTGACCCCGGTGAGGATGTCTAGAATCGGCAGCGAGCGTTCCGAGAGGCTCGACTCGAAGGCCGTCATGTAAAGCCAGTCGCCCATCAGCACCGCCGTCTGGTTGCCGAAGCGACTGTTGATCGAAGCGCGACTGCGGCGCGTCTCCGCGTTATCGATGATGTCGTCGTGAACCAGTGTCGCGGTGTGCAAAAACTCCATCACCGTCGCCATCCGAATCACGTTCGCGCGCGAGCCGTCGCCACCCGCCGCGTATGTCGCCAACAGCGTCAGCGCCGGACGCACACGCTTGCCGCCCGAAGCACGCAGGTAGTCGCTGATGTAGCTGATGACCTGCACGTTCGAGCGAGCCTGGCGGACGAACTCCTCTTCGACGAGCGACAATTCCGGCGCGATCAGATTAAAGACGCGCTGCGCCGCCGCATGAGGCTCTTCGAGCGCCGCCGTGTGACCGGTTGTTTGCATAGAGTTCAGAAGTCCGAAAGCCGGAAACCGCACAGGCCGGCGGGAAGGTATCAATCGCGCCCTACTTCAGTTGGAGCGATAGTTGGTGTACTGCATGTTGATGCCGAAGTCTTTGGCTTTAAGGTGCGCGATGACATCTTGCAGGATGTCGCGGTCACGCCCCGACACGCGCACCACGTCGCCCTGAATCGCCGCCTGCACTTTAACCTTCGTCTCTTTGATGAATTTGACGATTTCTTTGGCTTTGTCGGTCGGAATGCCTTGTTGGATAGCGACCCGCTGGCGCAACGTGCCGCCCGCCGCCGGCTCAGCCGACCCGTAACTGAACGCCTTCAGAGGAACACCGCGCCGCACCAGTTTTTGCTGAAGGATGTCGTTCATGTTTCGCAGACGCGTCTCGTCCTCGGCGGTCAGAATCAGTTCTTCACTTTCGAGGACAACCGCTGCGTTGCTCCCCTTGAAGTCGAACCGCTGGCGGACTTCCTTCATCGTTTGATCAAGCGCGTTGCCGATCTCGGCGCGGTCGACTTGCGAGACAATATCGAATGAGTTCTGTTGAGCCATAAACCTTACAGATGAAGTGAAAAATGGTTTGAAAAATGGGCGACGTGGGAGCTGACGAAAATCGTTTTCAATCATCACCGGAATTACTTTTACCACATCTGCCGGAGTCCCCGCCGAGTCGCTGCTTTTATAACACTAACGCGGCGGACAGTGAAGCATCGATGTGACAAATGCTGTACGCCGCCAGAGTCAGGGCGCAAAATGTTGTATATCCACAGTGGGCAGCTTGATTTGGAAAAAGCGCGCGAAGTTGGCGGAGGTGAGGCGTCCGATCTCTTCCACCTCGACGCCGCGTAGCGCCGCGAGGCAGCGGGCGGTTTCGACGACGTGCGCCGGCTCATTGCGCCGCCCGCGTAGCGGCACCGGCGACATGTACGGGCAATCCGTTTCAATCAACAATTTGTCTGACGGAACGCGCCGCGCCACTTCGCGTAACGGCTCGGCCTTCTTGAAAGTCACGTTGCCTGCAAACGAAATCATAAACCCCAACTCCAACACCTGCTCGGCCATCGCCAGACTGCCGCTGAAGCAGTGCATCACGCCCGCCCGCCCGCCACCACTTGCTGACACTTCGGCGCGAATGACTTCCACAGTTTCTTCGTCGGCCTCACGCGAGTGGATGATGACCGGTAGATTCACTTCACGAGCCATCCGCAACTGCCGCGCGAACACTTCGCGCTGTGTGTCGCGCGGCGAATGATCGTAATGATAATCAAGTCCGATCTCGCCCAGCGCGATGACTCGTCCACTGCTTGTCAGTAATTTCATCAAATGTGCGGCGGCATCATCGTCGAACAGCTTCGCGTCGTGCGGATGGACACCGACTGCCGCATACACATCTTCGTGTTTTTCGGCGAGCGCAATGGCACGCTCAAAATTTCCGCCCCGCGGGTCGCCCGTCCCGATATTCAGAATCGCCCGCACTCCCGCCGCCCGCGCCCGCTCAAGCACCCCCTCGCGATCCGCATCAAACTCCTCCCCATCAACATGCGCATGTGAATCAACGAAAACCAAGGATGAAGGATGAGGGATGAAGGATGACGAGAAACTCAACGAAGCGTCGCTATTAATTTCTGGTTTATTCATCCTTCATCCCTTACTTCAGCTTCGCTCCGTTCGGGACGTCTTCGGTGAAGGTGGCGAGCACCGGACGGCCCTCGTCGCCGACGGATGCCGCCAGCACCATCCCGTGCGACTCAAAGCCGCGCAGCTTTCGCGGTTGCAAATTTGCGACGACGACGATTTTGCGGCCAATCAATTTTTCCGGCTCGTAATATTGCGCGATGCCGGCGAGCACCTGGCGCGGCGCTGCTTCGCCGAGGTCGATGGTAAAGCGCAGCAACTTATCCGCCTTCGGCACGCGCTCAGCGGTCAGAATCTCACCGACGCGCATCTCGACTTTGGCGAAGTCGTCGATATTGATGAGATTGACCACGCCCTCCACCGGCGACGTAGCGTCGGCCTGACCTGATACGGACGCGAGGCTTGATCGAGTCGCGTGGTCAGAAGTCGCCGGTGTTGACGAGACCATTGACGACGGCACGGCGTCCGCCTCGGTTGCGCCGCGTTGAGGTGGTTGAGGCGGCGCGGTCACGGAGGTTGCGCCCGGCACGGCGTCGGCCTGCGTCGCACGCGCTTCGGTGTGTTGCTGCTCGTTGGTTGCTTTTGTTTCTATGATTTCCATTTCGATCTCAGCCATTGCTTTCACCTTGTCGATGCGCGGAAAGACCGGCGCGACTTCGCCGATTTGCGTGCCTTCAATCAGCCCGCCCCAACGCAATTGAGCCGGGTCCTGATGCGTCAACTCACCGTTCTGGCCGAGCTGACGCCAGATTTCGCTCATCGCTTCCGGCATCGCCGGGTAGAGCATCACCACCAGCCAGCGCAGTGTTTCCGCCGCGCGGTACAAAACCGAGTCAAGCAGTTCGCGCTGCTCTTCTCTTTTCGCCAACTCCCACGGCTTCGCGTCAGAGATGATCTTATCGACGCGCGCGATAATGCCCCACGCGACTTCGAGCGCGCGATGAAACGCGAACTCGTCGAAGTGCTGTATCACCTGGTCGCGCGCGTGCTCGAGCGTGGTCGCCAAATCCATCGCGTCGGCGTCGATCCCGGCGCGCTTCGCCGCGAGGCGTCGCGCTTCGGGAACTTCCGCCGGCGGCACTCTGCCGTCGCGATAACGTGAAATCATCGTCAGCACGCGGCTCGAAAGATTACCGAGGCCGCTCGCCAAATCGCTGTTCGCGCGTTCGATGATCGCCTCATAACCGACGCGGCTGTCCTGACCAAAGGCCATCTCGCGCAGGCAAAAGTAGCGCACCGCATCGTTCGGGAAATGGCGACGCAGCACGTCGAGGTCAATCGTGTTGCCGATGGTCTTCGACATCTTGCGGCCCTGCGGGTCGAGCCACATGCCGTGCGCGATGACGCCGCGCGGTTGTTCGACACCCGCCGCGAACAGAAATGCCGGCCAGTAAACCGCGTGCTGCCGCAGGATGTCTTTGCCGACGAGGTGCAGGCCCGGCCAGTACTTCCCGAAACTCTCGACGCCGAGTGCGCGCCGGCGTTCTTCGTTGCCGAAGCCGAGCGCCGTGATGTAGTTCGTCAGCGCGTCGAACCAGATATAGATCGTGTGATCGGGATCGTCGGGTATGGGGATGGCCCACTCGACGGACGACTTCTGGCGGCTGATCGACAAATCTTGCAGGCCGGAACGGACGAAGCTGATGACCTCGTTGCGGCGCGCCTCCGGGCGAATAAAGTCGGGGCGCGATTCGTATAGATCAAGCAGCGCCTCGGCGTAATCCGAGAGGCGGAAGAAGTAGCTCTCTTCCGTCACGCGGTCGAGCGGCGTCTCATGCACGAGGCACAGCGGCGGGTCTCCCTCGCGCGCCGGCTTCTGATACTCGTCCTCGGTCTTGAACGTCGCGCACGCCGCGCAGAACCAGCCGACGTAGTGACCTTTGTAGATACACTCGCGCCCCTTCGGCGTCGTGTTGCGCGCGACGCGCCGCCAGAATTCCCCGACCGCTTGATAATGAAACGGCTCGGTGGTGCGCATGAAAAAGTCGTAGCCCCCATGTTCAGCGTCAAGCCCGAACGCGGCGAACATCTTCTTCAGTTCGCTGACGATATAATCGACATGCTCCTTCGGCGTGCGGTTGTTGCGAGCGGCGGCGCGTTCGATGTTGACGCCGTGCTCGTCGGTGCCGGTCAGGAAATATGTGTCGTACCCGCGTTGCCGTTTGTACCGCGTCACACAGTCGGCGACTGTCGTCGTGTACAGGTGGCCGAGGTGCGGCAGGCTGTTGGCGTAATAAATCGGGGTCGTGATGTAAAAGGTTTCCATACGTGGGTGGATAGGAATGAAGTCAAAAGTAAAAACCACTCATGACGGGGTTTTGGTTTAATCCCTATACCGAAAATTTTGCTTAGGTACTTGGTTAAATGGCAGACGGCAAAATATAAGCGACGGCTTGGTCAGGGTTCATTTACTTTTAATCAGCGCCATCGCCTCCGCGCGGGTGCGCGAATCTTTGCGGAAGCCGCCGCGAATCGCCGAAGTGATGGTCATCGCGCCCGGTTTCTTAACGCCCCTCAATGTCATGCAAGTGTGCTCCGCTTCAATTACGACCATCACGCCGAGCGGCTTCAATCCGTCGAACAGCGTGTCGGCAATCTCCGATGTCAGACGCTCCTGCACCTGCAAACGGCGCGCAAATGTTTCGGCCAGTCGCGCCAGTTTCGAGAGGCCGACGATGCGGCCATGCTTCGGGATGTAGGCGATGTGGCAACGCCCGACAAACGGCGCGAGGTGGTGTTCGCAGATTGAGGCGATGTGAATGTCTCTGACGATCACCATCTCGTCGTGCGTGTCGCCGGGCAGCGGGACGACGTGTTCGTGTGGGTCTTCACGCATCCCGGCGGTCAACTCTGCGTACATCTCCGCGACGCGTTGCGGCGTGCGCTGCAAGCCTGGCCGCTCCGGGTTCTCGCCGATCCCTTCGAGGATGAGGCGCACACCCCGCGCGATTTTATCCAGGTCGACATCGCCGCCGGATTCCGGAAATTGCGTCGGTGTCGACTCCGCCGTCTCTTTATCCGATTCGATGGTGGGAAAGCGTGTGCCCATCTTTATACTTCCGACCTTTCGTCGTCGGGCGGAATAACCCGCGCCCGTCAGACTAACCCGTTCTTCTCAACTCTTTGAATCGAGCGTGCGAACGCGGCGCGGGCGGCGGCTTCGATGATTCGCAACGGGAGGTGCGCCTTGTACGCCGCCAGCCGGCACTCCTCATACTCCGGGGTCGCGCTGTTGATTCGACCGTCGTAGCGCGCCACCTTGATGTTGATCGTCCCGAACTCGGTTTCGACCAGCACCATCTCGCGCTCAAGTGCGCGCCGAGCGACTTCGTAAGAGCGCACGCCGAGCGTCGTCGTTTCAGCGAACAGCAATTCAAGCATCGATTCACCGTCCGCGGGCGCGCACAGAATCGAGATCAGCACGCCCGGTCGATTCTTCTTCATCTGCACCGGCGTGAAGTAACAGTCGAGCGCACCGCGCTCCAATGCACGCTCCATCACGTGGCCGATGACCTGCGGTGAAGCATCGTCGACGTTCGTTTCGATCATCAACAGCTTTTCGGTGATGCCCTTCGATGATGCTGATGTTGCGCCGCCTTCCATCTCGCCAACGATCACACGCAGCACGTTTGGAAAATTTTGATACTCTCTGGTGCCCGCGCCGTAGCCCGTCGCGCTGACTCGCATTGCCGGCAACGCACCGAAGCTTTCGCAGACGGTGCTGATAATCGCCGCGCCGGTCGGCGTGACCAACTCACCGATGATGTCGGTCGCATAGACGGGAGCGTCACGCAGCAGTTCAGCAACCGCCGGCGGCGGGACTGGAAACCGCCCGTGCGCCATCTCGACCATCCCGCTGCCGACGTGCAGCGGCGAAGAGACGCAGCGCTCGACGCCCAGCATCTCCAGCCCGATGCACGCGCCGACGACATCAACAATCGCATCAAGCGCGCCGACCTCGTGGAAATGAATCCGCTCGATTGGCTGGTTGTGGACGCGCGCCTCGGCCTCGGCGAGTCGCTGAAAGATGCGCGCCGCACGTTCCTTGACGCCGGCGCTTAACCGCGACGCATGGATGATTTTGAGAATGTCGGCGAGGTGTCGGTGATGATGTTCGGGCGCTGTGCGCACGCGTGCATACGTCGCGCCGATGCCGGAGCGGTCGACCTGCTCGAAACTAATTTCGTAGCCGGGTACATCAAGCAACGCAAGCCGGGCTATCAATTCATTCGCGTCGACGCCGGCACCAACCAGCGCGCCGAGCACCATGTCGCCGCTGGCCCCGGCGAAACAATCAAAGTAAAGGGTTTTCATTTATTCAGGATTTCAAAGGCGATTCAAGTTGAGCCGTGCCAAACGCCACCGCCATCGAGTCAGTGTTCGCTTGTCTGCCCAACACGGGTGAAAAATAAGACGCGATGGTAACAGAGCGCGACGGGAAAGTGTCAAGCGAGATCCGCCCGCACTGTCCCCGCCCGTTGGCGTGAGATAAATGCGCTGCGCTATACTTTCTGTTTCCATCACTGCTATCACACTCGACGATGTACTGATGATTGCCAATCAGATAAGGAACGAATCGATTTGAATCTGCTGAAATTGGGGGAAGACATACGCGAGCGGGTGCGCGCGGTTGCCAGCGAGAAGTTTGGCGTCAGGCTCGAACAAGTGAGCGCGGAGGTTCCGCCGCGCATCGAACTCGGCGACCTGGCTTTCCCGGTTGCGTTCGAGTTGGCGAAGCGTATCAAGCAGGCGACCGGCGAAAAGCGCGCGCCGCGTGCTATCGCCGAAGAGTTGCGCCAGGCTCTGGAAACAACCGTCGGCGTCGCGCGCGTCGAAGTCGCCGGCGCCGGCTACCTCAACATTTTTTACGACCGCGCCCAGTTGCTCGGCAGCTTCGCGGCGTCGAGCGTCGAGGTCGAATCCACGCGCGCCGTCAACGACGAAGATTTAGCGGATCAACCGAAGCTGATCGTCGAGCACACCAACATTAACCCGAACAAAGCTGCGCACATCGGCCACCTGAGAAACGGCGTCCTCGGCGACACCTTCGTACGCATCCTGCGCGCCGCCGGCGGGCGCGTCGAGGTGCAGAATTACATCGACAACACCGGCGTCCAGGTCGCCGATGTCGTCGTCGGCTTTATGCACATCGAACGGATGACGCTCGAAGGTGTGCGCGCGCTTGATGCGTCGCTGCCACCGGAGCGCCCATTCGATTATTACTGCTGGGACTTGTATGCGCGTGTCGGATTGTTCTATCGCGACGGTGACGCTGAAGGAAAAGAGAATCCTGAGAAGCTGCGACTGCGCGGCGAGACGCTGCACGCGATTGAGGCCGCGTCGAATCCGACCGCCGAGTTAGCCGAGTATGTCGCGACGCGCGTCGTCAATCGCCACCTCGACACGATGGGTCGGCTCGGCATCCGTTACGACGTGCTGCCGCGCGAGTCGGAGATTCTCCGCTTCATGTGGCAGCGGGCCTTCGATCAGTTAAAAGACAGCGGCGCGATTCGCTACGAGTCCGAAGGGCGTAACGCCGGTTGCTGGGTGATGCCGATGGACACGCACACCAGCACCGACGAGCACGAAGCCGATAAAGTCATCGTCCGCTCGAACGGCACGATCACTTACACCGGCAAGGACATCGGCTACCAACTCTGGAAGCTCGGTCAACTCGACATCAAATTCCCTTATCGGATTTTCCGCGAATACCCGGACGGACACAGGGTCTGGGCCACCACGGGCGAGCAAGCGGACGCGCGGGCTAAGACTACTGCGCCCGCGTTCGGCGGCGGACAGATCGTCTACAACGTGATTGATTCGCGCCAGTCGTACACGCAGGATGTTGTCCGCAAGGGCGTCGCTGCGGTCGCACCGCACATCGGCGAAGGTGCCAGCGTGCATCTCGGCTATGAGATGGTCGCGCTCTCGCCGGCGGCGTGCGAGGAACTAGGACTGGAGTTAAGTGCTGAAGACCGCGCCCGACCGTTTGTCGAGATGAGTGGGCGGCGTGGCCTCGGCGTCAAAGCCGACGATCTTATTAACCGCCTCGAAGCGGGCGCGTTGCGTGAAACGGAATCGCGTCACCCGGAGCTTTCCGAAGCAGAGAAACAATCGACGGCGCACGAGATTGCCGTCGGCGCGTTGCGCTATTTTCTGTTGAAGTGGACGCGTAATTCAGTCATCGCCTTCGACTTCAAAGAGGCGCTGTCGTTTGAAGGCGAGACCGGCCCGTATTGCCAGTACGCCGCCGTGCGCGCCAACTCGATCTTTCGCAAACTGGATGACGCGGTGCTCGCCGAGGCCGTGCAATCATTTCAAGGCGACGCAGACCAGACAGAAATTCGGCGCCTGCTGGAAACCGAAGACGGAAATGAATTATGGTCGCTCGTGTCTCTGGCGGCGCGGTTTGACGAAGCGGTGGCGCAAGCGGCGGCGCAGGCCGAACCCGCGCACCTCGCCAAGTACGCCTTTCAACTGGCCCGCGCGTTCAATCTTTTCTACCATCGCCACCGCATCATCGCCGAAGAGGACGCGGCGCGGCGCGCGGCATTGGTCGTCGTCGCACACATCGCACGCCGGCAATTGACCACGGCGCTCGCTACGCTCGGCATCAGCGTGCCGGCAAGGATGTAAGTTGAGTAGGCAAAAGTGAAAAGGTAAAAGGCAAAAGTGACCGCCGAGGCAAGAAGCAGTAGACCTTATCGGGAATAGCGAGCGCGTAGCCTAACGGCGTTGAGCGTACTGGCTTGAGTCGGGTATGTTCGGCGCAAAAGCCGACTAAAGTCGATACTCTGAACACTGTCATTCGATAAAAAAAGTAAAGTGAGGATGTAAATGTTAATTGTAATGAAGGTCGACGCGACCGAGCGCGAGGTCGCGGATGTGGTGAGCGTCATCACCGAGTTGGGCTACCGACCGCACCCGATGCCGGGCGCGCAGCGTACCGCCATCGGCGTAACCGGCAACCAGGGCGCGGTCGACGCTTCCCGGTTCGAGCACATGCCCGGCGTCGCGGAGGCGATTCGCGTCAGCAAGCCGTATAAGCTGACCTCGCTTGATTTACGCCCGGAGAAGACCGTGGTGCGCGTGGGAGATGAAAAGATCGGCGGCGACGAATTGGCGATTATTGCCGGTCCGTGCGCGATTGAGAATCACGCGCAGACATTTGCGGTGGCCGAATCGGTGCGCCGCAGCGGAGCGCGCTTCTTTCGCGGCGGCGCATACAAGCCGCGAACCTCGCCGTATTCGTTTCAGGGTCTGGGCGAAGACGGCCTGAAGATTCTCGCCGAAGTCCGCGACACCTATGGTCTGAAGATCGTCACCGAAGCGATGGACGAGCACGGCCTCGACGTGGTCGAACGTTACGCCGACGTGATCCAACTCGGCGCACGCAACATGCAGAACTTCTCGCTGCTACGCCACGCCGGACGCTCGCGTCTGCCGGTGCTGCTGAAGCGGGGCCTGGCCGCGACGCTCGACGAGTGGCTGCTCGCCGCCGAGTACATCATGGCGGAAGGAAACTACAACGTCATCCTGTGCGAGCGCGGCATCCGCACCTTCGCGCAGCACACGCGCAACACGCTCGATTTATCGGCCATCCCGGCGGTGCGCCGCATCTCGCATCTGCCGGTGATCGTCGACCCATCGCACGGGACGGGAAAGAATTATATGGTCACGCCGCTCGCGCGGGCGGGCGTCGCGGTTGGCGCCGACGGATTGATCGTCGAAGTGCATGACCAACCGGAACGCGCGCTGTGCGACGGCGCTCAGGCGCTGACCCTTCCGCAGTACGAACAACTCGTCAACGAAGTGCGTGCGATTCATGAAGCGATGTCCCCGGCGGCGGTTGGTTAAGATAGCCATCTCAACCAGTGAACAGTTTTCAGTTTTGAGTTTTAAGTTTTGAGATGAAAACCTTAGTACAGGACAAAAAATGATCATTGAAAATGCGTAAAAGCCATCGGACGGTTATCCTCTTCCAGTTCTATCGCCAAACAAAACTGGAAAGGATATCCACCGATGGCTGACACGTCGCTCTTGGA
>JALZJL010000026.1 GCA_030859785.1 Acidobacteriota bacterium
CACCTTATACCCCAAAAATAAGTATATCAAGGTAAATACACATCTTGCGCAGATGACATCATCGCGCGCCGTACATACAGCGGCGCGCGAGTTGGAAGAACTCACGATCACCTGTGCGGTGATGGAAAAGACCAGACTCTAACGGCACGCCAAATCGAGCACAGCGCGACGCCGAATTGCTCGCCACCATTCTCGATCACGAAGGGACGCCGGCAGAGGTCTGCGATTACATCACGGACGTGGTTCTCGAACCGGCGTCAACAGTCAACATTTATACGCCGGCAACGAAGTGCATAGATGCCATCAGCGAGGGGCTGCGCGGAACGGAGGAGAAAGGCATGGTTCGGTGCACATCACCGACAAGCGGTCGGACACTCTGAGCAAAACGGAGGATGTAGACTTTGTCACGGTTTCCTGGCAGTGGGCTTTAGGTAGGTACACGGCGTGGTCGGGTGATGTTCGATGTGCTGTTGTCATTCCGGCAAATAAAAGAACGGGGAGCGAAGATCGTCATCTCTCCGCTCCCCGCCAATGATTCGCTTCGCCGTCTCGGTTTAGTAACCGTTGGAGCCGTCGTTGTAGCCATTCTCGTAACCCGCGCGGTAGTACCGTCGGTACAACTCCTTGTCGCCGAGCTTCGAGCTATAATCCTCGTCAGCCTTCCGGTAAGCGCTGTTGTTACGGTAGTCCGAACCCCCGCGCCGGTTGCTGTCCTTACGGCCCACCTTGATGCCCTCATTATACCCCGCGTTCAGTGCTGTCTGGCGGAGTTGGAAGGAGCCTCCGTAGTTGCCGCCATTCCAGTCACGCCCGCGTCGCGCCTCGCGCCGTTCTTGCCGACGCTCACGCCTGTCCTCGCGCCTATCTTGGCGGCGATCCTGTCGCTGGTCATCCCTTCGCCGATAGTCGCCATCCTGCGCCGCGACGGCGACCGCCGGTAAACTCAGAAACAGCCCGAACAAAAGCATCAGCATACTGTTGATAAACCCACGGTCATTACGTTTCATAATCTATATCTCCTTACTTTTATCGCTCCGGCTCGCGGAAACACACGGCGATGCAGTTCAAGCACCGTGCCACACATGCCGGAGTTGGAAATTTTCACAAAAAACGCCACTATCGTATCCGTGGTGCGTAGACGCGCACCTTGTAGATGCCGTGTCGTAGCCGTATGGTCTGATTTCGAGCAAGCGGTGTCAGCATAGCGGACAGGTAGCTGATGTTTACAACAGCCGCGCGCGGCGTCAATTTCGAATGACAATCATGACGGATGGAAGTTTAGATCATTGTCGGCATAAATCCGGCTGTTGGACCCAAACATCTTCGAGTCACCTCGGTTCTCCTCACTGCTACCCCAACTCAACATCTTGTACATCCCGATACTTTTTGCAACACTACCGCATCGGAGGGGGCCGGAGTTGTCGTGGTCACAGGTGCGAGTGTGAAAGCTTTCATTCGAGACCACACAGCGCAATCAGAAATAAGCGGCATGTCAGGTAAGAAAAGCGTCTCCTCAACAACTAATTCTATTTTCGGGAGGGACCGGGTGTGATGGATGAACGGACGACTAAGGGTAACGCACGGGGGATAGATGAGACCGCCGAGGATTACTTCGAAGCGATCCCAAATTGTAACCTGCCCCCCATGCCCTACAAGGACATGCCGGAGCCATTACCGCTGCGCAAGATACTCGGTCCCAGCGTGATTCTCGCGGGACTAGGTGTCGGCTCGGGCGAGTACGTCATCTGGCCGTTCATTTCATCAACGGTGGGGGTTGCATTTCTCTGGGCCGCCGTGCTCGGCGTGACCGTCCAGTACTTCCTGAATATGGAGATCGAGCGGTACACCCTGGCAACGGGTGAAACTGCGGTCGCAGGCTTCGTCCGCTTCTGGAAGCCGTGGGGAGGCCTGTTTTGCCTGTTCACCATTGTGCCAAACGTATGGCCCGGTTGGGCGACGAGTGGGGTGACGATTTTTACTTTCCTGCTTGGCGGCGGCAACGTCACCCTTATTACGATCATTGTGCTGATCGCCTCCGGCATTGCGCTGACTGTGTCACCGGTCGTCTACCAGACGCTAGAGAAGGCGCAGTTCTTCAAAGTCGGCCTGACCATTATCTTCTTGATCGTCGCCATCTTCGCCGCCATCAGCGCATCAGCCTGGGCCGAACTGCCGCAAATGGTGACCAATTTCGGCCAGTTGCCTGACTCTGACATCATCCCGATCTCGCTTATCTTGAGCGGGCTGGTGTTCGCCGGTGCGGGGGGTGCTAACAATCTCGTGCAAAGCAACTGGATTCGAGACAAAGGATTTGGCATGGGCGCTTACATCCCAAAGATTGTTTCGCCGATCACGGGCGAGGAGGTGGCAGCGCCAGCCACAGGTTCGATGATCCGACAGGATGAGGAGAACATCCGGCGTTTCCGTGGCTGGTGGAAAGCTGCTAATCAGGAGCAGTTAATTTCCTTCTGGTTCATTTGTATCTTCTCTATCGTTATCTTCTCGACGCTCGCCTACTCCACCGTGTTTGGAAAGAACCTTTCCGCGAAGCCCAACCTCGACTTCATCCTGGCCGAAGGCCAGGTGCTAAAGCAGATCGTGGCTCCCTGGTTCGGCACCTTTTTTTGGATCTTCGGCAGCCTCTCACTGGCCCTGGTGGCTCTGGGCGTTCTCGACTACGTGGCACGTCTGGTAGCTGACGTCCTGAAGACGGTCTACCTCCAGCAGAGCCAACGCTGGACGGAGAGCCGGATTTATTTCCTGGTCGTGTGGGGCATGATTATGGTTGGATCGCTGATTCTACTTTCGGGTTTTGACCAACCCCTGATCCTGCTGGTGCTCTCGGCCTGCCTGAACGGGATGGTGATGTTTGTCTACTCGATCTTGCTGATCCAGCTTAACCGCAAGGGCTTGCCGGAGGCGATCAAGGTCAAAGGTTTCAGGCTGGGCGCACTATGCTTCGCCGTGCTCTTCTACGGATTCTTCGCCGGTTGGCTCATCATCGTTCAAGTCCAGAGCTATTTCTCGGGTAGCTAGGTGCTGAATTAATAGGCAAAGCCTCCCCAAGTTAGAATTCCTGAAAATCTCCCGCTTCATCAAAGAGACTGCCAGGCATTCTGATGATGCGAAATTCTTTTTGTCCGTTGATCTCATCCAGCACTGCTTGCGAGACGTAGAGTTCATCCAGATGTAAGGTATCCTTAATGCGGATGATCTTTTTCTGTTCCGTCGGCGTTAGGCCACAAGCCCTGAGTGTATAGTCGAGAGCAATCTTACCCGTCTCCGCCACAATCGGCAGCTTGCCTCTTTCGAGAAATGCACTCGTCACCGTATTCAGATAAGTCGCCGCAAAATCGATCTTCTCAAAAAGCCTTTTGGTCGTAACATCTGCTAAACCGATGCCCGTAGCATTGCCGTGAGATGCAGCCGTCAGATCGGTGACGACGATCATTTTGATATCCGGAACTTCCGGCTCCTTCTCGCCTCTGATTTTTATCCGACCGATGATGTTGGTATCTATCCCGGCGCCGCTAATATCCTTACCCATTCGATCAATAATTAGAACATCCAACTTGTCGGTCGGCAGTTTCGGCATATTCTTCCGAGCTTGCTCCAAAAGCTCAGGCTCCCTGTTCATGATCTGTTGCGGCATGATGGCCTCGATGACGAACGTTTGATCGTAAGCGTTTTCAACGATGCCGATCCCGAGGATGATTTTACCGGAAGCGAGCAGGGTCGCGGCGGCGCGGGGAATCAATTCCTTCAACCCGTAGACACCGTAGCGGTGCATCTCCTGGGCTTGTCTTTCCTTGCCTAATCCGATGACAGACATCTTCACCAAGCCGCTTTCATAAGTACCGTGAAAGTCGGTGTGCGGCTTGATCCGATTGATTAGAACTACGCCATCTGCTTGATGAGCGTTTCGATCAATGAAAAGCCTGTGTTCTAAATTCCCTTGCGACAACTCGACCACTTCCATCGAAGAGCAAATCGGGCAATTGATCTTCTCCGGCATCACGCCATAGGATGCCAGCACCTGCTGCTGTCCGTCTGCCGTTGCGCCCCCGTGACTGCCCATCGCCGGCACGATAAATGGGTCTCCACCTTGATCGCGTATCCAGTCCACTGTGGTTTTGACGATGCACGCAAGATTGGCGATCCCACGACTTCCGACCGCGATGGCAATGCGTGCGCGCGGCTTGAACGTTAACTGCACGCGGCTAAGCTGTTCTCTGACTGTTTTCTCGACGTCAGAGATAGCATCTTGATTGAATGTCTGACTAATTTTTGTGAGTTGGATGGTTGACATTTTAACTTCCACTTATCCGGGCGATTGATTAATGCTGCACGTCACCCTGCCGGGCGCTCCCAACATCCCGATGCCGCCGAGCGGAAGATAGCTTCAATCGTCCTCATGTTGTTGACGGCGTCCTCTAAAGACACCGGGACTTGTCCGTCCTCACGGACGGCTCTTGAAAACAGGTCGCCCTGGATTGTGTACTGGTCGCAAGCCCCCACCTCGATTGTCTCAACGCCGTCACCGATCCCGCTTGATCCTTCGGCGACGAAGATACGGCACGGGCGGTCGGGTGGCGCGTTGAAGGGTATCTCGAACTCGATGCGACCGCGCGTGCCGAACAACTGCATGCGCTGGTACGGGGCGATTTGTGTGCTACAAGTGAAGATCGCCTGGCCGGACGGGAAGTCGAGTATCGCCGAGGTCAGACGGTCGATCCCCAACTCGGGGTCGCGCTCGACATCACCCAGCACACGGCGCGGCTCCTCCCCGAAGATAAAGCGTGAGGTCGTCACGGGGTAGCAGCCGATGTCCATCAGCGCGCCGCCGCCGTACTCGCGCATGTTGCGAATGTTCGCCGGGTCGCGGTTGTAATAGCCGAAGTAGCCGGCGATAGACCGCAGTTCTCCGATGCGACCCGACCTCACCAGATTGAAAGTCTTGAGCCACTGAGGGTGTGTCCGCACCATGAAGGCTTCGCCGATCTTGATGCCCGTGCGGTCGCGCACCGCAAGCAGGCGCTCGGCTTCATCAACCGAGAGGCCAATCGGTTTTTCACACAGAACATGTTTCCCCGCTTCGGCGGTTCGTATTGACCACGGCACGTGCAGGTGATTGGGCAGCGGAATGTAAACAGCCTCCACTTCCGAGTCGGCGAGTAGCTCTTCGTAAGAGCCGTAAGCATTCGGGATATGGAGTTCTTTCGCGGCCCGCAGCGCTTTCTGCGAATCTCTTGAGGCGATGGCAATGACTTCCGACCACTCGCCTCGCTGCATCGCCGGGATGACTTTTTTGACGGCGATATTGGCAACGCCAAGCACTCCCCAACGTACCTTATGGTTCATCCTCTTTAACCTTTCACTCGCCGTAGCTCAAACCATTGCCTAGATTGCCGTCCGGCTTAGTGAGACCACCTCATAATCGCCGGATGGGTTTAATATCAAGGACTCGACACATCGCGGCAATGCTGAACTCCGTTTTGTGCAACTTGAGATTGTTACGGCTTGAGCCATCTCATGAACCAAGCAATGGCGGCTTGTTGAGATTCATCAGTCACCTTGTGACCGGTCTTCGGTTGAATGAGAAGGAAGAACCGATCCTCTGCTTGCGCCGCACGGTAAGCTTTACGTGCACTCGCCGCGCACTCCAGCACTCCGGCAAGCGGCGTGCGTGGGTCAATGTCGCCGTTGATGATCAGCATCGGGCGCGGCGCAATCAGTGGCAGCATGCTTGGCCCATCAAACCGTGTGTAGATGCCGGGAACAATTCGATCATAGAACTTCCGCACAAAGTTCGCGTTGACTTCAGGCACGCCTGCATCTTTAGCAGCGGCGTTGATGGCGGCCTGGAACGTCTCAACACGTGATTTCCATGAATCGTGCTGAAGCGCCCAAGCGTAGCTTTGTACGCCGATGCACGGCACGGCGACGCTGATGCGCGGATCAACCGCCGCCGCCAGATATGTTTCCATGCCGCCTTTCGAGAAGCCAATCATTCCGATGCGCTGTGGATCAACATCCGAGCGTGTTTCAAGATAATCAACAAGCCGCATCACGTCCCACACCGTGTCGTAAAGGAAGGGATGCTCGCCGCCTGTGCGATAAGCGCGTAGGATTGCTTCATTGTAGTCCGCTACGCCCGAGCCGGCTTTGCTTCGTTCGCCGTGATAGCGCCCGTCAATCGCGACAGCAATGAAGCCTCGTTCGGCTAACTCCTTCAGTAGCGGCAACTGACCTTCCTTATTGCCGCCCGTACCGTGCAAAGCGATGACGACAGGTCGCCGACCATCAGTTTTGAGTGGCTTGACGATAAGTCCGGGCACACGTTGCTTGGCATCTGCCGCAAAGGTGAAATGAAACCGCTCTCGACCATCTTGTGCAGATATTTTTCTGACCTCGGTTGCCAGAGGCACCCGCGGGCGGTCAATCAACTTAAGGAAAGCGGTGCGTGTGCGCAT
Source organism: Acidobacteriota bacterium (assembly GCA_030859785.1). Taxonomy (GTDB): domain Bacteria; phylum Acidobacteriota; class Blastocatellia; order Pyrinomonadales; family Pyrinomonadaceae; genus JACDEG01. Next base: position 6,474 of record JALZJL010000026.1, read on the forward strand.
GGAACTTACACGGCGACTTTCTTCTGCTGCGGCAATTTGTAAGGAAACGATCTGCGCGAGCGTCAAGATAAAGATTGCGATCCGACTGATCATAATGATTGCCATGTCCATGTGCCTTCTTGAAACGAGCCTGGATCAACCGCTCATACTGATAATCAAAGCGTTCAGCATTGCGCCATAGCAGCCCAGATTATTTGGGCCAATCTCGCCACAGCCAACGGAGGATATCCGGCAGGATCGCACCGCCGTGATCATCCGAATGACCTCCCTCACCAAAGACGTAGGTCATGTCGTAGCGCTTTTCCTTAAGAGCCGCGACCATCGCTTGATTTTGTAAATACCAATCGCGCGCGGGGTTGTCGGGTTTGCGGTTATCCTGTATGCCATCCTGGATAAATATGCGAATTGGTTTGCGCTCACTTTTGCGGACCAGATCGGGGTAGACATGACCACCGCGAATATTGGTGAAACTGCCGATCAAGCTGATCACCTTGCGAAACTCTGCGGGGCGCTCCCAGGCGACAGTGAAGGCGCAAATCGCTCCGCTGCTCGCTCCGCCAATGGCTCGTCCTGCGGGATTCTTGGTTAGGTTGTAGCTTTTTCCGACTTCCGGGAGCATCTCCTCAACGATAAAGCGGGCATAGCTATCGCCCAGCGAATCGTATTCGATGCTTCGGTTGTTCGGATTTCGGGTTCCAAGAGTCTCCGGGTATTCTTCGCCCCGCTGACCTGGGGTGATAAAAATCCCGATGGTTACCGGCATCTCTTTCCGATGAATCAGATTGTCCATCACCGTCGGCACGCGCAACACGCCATTGGGGTTGATAGCTCTCTGACCATCCTGGAACACCAAAACGCAAGCTGGTTTGCGAGGTTTGTATTGAGCCGGCACATAGACCCAGTACTTGCGAATCGTGCCGGCAAAGACTTGGCTTTTGAACAGGAATGGTCCACTCAACATCCCCTGCGGGACCCCTTGTTGAGGCAGCGAATCCGGACCGAGTTTGTAATCCTTGACCGCGTTCTGCGTCGGCGGCGCGATGTCACGAATGGACACTCCCTGCCCGAAGGTCGAGCGCCCCGAGACGAGCAGCAGAAGTGTGACGAGGAGACGGCCTGTCGTTTTCATCGACTTCATCCTTACTGTACTCGGCTTCGCGCCTACACCGTGTGGACGGACACATTTCCCGCCCGATTGTTCAGTCACTTTACACCGACTGCGTGATAGCAAATTGCAATTGAATGAAATCAACATTTGGTTAACGAAGGGCTGAGCTTAGGGCCAGGTAATCGACGTGTCGCTCAGCCCACCCATCTCTTATTTTACTTTCTTTGCGGTGAACTCCTGAGCCGGTTGATCTCCACCCTCTCTGATGCGGGTGAATTTAATCTCATCTCCGACAACCTTCCCTTTGAAGAGAAGCTTTATCTCATTACCGCCGAAATTGGCTGTCACGGTAAAGGAAATCTCATCAGCAGTGATCTTCCCGTCGGAGATCGGATTGTCGCCCTGCCTTCCCGACACCGTACCAGTCAGCTTGTTCTCCTCGACCTTGAAGTTGAAGGTTGTCTCACGGGTCTGACCATCTCGCCCGGGAACTTGAGCGATCCACTTACCGTTGAAATCTGCGGCATATGCCAGCGCAATCCCGACAAGCACGAAGCAGGCTGAAAGAAACGCAGTCCTATATTTCATCGAAATTCTCCTTTGGAATGCCTCCACCAGCGAAGCTCGACAAGAGTAGTTGAAACTCCCTGAGTATACCTCACGGTTGTTGCGATTAAAGTGGTCGCGTTACAAAAACTTTTTCTGTGTGAAATATTTACAGGTCTCAGCGT
>JALZJL010000044.1 GCA_030859785.1 Acidobacteriota bacterium
CCGCCGCTCGAATTTGTTATAGGCGTGCTCGAACTGCGGTAACAGTGTTTGAAACTGGTGCAGGTTGATGCCTGTGACCGAGAGAAATAGTTGCGGCTTACGGCTCAGTTTGCGGTAGAGGGACATATTTAATGGCTCCGTTGCTCAAACTTAGCGGTTGAAGCCTTATCACGCAACAGGTTTGATTAATCTTGACACCGAAATACCGTTTGATTATAGCGATATGCGATTGGATGCGACCTCTCCAACATCCGTGCAGAGGCTTTGCTTCTACCCACCGTTTCGACTTGAGACGGCGGGCAGAAGCAAAGCCTCTCAACAATCGCACGCAATTGCAAAATCAAAGCACCGTCCGCGACCCGCTGACACTTTTGCCTTTGACCTTTTTACCTTTGCCTTCTTTTAGAACGTGTAACGCACCACCAACTGAATGTTGCGCGGCTGGTTGCCCTGCGTCGTGACGCGCCCGAAGTTGCCCTGTCTTGTGACGACGCCGTTAGCGATTGTGTCTTTGTCACCGACGTCGCGGCCCGGCGTGCCGAAGACGACGAAGTTGAAGACATTGACGAACTCAGCGCGTAACTGAAGCTTCTGATCCTCTTTGAACCTGAAGTTTTTGACGACGCCGAGATCAACGTTCTTATAAACGTCGCGGCGTAAATCGCTGTAGTTGCGTGCGGCGTTGCCGAGCGTGAATTCCGACGGGTTAGTGAATGCATCGGGGTTGAAGGCGAAGCCGCCGTTGCGGATGTTCTCTTGGATTTCTGATGCCGAGTAACTGCGATCAACGCCATCAACGACGTTTGCGCGGCGTACGGCGTAGCTCAACCCGAAGGCGGTCCCGGTGATGCCGATGGGGCCGCCGGATTGACGTGTCGCAATGCCGGTGATTTGAAAGCCGCCGAGTAGAGCGTTGGTGAACCGATTGAAGCCGCTGCCGAATGTTTTGCCGCGGCCAATCGGCAACTCGTAGCTGAAAGCGGTGGTGAAGCGGTGCGGGATGTCAAAGTTGGAGATCGTGTAATCGCTGGCGATGTCGTAAATATTTTCGACGGTGTTGCCGCCGCCCGCACCGTTGTTGTTGCCCGCGCCGCCAATGTCCATCGCTTTCGAGAAAGTATAGCTGGCGGTGGCCGACAACCCGTCGCTGAACCGCTTTTGCAGTTGCACTTGAAGCGCGTTGTACTTACTCGCGCCGACCAGCGGTCGGTACAGCGCCGGGTTGTCGTACTGCGGATATGGCTTTAACAGTTGCGCGCGGGTGACGGTGGCGCTGATAAGCGGTGAGTTCGGGTTGGTGATAATCCCGAAGAACGGATTGACGATTGTCTGGTTGAAGAACTCTGAGACGCTCGTTGCGGCAACGCCGGTCGAGCTTCTCGCCGACGCAAAGTTAGCACGCGCGTAATCAAGATACTCCGGCGGCAATTGATTGAGGCTGATGCTTGGGAACGGTAGGCGCGTGCCATGACTGCCGACATAGGCGAGGTCGAGGACCAGGTTGTTTCCCAACTGCCTTTGAAGGACAAAGTTGTACTGTTGTGTGTAGGACGTGCGCCGATTGGGTTCGACCAGATTAGGATTCTGCCCGATCTGCGTGTCGGCGCCGAGGCTGGTGCCCGGTGGGAACGGCAGGCCGCCGGAAAATGGATCAGTTAGAAACACCGTGCGCGCCGCGCTTCCGCCGGGCTGCACGACTTGCGCCGACTGATTTGATTGCGTCGTATTGGTGTTGAAGACGACGCCGAGCGCCGAGCCTTGTTCGACGGAGAGCGGCACGTAATACAGTCCGTAGCCGCCGCGAATCGAAGTCTTGTCGTTGAGGCGATATGCGAATCCGACGCGCGGCGCGAAGCGGTTCTTATTCGTCCTGGTCTGCGGCTCGCCGGGGAAACTCAGTAGCCCGCGCAAGTCTGTGAAGTTCGGTCTGAGCGCACGCACGATTGGATCAATCGGCGCAGCGACGCGGCCGTTTAGTTGCGACGGCGCGTCGAGATCGAAGCGCGTGATTTGGCCGTGCGTTTCGTCAGTGCCGGTTTCGAGATCGTAACGCAGACCGAGGTTAAGCGTCAGGTCGGGTCGCACCTTCCAATCGTCCTGGACGAAGACCGCACCGTATTTGTGATAGAGCGTAATCGGCGAAACGGACTCGCGACTCGCGCCCGAAGGCACGCCGAGCAACAGCGAAGCGAGCGATGATCCGGCTTCGGCGACGTTGCCGGTGGGAGCGATATTTGGAACTGGCCCGCGCGTGAACGTGCGGTTGAAGCTGTACGTACCATCCGGGTTGTTGTATTGGAAAGCGAAGAAGCGCAGCAGCCGAAACTCGCCACCCGTTTTAATAGTGTGACCACCTTTGATGCGCGTCACGGCATCGGCAATCGTGGTCGTGTCGCGCGGCTGATTGTTGCCGCCGCCGCCGATCTGCCCGCCGGTGATTTCACCGGGGATGCCCTGACCTTCCGCTCCGCCCGCAAAGTTAAAAATCGGAAACGACAGGATCGGAGCCGTGGCTGCCACGTAAGCGGGCAACCCCAGCACCGTCGGGTCAAAGCCCTGGCCGTTTAAGACTTGGTTAGCGCGTACACGCGTGTAGCCGTAGCGGAAATTATTGATCGCCGTCGGCGTGAAGGTGTAGACATCGTTGAAGGTCGCGTTGAAGAACGAGTCGCGGATGATACGCGCGTTTGACGCTTCCGAGCCGAGAAAGCTCGGCTCACCCTGAAACCGTTTCTCGTTGCTGAAGCGCCCGAACAAACTGTGATTGTCCGAAAGCGTCTTATCGACACGAGCCGCAACAATGTCGCGTGTAAACTTTGCGGTGTCGGAGAACACAAAGTTATCCCTTAACCCCGGCTGATTCGGCAGCGGCAGATATGACAACAGATTCAGCGCCACCGGGTCGAGGCACGCAAAGTTGCGCGGGCCTGATGGGCACCGCGGCAGCAAATCGAGCCGGTTGCCGGGGATTGCTTGCCGCACCAGCACCTGATTACCCAGTCTGTCACGTTGGCCGTTTGCGACCAGCGCTCCATACGGGCTGTAGACCTGGCCGAAGATGCCGTTCGAACCGTCGGCGTTGATCACCGGCAGCGAAGTGCCATTGATCGTGACGTTGGGGCGAGTTACATTCGGTTGCAGCAGTTCAGATAAATCGCCGGTGCGCATTCGGGCCGTCGGCAGCGTTAACTGCTTCGAGAACGGATTCTGTTCGCGACGCCCTTCATAGTTGAAAAAGAAGAAGGCCGTTTTGCCGCCGATGGTTTTAGGCCCGCCCTCACCAAAGCGCGGCAGAAAAATCGGGCCGCCGATGGCTCCGCCAAACTGGTTGCGTTTGATCGGGATGCGCGGCAGCACATCATTGCCGTTAGCCAACTGCCCACGCCGGTTGCGTTGCCAACCGTTAGCGTTCAACCCGCCGTTTTGAAAATACTCGTACAGCGCGCCGTTGAAGTCTATCCGGCCAGCCTTGGTCACGATGTTGATGATGCCACCGCCGGAGCGTCCGTATTCGGCAGAGTACGCGCCCGACAAAACTTTAAACTCGCGAATCGAGTCTTGTGGCGGCGAGATGGCGACGCCGTTGAAATCGGCAACTGTGTTCGACACCCCGTCGAGCAGCACGTCGTTCGTAGATGCTTGTCCGCCGCTGACGGCAAAGCTCGAATCAAAGAAGTTGCGGTTGCCGGGCGTGCCAATCGGCCCCTGCGCGTTGCCGTTCTGATTCAGATTCTCGCCCTGCGCCAGCGCGAAACCCTGGTCGATCACGCCCGGCACGATGTTAAGAAACGAGAGTGCGTTGCGCTGCGCCGAAGGCAAATCCTCGATCAACTTATTCTCAAGCGTCGTCTCCAGGCTCGGATTTTCAGTGACCAAAAGCGGCCCCGTGTCGCCCGTTACCTGAACGGTCTCCTGCGACCCGCCGACGCCGAGACTAAAGTCGAACGTGGCGGTCTGTGCTACCTCCAATTTCACATCGGGTCGCACAACGCCGGCAAAACCAGTGCTCTCAACTTTGATTGAATAAGTGCCGGGCTGTAGGAACGGCACGGTGTAGCGCCCCTCGCCGTCGGTCGTCGCGGTCTTCACCAGACTCGTGTCATTTGAAGTGACCGTCACGGTGGCGCCCGGCACGACCGCGCCGTTCGGGTCGGTCACGGTGCCGGAGATCGTCGCGGTGATCGTCTGCGCCGAAGACTGAACCGGCACGAAGATCAAGAAAAGAAATAACATGCATACGGAAGTGAGTCGCGCACTACTAAAATATTTCATGGTTGTACCTCTTATAATTCTTTCTTGTTCCTGTCACCTGTCACTTGTCACCTTTGAGTTGATAGAGATGGTTCAGCAATTCACCGCGCGTGCTTTTACCCGGCTGATAGCCAGTGGGAGTTTTCCCTCCGGCAGCGCCGATCCATTTCGCCGCTTCATCTGTCGAGACGACATCACCCAAACGGGCTTCCCATTCCGGCAGCAACCCTCGCAACCCGAAGTGCTGCGCGGCCTCAAAGTAAGGGTGCGCGGGAGTCAGGTCGGTGTAGTAGATGAGCACCGCCTTCTGCTTCAAAAGTGTTCGTTGCAACTGTTCGACGTTCACTTTTCTGACCGGCACGCCCGCCTCAACACTGAGGCTCGCAGCGACGCCGGCGGCTTGTCCCAATGCCATCCAACACGGCTCCATGCGCAGCGTGCTGAAGCCGATGTGCGTTCCCGACACCGGCACCGGCGTCAACAGATTGTCCACCTTCTGCGGCAGCATCACACCATAAGGCACCGTGTAAGGCTTCGACACATAGCTGAAGAAGCCGTCGAGATGGACACGTCCCGGTTCGCGCTTGCGCACCGCGTGCGAGTCGAGCGCGTAGTGGCTGGCGGTGATGCTGTTGGCGTAGAGCGGAGGGCGCAGATCGTCTTTCACCGGCAGCGCGTCGTGTGCGGTGAACAGGTGCTCGCCGACAATGCGCCGGCCTTCGCGAACATAGACCTGGCGCGGGAAGTGGTCGTTGTCGATGTACTCGTCCTTCGACAAGCCCCACTCTCGCGTGCGTTGGCGAAAATCCTCCGGCAGTTCGGGGTCGTTCTGCACAAACCACAGCAAGCCGAGCGTGTAATCGCGCTGACGCTCCGCGAAGCGGTCGCGCCACTCCCACGAAGACGTCGGCCACGGCCAATTCTCTTCCGGCAGATCGGTTGATAGAAACGCGGCGTGCTGGTTGTTCGCGTCCGTTTTGCCGTTCGGAAGCACGACCATGTTGACGATGCGGCCAATGCCATCAAAAGCTATTTCACCGCGTCGCGCTCCGGCCGGTGCCGGCACACGATTCAACCGAACGTCGTCGATCAACGACACGTACTCGGCGCGGTTGTAGTTCTTCGGCTTCATGATCGGAACCTGATTGTCACGCCGCCGCGTCAGAGGAAGCCGATAGTTGTAGGACTGCACGGCGTTGTCGCCCATCCCCGTCGAACCTGGTCCCACCGGCCCGCGCCATTCGACATAGAGTTGCCCGGCGCGCGGCTCTTTATATTCGTCATAGCTCTCACGCCCGAGGCGGTACGGCACGCCCCCCGCCGCCGCCAGATCGCCTTCATATGTGGCGTCGATAAAAACTTTTCCCTGAAAGCGTTCGCGCCGCCCGCTCTGTCGGTCGAGCACATCAATGTGTGTGAGTTGTCCCTGATTTAGTTGAACGTTTTCCGGCAGCGCGTCGAACTGTCGCATTAGCAGCACAGTGACACGCGGGTGTTCGGCGAGCAGTCCCTTAAAGATTTTCTCCGCGACCGACGGCTCAAAGTGGTAGCCGTCGCTGCTGTCTTTGGCTTGTGGCGAGTTGGCGCCGTATGTCTCGACGTAGTGTGTGTGAATGCGCCCGACGAACTCGGCAAACAATCCGCCGGTCGCGCCGCGCGTCGCAATGTCGGTCGCGCCGAGGCCGTTCGCCGGTAAGCCGCCGACGTGCCGTGTGCGCTCAAGAATCACTGCCGTGCGTCCCCCACGCGCGGCAGCAATCGCCGCCATGATTCCGCCGGGCGTGCCACCGACAATCACGACATCATAGGTCTTTGTTTCGGCGACAGGCGCGGAGGTGCCCGCTTGTCCTCGGATTTCCGTCGCTGACAACGCGCTCCATAAAGCGACCATCGCCGCGCAGGCAAACAGAAGTGAAGTTTTTATGTTCATCGAAATCGCTTCGGTCGTAGGTAAAGTTTCGTGCGGCTACTTTTGAGTCGAGCCGGAGTTCGGTTTGGGGTCCGGCGGCGTCCATTCCATCACGGCCTTTTGCGCCCGCAGTTTTGACGTCAGCCTTTTACTATCAACGTCCTGCACAGCGATCTTTCCCACTATCGCCATCTTCGCTGCGACACCCGCCGCCTGACCGATAATCATGTATTGCGGCTCCATCCTCAGCGTTGAGTAAGCGACGTGGCTCGCCGAAAAGCAGACCGGCACCAGCAGGTTCGTCGCTTGCGAGCGCTTCGGCAGCAAGACGCGGTACGGAATCTGATACGGCTTGACGGGCACTTCCATGTTGCCTTCGTTTTCCGTGTGGCCGTCGGGCGTCGCGATGCGCTGCACGTTATGCGAATCGCTGTTGTATGAACCCATGCCGATCACGTCATCTTTCGTGCGCTCCGTCTGAATGTCCTTTTGCGTCATCACAAAGTCGCCGACCATCCGCCGGGCTTCGCGCACATAGAGTTGATGCGACCAGTTTCTGTTGTCCGCGAACTCGTCTTTCGGAATACCGTAGGTGTTAACTTCCGCCTGCAAATCTTTCGGCACGCGCGAGTCGTTCGCTAGAAAGTAGAAGAAGCCTTGCACGTAATCGACATGATCCTGCCAGATGCGCGCGCGGGTTTGGTAATCACCTTCGGGATAATTCCAATTCATGTTGACGTTGTTGGTCGAGACCGCGCCGCGGTTGTTGATGTCTGTCTTACCATTCGGCATCGGCGAAACGATCATCACTTCATTCATCTTCGGCGCGCGATTGTTTTTCTCGACCAGCGCCTTCAACAACCGCGCCATCAATTCGTACCTCTGCGGGTTGTAAGTTTTGGGGCGCGGGAAAGGTGGCTGATTCTCTTTGACCTTCGTCAGGCACACACGAAAGTTGTAAGCCTGCACTTTGCGGTCGCCGTCGCCGGGGTTACCCTTCGGGCCGGCATGCACGCCGGGGAGCAGTTTATTGTTTGCACCGTAAGGCGAAACACGCACCCCCATCGTCGTGAAGTTATGGTTCGGCGTTTCCGCGCGCACCCCGGCGAGCGACTCGTGGTACTGCGCCGACGCCTCGCGCCCCCACGTGTAAGAGACTTTGGCCTGCGCTAACAGGTCACCTTCGTATGTGGCATCGGCGAAGATTGTCGCCCTGAATGAACTGCCATTCTCCATTCTGATTTCCATAATCTCAGTTCCTTTTTTCCTCACGCCGCCACGCTCGCGCAGACGGTGATTGTAGAACACTTCGACGCCTGCTTCTTTAATCATCGCTTTGAAGATTCCTTCAGCGACGTGTGGCTCGAAGTACCAGCCGACATCTTCCAGGCGAGCACGCCCAATCTCGGCGTTGAACTTGCGTGTCACATCACCGCCGTAGTAGCTGCTGACACGCTCGAAGAATTCCAGAGAGTAGCCGCCGATCACCTCCGGCGTGCGACTGATGTCAGTCTCGCCGAGTCCGCCGGAGACCATCCCGCCGAGGTTACGGCGCGGTTCAAGCAGCGCCACTTTCAATCCTTCACGCGCCGCCGCGACTGCCATCACGACGCCGCCCGCCGTGCCGCCATACACCACCACGTCGAACCGGCGCGGGACTGCCTGGACTGAATGGCCGCCGCCAACCACCACAATCAAACCGAGCATCATCTGAAGCAGCAACAGTCGCATCTCATTCCCTCAAAAGTTCGTCTCAACGTTTGGTACGCGGGCGGTCCGGCGGTGGACGCCCCTTTTTATAAGTGTATAATCCCGCCAGATTTTGCGCGGCGTCCGACCCATCAGCCGGTAAGAAGTGAACTTCTCCCGAATCTACTCTCAGAATCAATCGGCTCACAAGGTTAAGCCCGTGCGTTAACCGTTAACTTACGGCGGAACGGTGCGGCCATTAGTTGAGGCGCGACATGAACCAGACAGACATTGTTCGGGACGACAGCGAATTACACAGTGAGCAGATCATCGCGCAGATGGAAACGATTCTGCGTAGCAGGCACTTCTGTCATGCCAAAAGCCTTGAAAGATTTCTCCGCCACGTCGTGACTAAGAAACTTGCCGGCGTCGAGCACGAGTTGAAAGAGTACACCATCGGCGTCGAGGTGTTTCGTCGCGGCGAAGCTTTCGATCAGCGCACCGATGCCGTCGTGCGGGTTCAAGCCGGCGCGCTGCGAAAGAAACTCGCCGTCTACTATGACGAGGAAGGATTTGCCGACCCGGTCTTAATCGAGATTCCCAAAGGCTGCTACGTCCCCTGCTTTATCCATCGACAGTTTCTTGCGAACCCGGCGAGTGAGGTTGTGGACGATGCGCCGGTTGTCAACGAAGCGAGAAATTATTCTGCACCCCGCGTTGCTCCTCATTGGGCCGGAGTGCGGCGCATCGCCGCGACTTTCGTCATCGGCGTGGTAGTCGCCGTCGCTTTCCAGCAGTGGTGGCGCGACCACACCGCGACCCGGGCCGAGACAGTGTTAGGCTCCGCCAAAGAGTCGAATACAGAAGGCGTCGATCCGGCTTACCTGCCGCTGTGGGGTAAATTTTTGGAACCGGGAGTTTCTAACGTACTGGCTTACGGCACGCCGCAGTTCTTCGAGACAGACGGCCTTTATTTCCGTGAGGTGCAGATTAACTCCGCGAATGAAATTGTTCCGGGCACGCGCTTGATGAAGATTCAAAAGAATTTGCATAAGCCATTGGCCCCGGCAGAGATTTATACCGGCGTCGGCGAAACTCACGGCGTGTATCTGCTATCGCGATTTTTCTGGAAGACCGGGCACGACCTGCGAGTGTCGCGCAACCGCTTAATCGGGTGGGACGATCTGAAAGATTGCAACCTGGTGTTCCTGTCTTCAATGCGCTTTCACACGCTGGCTAAGGAGTTACCTTTCCCGACCGACTTCGTCATCTCTGAAGACACGAACGCGCATGTAGTTAATCTGCGCCCCGGCCCGAATGAGGAGCCGGAGTACCACACCACCACGTCGCAAGGGTCGCAATACTCATATGCTGTGATTACACTCTGGCCGGGGAAACTTGCGAACCGGCGCGTGCTCGTGCTGAGCGGTGTCAATACTTGGTGCACGCTCGCCGCTGCCGAGTACGTGACCGAACCGGAACACCTGCGTCAGCTTGACCAACACCTGGCCGAATGTCGCGACCGGTCGGGGGCCAAAGAGCATCAGATGTATTTTCAGGTTCTGGTGCGCGTCGAGATTAAAGACGACCAGCCCGTCGCGATCAACTACGTCACGCACCACGACTTGGATATTGCCCTTCCCGCGCCGCAAGACACGCCGCCAATCTCTGACACCGCCAGCGTCTCAGGCAAACTCAAACCCATTCACTGACTTCGACGGCGCGTGTTTGATGGCGCGCCTTGATTCTTCGTTCGCGTCCCGACATCGAAATCAATTTCGGCCTCAAACGTTCGGCCCCAGGGAAGGTCAAGCCGGAAGTTTGAGAGCGAGACGGGGACGACCGTGACGCCGCGACGCCGCCGACGCTCGATGACAATTGAACGATTCGCAAAGTCGCCCCACAGATTTTCGACCTGCGGACGCATCCGTTCGCGGATGAAGCCTTCGATGCGCGCCTCGTCTGCGGGCGACAGCAAATTGTGATTGAGTTTGTGCGCCTTCGCGTAGACGTGATTGGCCTCGACCCTCACCAGTGAGTGATATGCGTAGTCGTCAATTAAGCGGTGGAGCAGGAATTTGATTTGCGCGCGACCGATGCGCGCGGCGTGCGCAGGCGAGGTAGACGCGATGCGGTCGATTGAGAGCGCGTAGAGAATCCCGTGAGGCAGCGCCGTGCCGATGGTGTTGCCCGCCGTGTTCCAGGATGCGTAGCCGAACAGACGCGGAAAGAGTTTCATCCTACGCAACTCTTCAGTGAACTTGGTGGCTGCGCCCTGCACGTCGCCACGGAAATCTATGTCCGCGACGATCACCCGCCGCCCGCTGTCCACATCACGCGCGATTCTTTCGGCGAACGCTTCCGCCGCTCCGTTTTCGGCGCGCGACGCAAAGACGTAGAACAGAAGATCGGCGTCCGCTGGATTCTTGATTTCCTTCGCGCCCGCCGCCGCAATTTGAAAACTGACCGACGCATGCAGCGGACGGTCTTCGTAAGGCGCGACGCTCAGGCGCTTCTCTTCCGAAGAGTAGATGACCGCGATGCGCGGCGCATACACATACTTCTTCGTCAGCGCGCGAGAGAGTAACAGCATCGCGACCTCGTCGGCTCCGGGCTGCACGGCGATGCGATCATCGAGTTTAAGTCTGTTAGCTTCCGCGACGAGTTGTTCGCGGTCGGCGACATGAACGCCGCGCGGCTTCGCATCGTCCTGTGCGAGAATTAAAAACTCGAACATGCCCGACCGCACCATCTCGATGCTTGCGCGGTTGACGGACAGGTTCCGCTCGCGCGCTTTTTTGTAATCGCTTAAAGCGACGACAGGAATTTCTCTCTCAAGTTGCGTGACTTGTTCCGTCAATGCCGGGTCGCTGTTCATCTCCGGCGAAAGTTCGGCCCACTTCGAAAGTTTTTCGCGGTACGATTCGTTCAAGCCGTCAGCGGTCGGGGCGAGGCGCATAATGACGTTGAATGCGTAGATGGGAACGCGAGGGGCGCGACGTCGAATCTCGCGGATTAAGTCGAGGCGTGTCATCGCCCGGTCAAGCGGGGTGCGGTGAACGCGCGAGTTGACAAGGCCGCCATAGGCCAGCATGTCAACGGAAACAATCACGGCGTCGAACGCGGAAAGATTCTGTGCGTGCACCCACTGCGCGATTCGTTCCGGATCACCAGGCTCTGTGAAACGACCGAGCATGCCGCGCGGCGGAGCGATCACCACTGTGTCGGCGATTAACCCTTCCAGCATCGGGAACTGAAGACACGGTGGCCGATCATCGAGCGGGATCAGCAACACGCGGCCACTGCTGCCGGTCGAAGCGGCGTGTGTCACTGTCTGCCGAGACCGTTGCGCCGGCGCATTGACGCAGCACACAATCAACCATAGAAAGGCGATGAGCGGCGCGATACATCTGGCGCTTGAGTTCATGCTGGAAAGCGGCGCGGAGTTTCGATCAAGAGGTGCGACGCGGTTGTTGCGGTCGAAGTCTGTTTTCACTATTGTGGGTTGGCCGGACTCAAATGGGTGATGTTGACAATGACAGAATTTAGTTGGGGCGCGGTTTGGTGTCAATGTCCGCCCTCGCTGATTGATCTGATTGACTTTTCACTTTCCATATACGGAGGCCGAAGAACGTGTCACTGATGCTGCAAGAAATCGCCGAGCAACCGGCGGCGCTTGAAAAGACGATTGCCGAGGAACACGCGAAGGTCATGCGGCTCGGCAAGTTCCTGCGTGGGCGCGACATCGACTTGATCGTTCTGGTCGCGCGCGGGTCGTCGGACAACGCCGCGCTGTTCGGTCGTTATTTATTGGAGATCACGACCGGCATTCCCGTCGCGCTCTCCGCGCCGTCGGTTCACACGCTCTATGGCGCGAAGCTGAATCTGAGCCGTGCGCTGGTCGTCGGTGTGTCGCAGTCCGGCGAAGGCGAAGACATCAACCGCGTGCTTGAGAACTGCCGCGCCGGCGGGGCGTATACCGTCGGCATCACGAATGAAGCCGGTTCGTCGATGGTTAGTATCGTTGACGAAACTTTGCTGATGCACGGCGGGCGCGAGCGTTCCGTGGCGGCGACGAAAACTTACACTGGTCAACTGCTGCACTTCTACATGCTCGCCGAAGCGCTGGCTGAGTCGGGCGTGAAGCTAGGTTATGAACAGATACCGGAGTATGCCGAGCGCGCGCTCGAATCGCGTTCCGTCGTTGAAGGATTAGTGGAGCGTTATGTGTTTATGGAGAACTGCGTCGTCGTCGGGCGCGGATTGATCTACGCCGACGCATACGAGATGGCGTTGAAACTGATGGAGACATGCTACGTGGTCGCAGAGCGATTTTCGTCGGCGGACTTTCTGCACGGCCCGTTGGCGATTGTCGAGCGCCACTTCCCGATCATGATCTTTGCGCCACCGGGCGTGACACTTCCCGGCGTCAAAGAATTGCTCGGACGCCTGCGTGAACTGCATGCCGACACGCTGGTGATTAGCGCCGACAACGAAGCGACGGACGAAGCGACGCGCGCGATCAAAATGCCGGCTGACATTAGCGAAACACTTTCGCTGATTCCATACATCATCCCCGCGCAACTCTTCGCCGCACTACTCGCCGACGCCAAGGGCCTCAACCCAGACGCCCCCCGCTCACTGGCAAAAGTGACGCGGACGTTGTGACACTCAATGGCGTTGACGGCAAATTAAGGGATGAGGGATGAATGAAAGACGCATGTCTCTTCCTCTTCATCCCTCATCCCTCATCCGTTAAGAGTCCCTTGGTTTAGAATCCTGGCACTGGGCCAAAGCGGAGCATATACTCCGGTGAATATAGGAAGCCCCACACCATCACCCGGTAGTTTCCTGTCTGGTTCAGTTGCGTGAGCCATGCGTCGTACCCCGCCTGATCCAGGTCACGTCGCAGGTATCCGAAGTACTGCATCGACACGAACGCCTCGTTGTAGAAGCGCTGCTCCACTTCCGGAGTCTCGACGATCTCATTTAATACCTGTGCTCGCGTTTTGGTCGCGGCATCAAGTTCGCTGACCCACTGCGCTCTTCTTGAAGCCAAGCTCTGCGTCATGCCGCCGGCCCGCAGCAACTCATCCACATACGCCGCGTTCGTTAAAGCATCGTACAGCGTCTTGAAACGCGGTCGCGCCACCCATGCACCGGGGAATGCTGCTCGATTGGCGGCTAGTTCCTCGTCGGTCGCGCCCTTGATCCGGCTCATGTCGTAGATAAACTCCGCGTACTGCGGCTTCGCTCCAAACGACACCTGGTAGAAGCGATATACGTAGTCGCCTTTTAAGTTGAACTCCTGCGAGCGGAAGAACGCCGACGACACATCGATGCGGGTGCAATCCAGCGCGGAGTTCGGATTGCCATGCTCGCTCGGCGGACACTGGTTGAGTTTCGCCATCCATCCGTTAAAGCCTCCCGGATCAGGTTCACGACTGAGGAAGTCGAGATACTGCTGACGGAGGAAGAACGAGAGATCGTTAATCGGATTCACCGTCGATGATGTCACGTCATTGTCCTGAATCGTGATGGTAGTTACGGTTTGAGCGCCGAGACTGACTCCGACCGCATTGCTCAACGAGAGTTGGAAGGTTTCCCCGCCTTCCGCATACACATCATCAATGATGGAGATCGTGATGTTGGCCGTCGTCTGTCCGGCAGCAAATCGCAGGATGCCGACCGTGGTCACATAGTCGCAGCGCTCGGAGGCTACACCATTCACGACGTCACATCGGAGCACCTGTGCGTCAGGTGTCGTGGCGTAGTCAACCGTGGCGGCGGTTGACGTATCGCCCGCACGGGTGACGGTGATCGTCACGCTGCCGACGCTCTCAGCTACGCTGTAGCTGGCCGTGTCAAACTGCACGTTGTTTGGTGTTGGCGTCGGAGTAGGTGTTGGCGTCGGAGTAGGTGTTGGCGTTGGTGTTGGAGTAGGTGTGGGTGTCGGTGTTGCGCCCATGTTGAGGATCGTGCCGATTCCCTGATTGTCAGGAATCTGCGCACCACCCTGTACGTTCGTCAGATTAACGGTAAAGGTTTCTGTGCTTTCCGGGAGCACATCGCCGAGCACGGTCACTGTCACTGTCTTGGTCGTCTCACCCGGTGCAAAGACAAGTGTCCCGGTAGTCGCTGTGTAGTCCGCGCCCGCCGTCGCCGTTGCGTCAGCCGTTGCGAAGTTGACGGAAACGGCGACGGTGCTGGCGCGTGAAAGCGTGACTGTGAAGATTGCCGACAGCGAGCCGCTTGCAAGTTCCGTAACTGTCACGTCGTCGATTGTTAGTTCGGGTAACCCCTCACTTTCGAATGAGCCGATGTCGCTTTGTGCGACGCCTACTCCGTCGCCGTTTTGCGGGCGCGATACGCCACGCTGATCCATGGGGAGCGCGGTGGCGCCGGCGTCAATCGCCGGGCTGCCGGCAAGCAGCGCCTGAGTCAGGGTTGGGCCGCCGTTATCCTGCAATGGGCCGAGTCGGGGATTGATTGGACTTGCGGTTGTGCCGAGTTGATTGGTGGTCGGGCCGAAGCCTGTGCTGCCGTCGGCGTTGCCGATCAGATTGCTGTTGCCGGTGAAGGTGCCGCCGAGATCAGGGCCGTTGGGAGCCGTGTTGAGAGCGGCGAGTGAGTTGTTTAAGGTGGCAGTGAAATTGTTGAAGATTCCGCCGCCGCCATTAGTGGCCGTGTTGCCGCTAATGGTGCTGCTGTTGACATTCACTGTCGCGTTAAAATTATGGATGCCACCGCCGAGGTTGCCGGCAGTGTTTCCATTGATGGTGACGTTCGTGGCATTCACTGTGCCGCTGACGCCATTGTAGATGCCGCCGCCGTTGCCGACAGTGGCAGTGTTCCCGCTGACTGTACTGCTGGTAATGTTCAGCGTGCCGCTGTTGTTAATGTAGATGCCGCCGCCGTCGCCGACAGTGGCAGTGTTGTTGCTAATAGTGCTATTGGTGATAGTCAGTGTGCCGCTGTCGTTCACCCAGATGCCACCGCCGCCATTGGTGGCGTTATTGTTGCTGACGATACAGTTGGTGAGAGTCAACGTCGCGCTGTTACCCATGTAGATGCCGCCGCCTAAGCCACCGATGCTACTACCACTACTGCCCTGACTGATGGTCAATTTATCGATGGTGACGACCGCGCTGTTCACAAGGATGAAGATGCGGAAGCTGCTGTTGCCTTTCACGGTCACGCCTCTGCCCGTCATGTTGTTTATCGTTAAAGGCGCCAAAGGAAGGTCGGGCAACTGATTGACGAGAGTGATTGTGAAACGGTCGGTCAAACTGTTGTACCCTGGGTCAGTCAGTGGGATGTTAATGTTGATGTTGTTCGCTGCGGCGTTAGTGGTAGCGTCGATGATCGCTTGCCGCAAGCTACCGGCGCCGGCGTCAGCCGTTGTGGTAACAGTTAAAGTTGCGGCTTGGACGCTTGGCGAAGCGAATACGAGCAAGCTAAGTAGTAACGTCGCGAACGCAATGCTGGACATTCGAATAAAGGACCGCATAGATAGTTTCTCCTGGAGTGAAGCGCGAAGCTTCCGAATGTGGTTTCTACGTTTTAGGATCGCGAGCGTGTGCCTATCCGACCGCTACTTGGGTCAGTCACACGGCAAAAGAGATCAACGCACGGGATTTGTTGCTGTTTTGCAGACATCGGTGTTCTACCAAAACACGTTGAAACAGCAGAGGTGGATAGTTCGGCTGCGTTTGCGACTAAGTTCCAGGCTTAGTAATAGTTTTTAACGAGGGGCTTTAAATGTGAGTGATTGAGATGAACCTTAGAGGAGGGCTTCCTGGAAGGGACGGTGAAGGTATCACTAAGCTCATCAGCGTGTCAACCAGTTTTAATTCTCGCATCCCGCAGGTGATGGCAGCTATCGTGGCAAACTTGCCACGTAGATTGCCACTCATTACCAGAGGCTGCTCGAAATTGTGAGAGCACGCGCGACCTGAAAGGCCTTATGGTGTTGCCGCGTCGATCTCATCGTAGAGGGAACATTTGCCTGCCCTGGTCGCAACCGTCGTGTGAGCAGGGACGATGAACGACATTGCGAATCATCAGAAGCGCGGCATTTCTCAAGACACCAGAACTTAATACCGCGCGTGGGTCACAAGCGTCTTAAACCAACATCCGACATTAAGCCGCCAACAACTTTCATGCAGATAATGTTGACAAGAAAGTAAGCATTCAAGTAAAGTGCTGCGGTCAAGTTGAAAACGGTTTTCAATTTCATCGTTATCCTTGAATTGCAAGTATGGATTGTAGTGAAAAAGAATGAAGCCCACGACGCAGCAACGTTCGTAGGCTTCGGTCGCAGCACTGTTCCAGTCTGATCTCGAAAATAAACTTGGGCAGCGTGCGGGGTAATCCTAGCACGTAATCAGCAACATGCACGACTGACTTCTCAGGAACGAGAGAAGCGACGACGTGAAAGGCTACCCCTACGTGCAAGCATCATCTGAGCTATTCCTGCGCTCCGCCGCCGAACACAGTTCCACCGCCCGCAGAATTTATTTCCTCCTACTTCTTTTCATCCTCTTAGCTTTAGCGCCCACACCAACACCCGCACAACGGGCGATGAGTGAGGTGGTCTCCCTTGTACAAGGTCAGGTGAATGACGCGACCGGAGCCGCCGTACCGGGTGCGATTGTCAGCTTGCAGCAAACCACTGCCGACTGTCTCGCAGGCACCCAACGCGCCGCGACGACCGACGCGACAAGACTTGGCGAGCTTAGTGAGACGCGCAGCGGTGATTGCGAATGCGCGCACGACCCCACCGCCTGCGGCGAGATGGAACACTGAAATTGATGCACTTCTTTGCACAGCGAACAACGACTCAAATGGAGAATATAACTATGCAAACGAAACCCAAGAGAAATAAAAAGGGTCGAAAAAGTTCGCGGCTGCGGCGGGCAAGGCATTGGGTGGTTGCTGTCACCGCAGTGGGCACGCTCTTCGCCTACACGGTCGGCAACAGCCGAGATGTGAGGCTCGCTTATCACGCTGTTCACGCCGCGACAATCAGCAATCCCTCGCAGAATCAATCGCAAGATCAAAGAAGCCGCTTCGACATTCCGCCCGGCGCATTGGACACCGTGCTTGAAACTTTTCAAACGTTGACCGGGTGGCAGGTCATCGTGCCGAACGACGCCGTGCGAAACATCGGTTCCCCAGGAGTCTCCGGCATGTACACGGTCGAGGGAGCGTTACAGCAAATTTTGACGGGCACAGGCATCAGCTATCGCTTCACCGAAGTCAAGACGATTACGCTCGAGATTCAAGTCCAAGCTGAATCAGTTGAAGTCAGAGATGCTGCCGAGGCGCGCGTCTCATCGCCGAAATACACAGCGCCGTTGCGCGACATCCCGCAGACGATCACCGTGATTCCCAAAGAAGTGATTGAAGAACAAGCAGCGACGACGTTGCGGGACGTATTGCGTAATGTTCCCGGTTTGACCTTCGCGGCGGGTGAAGGCGGCGTGCCGGCGGGCGACAATTTGACGCTGCGCGGTTTCAGCGCGCGCAACGACATCTTCATTGACGGCGCGCGCGATTTAGGGCCGCAGGCGCGCGATCCGTTCAATCTCGAACAAGTCGAAATCGTGAAAGGCCCAGGCTCGGCATTTACGGGTCGTGGCTCGGCGGGCGGCTCGATTAATCTGGTCAGCAAGACGCCGGGCGCGCTTCCCGTCTACGGCGGCACGCTCAACTTCGGCACGGACGGCACGAAGCGCGCCACCGCCGACATCAACCTTCCGTTTGAGAAGTTCGGTTGGAGTGAGCGCGCGGCGTTTCGTCTCAACGCGCTGGTGCATGAATCCGACGTCGCCGGGCGCGACGTGGCGGAGGACAAGCGTTGGGGCGTCGCGCCGTCGCTGTCGCTAGGCTTGAACACGCCGACGCGGTTCGTGTTTAGTTATTTCCACTTACAGCAAAACAACGTCCCGGACTACGGCATCCCGTGGGTTCCGGCGACCAACAACGCATTGGTCGAATTCCGTGATCGCCCCGCGCCCGTGCCGCGCGATACTTTTTACGGACTCAAGGGCCGCGACTTTGAGGACATCCGATCAGACCTTGCGACCGTCAGATTCGAGCGCGACTTCGGCGACAACATCACGCTGCGTAATCAGTTTCGCTTCGGGCGTTCGACGCGCGATTCGCTCACCACCGCGCCGCGCTTCTTGAATAATAATTCCACGTTGATCTCTCGCGACGCACGCGCTTGGATCACCGATGATAACGTCGTGGATAATCAATCGGATTTCCGCGCCGACTTTTCCACGGGCGAAGTGCGACACACGCTGGTGACGGGCCTTGAACTGACCCGTGAAAATAACGTGCGTCGGACGCGCACTATCGCCGGCTCATCCGTCACGCCGCTGCTCGATCCAAATCCGAATGATGCGTTCAACGGCTCGCTCACGCTCAACCCAATTGTCGGCGATGTCACCGCCAACTCGCAGGGGCTTTACGCCTTCGATACGGCGCGGCTCGGCAAGCGTTGGGAATTGTCCGGCGGCTTGCGTTGGGATCGCTTCGACGTGGACGGGGTCAGCATGACTGATGTGCGTGTGGAGCGTGTGGATCGGATGTTGAGCGGACGCGCGGGCGTCGTCTTCAAACCCGTCGAGAGCGGCAGCATTTACGCCTCTTACGGCACGGCGTTCAACCCGTCGCTCGAGGGCTTATCTTATAGCACGGCGAACACCGCCATTGATCCCGAGAAGACCTACACCTTCGAGGTCGGCAGTAAATGGAGTTTGCTCGGAACTCGCCTATTGCTGACGGGCGCGGGGTTCCGCGTCGAAAAGACTAATGCGCGCACACCTGGCATCACGCCGAACGATCCGTCGCAGGTTTTGGAAGGGCGTCAACGGGTGGACGGCATGGAATTAGGCGCGACGGGAACGCTCAGCCGCGGGTGGAGCGTGTTCGGCGCATACACGCTTCTTGACAGTGAGATCGCCGAATCGAACACGGCGGCGGAAGTCGGCAAGCGACTCCTCAACACGCCGCGCAACTCCTTCAACTTCTGGACGAGTTATGAAACTCCGTGGCGGCTCGACATCGGCGGCGGTGCGCGTTTCGTCGGACGGCGCTTCGGCAATAACACCAACACGCGCTTCGTTGACAACTATTGGACAATTGACGCGACGGCTTCGTACACGCTGACGAGGCACATTGATCTGCGTCTCAACCTCTACAACTTGTCCGACGAATTTTACTTTGACCGTCTCAGCGGCGGCCATCTCGTGCCCGGCGCGGGACGGTCGGTGATGTTGAGTACGGGGTTCCGCTTCTAGTTGCTCGACCAATGCCGAAGACAAAAAACTCAGAAGAACAAAAAGGATGTTACTGCAAATTCCAGACGTGCTGAATGCCGAAGAGGTCGCGTAGTGCCGGCGCACTCTCGTCGAGGCGGAGTGGGTTGACGGGCGTGTGACTGCCGGACATCAATCGGCACGCGCCAAAGACAACATGCAGTTGCCGGAAGGAAGTCCGGCGGCGCGACAGCTGGGCGACATAATTCTGGCCGCCCTCGAACGCAACGCGCTCTTCATCGCGGCGGCGCTGCCGTTGAAAGTTTTCCCGCCGCTCTTCAATCGTTATCAGGGGGGGCAATCGTTCGGCAATCATGTTGACAACTCCATCCGTCAAGTGACCGGGACGCCGCACCGCGTTCGCACAGACCTTTCCGCGACGTTGTTTCTGGCCGGCCCGGAGGAATACGACGGCGGCGAATTAGTGGTGGAAGACACTTACGGCCTGCACAGCGTCAAACTGCCGGCCGGACATCTGATTCTGTATCCTTCGAGCAGTCTGCATAACGTGCGCCCGGTGACGCGCGGGGCGCGCGTCTCGTCTTTTTTCTGGATTCAAAGCATGGTGCGAGATGACGGCGAGCGCACGCTGCTGTTCGATCTCGACATGCCTATCCAGCGCCTGAGCGAAGACGCGCCGGATCACCCTTCGGCTGTGCAACTCACCGCCGTCTATCACAACCT
Organism: Acidobacteriota bacterium; assembly: GCA_030859785.1. Lineage (GTDB taxonomy): Bacteria > Acidobacteriota > Blastocatellia > Pyrinomonadales > Pyrinomonadaceae > JACDEG01. The sequence goes on from JALZJL010000044.1 coordinate 19,864, forward strand.
GCTGCGCCGCTGGGCTGACGTTTGATGCTCACTTTCTATCGCCATGCCACAAGCAATTTATCCTCGTCGCCAATGACGTGAAGGTCAATCAAGGATGAAGTTATTTAGAAAAGTCATCTTCTGGTGCCATTTAATCGCGGGCGCGTCCGCGGGCATCATTGTGTTGATCATGTCCGTGACGGGCGTGCTGTTAACTTACGAAAAGCAGATGCTCGCATGGGCCGACGCGCGCACGTATTCAATCGCCCCGCCCTCGCCCGCGACACGTTTGCCGATTGCCACTCTTGTCGCGCGTGCGCGTGAGGCGAAGCCCGCCGCCGCGCCGACCAATATCACCTTCCGCCCCACCGCCGCCGCTGCCGTCGCTGTCGCTTTCGGGCGCGAGGGCAACGTCTTCATCAGTCCGTATTCCGGCGAAAGTTTAGGCGAAGGCGCAAAAGGCGTGCGCGATTTTTTCCGCGTCGTCACCGATTGGCATCGCTGGCTCGGCGCGAGCGGCGAGCATCGCAGTTTCGCGCGCGGGGTGACGGGCGCGTGCAATCTCGCGTTTCTGTTTCTGGTGTCAAGCGGCTTTTACCTCTGGATGCCGCGCAAGTGGACGCGGAAACAAGTGAGAAGCGTCGCGTGGTTCAGACGCGGACTGTCCGGCAAGGCGCGCGATTTCAACTGGCACAACGTGATCGGATTGTGGTCGGTTGTGCCGCTGTTCGTCGTCGTTCTCGCCGCCGTTACCATCTCTTACACGTGGGCGGGCGACCTCGTCTATCACATCGTCGGAGAGACGCCACCACCACCGCGCGCCGCGCAAGGGCCGTCGCCCAGCAACCCTGCCCGGCAAGGCGGCAACTTGGAACGAGTCGCGACGCCGATACCGCTCGACGGTCTTGATCAACTTCTTGCGCGCGCCGAACAACAAACGACTGATTGGCAAAGCATCTCCCTGCCATTATCGGTAGCGCGGGATGCGCCCGTGACCTTCACGATTGACACGGGCACGGGTGGACAACCGCACAAACGCGCGCAACTCACACTCGACCGCACGAGCGGCGAAGTCGTGCGTTGGGAACCGTTTTCCAGTTTCTCACGCGGACGCCAACTCCGCTCGTTCCTGCGGTTCGCGCACACCGGCGAAGTCGCCGGCCTCATCGGCCAGACCGTCGCCGGCCTCGCCTCACTCGGCGGCGCGATGCTCGTCTGGACGGGACTGGCGCTCGCGTGGCGGCGCTGGTGCGCGTGGCGGGCGAAGCGCGTCGCATCACCTATCGGAGGCTGAGACGCATTGGAATCTTCTCATCCAGGGGTCGCCGTTGCGGAGAAGGCCCAAAGCCATTGAAGCAGTAGAGGAAATTTCTTTTCACACGCCGCTATCCAAAGAGCTTCCAGCGGCAGGAGATAAAAACGATGACGGCGATACCCGTCGCGACCCACGAAGTCGGCGCGCAGGCAGATCTCAAAATTTGGAATTGCGATGCGTGTCGTTGCGTGTATCTGCGCGCCGCCGGCGTGCTGCTGACATTCACGCGCGAAGTGTATGCCGCGTTCGGACACGCTGTTGCCGAATGCTACTTCGGCGGCACATTCGGCGCGCGTTCCGCGCCGGACGAGTTCACACTGCTATCGAGCATCACGGAGATGGTGAACTAGATGATGAACCGGATTCAGCGGGCGAACAGCGCGAAAATTACCGTCGCCAAGACTCAGTGCATGAGTAAGAAGAAGTGCTGCAAGAAGTACAAGAAGGATAAGCCGTGCAAGAATTGTCCGTTCTTCAGGTGAACTTGTGAATTCGGATCGAATGAAAGCAACGATAATCCTGGCGGCGTGGCTGTTCGCGTGTGCGGATTGCGCCATGTCGCGCCGTCGGCGGCAGAGTGAAAAATCTTCCGCCGGGAGCAATTGACGAAGCGCGCCGGGCGTTGCTGGTTCGCTTTGAGTAAGCGATCACTCGACAAACATTTTGAAGATAGGAGATCAACTTATGACGACCGCTTCCACCGAACTCGAACGCGCGACGGTGACGCCACCGCTCGACTTAAAGCAAGCATGGACGGCTTTTCGCGGGCTGCACCCGCAAACGAGAATCCGCGACGCCGCGCAAGCACTGAGCGTCAGCGAAGCGCAACTTGTCGCTACCGATTGCGGCGCAGGGGTGACGCGCCTCATTGCGCCCGAAGGGAACTTCGGCGTGATGATTGAAGACTTGAAAGCATTGGAGCGCGTGATGGCTCTGACGCGCAACAACGAAGCAGTACACGAGCGCAAAGGCGCATACAGCCGCATCGAGCTTTTCCCGTCGCACAAGATGGGACAAGTTTTAGACACAGGCATTGACCTGCGTCTGTTCTTTACCACTTGGGGGCACGCTTTCGCGCTTGATGAAGTAGTCAAAACCGGCAAACGCAAACGCAGTATTCAATTTTTCAGCGCGAGCGGCGAGGCGATACACAAAGTTTTCCTGCAAGACGAGAGCAACGCCGAAGCCTTCACCGAATACGTCACACGTTTTCGCGCCGACGACCAAACGACCGCGCTTGAAGTTCAACCTGCGCCCGTCGCGCCGCCCGAAAAAGCTGACAGCGAGATTGATGCTGCCGCATTTCGAGATGAATGGTCTCGCTTGCAGAATACGCACGAGTTCTTCGGACTGACGCGCAAGTTTGGCGTTACGCGCACGCAAGCCTTGCGACTCGCCCCACCCGACATGACGCACAAACTATCTAATACAAGTCTTCGACAGTTGCTTGAAACTGTCGCGCAAGATGAACGACCGATTATGATCTTCGTCGGTAATCCCGGCTGCATTCAGATTCATAGTGGGACGGTGAAGAACATTAAGCCAGTGAACGAATGGCTCAACGTGCTTGATCCGGATTTCAACCTGCACATCCGCGAAGATTTAATTCATTCATCGTGGATCGTGCGTAAGCCGACACAGGAAGGCATCGTCACGAGCCTTGAGCTTTACAACGCCGCCGGCGAACAGATCGCGTTAGTTTTCAGCAAGCGTAAAGACTACAAAGAAGAATCAGAAGCGTGGCGCAATCTTTTGTCCGCGCTCCCAATTCTCTAACCTCTCTGCTTAATCAAAGAGGGTGCTTTGCATCGAAGGTCGGCAGAACGTTTGCGGCGGGCGCGTCTCGCCGGGGATTGAGCGCGGGTCTTCGGCGTTCAGTCCGAGCCGCGCGCAGTGCAGGCGAAAACTCTTGACGATCATCTCCCAGTACTCACCTGAGCCACGCATTCGCTCGCCGAACGCGCTTAGGTTGAGCTTGCCCCGGCGCGCGTCACGAATGCGATTCATCACGCGGTCGGCTTTCGTCGGCAGACGCTCGCGCAGACGTTGCTCGAAGTACGGCGCGACGCTGCCCGGCAGACGCAGCATCGTCATGAATGCATCACTGGCTCCGGCTTCGCGCGCTCGTTTCAAGAGTTGCGGGATGTGCGGGTCGTTGAGGCCGGGGATGATCGGCGCAATGCCGATGCCGACCGGGACACCCGCGGCGGCGAGTATTGCCATCGCTTTGAATCGCGCGTCGGGCGACGGTGCGAACGGTTCGAGCGCCCGCGCCGTTTCATAATCAAGAAACGGGATGGTGAAGTAGACGCTCGCTTCGGCTTCGCGCGCGAGCGCCGCGAGCAGTTCCGCATCGCGACGCACGAGCGCCGACTTGGTGACAATGCCGACCGGATTGCGAAACTCAAGGCACACTTCGAGGCAGCTTTGCGTCAGACGATAATGTGATTCAAGCGGCAGGTACGGGTCGGACGTAAACGAGAACATCAGCACGTCACCACGCCAACTGCGCCGCATCAACTCCGCGCGCAGCAACTCCGGCGCGCGAACCTTCGCGACAATCTTCGTCTCGAAATCGGTGCCCGCGCCATAGCCGAGGTACTCGTGCGTCGGTCGACTGAAGCAGTAACTGCAAGCATGTGTGCATCCCCGATAACAGTTCACCGAGTAGTCGAAGCCGACATCCGGGCTGTTGTTGTGGGTGATAATCGAGCGCGTCGCCGTCTCCTCGAAGACCTCGATCTTCGTTTCCGGCGGCTCGCCCGTCCACTCGACGGTCGTCTCAAGCCAGGGGTTCGGCGGGTTCTCGATGTATCTCATACGATGAATGATGGGTGTTAGATTAACGCGAGTTCATTGCTTTCCCATTTCACGAAAAACAGTCTGTACCTGTCCGGGTCTTCGACGCTGATGAAGCGCCCGCCCCAGCCTTCGTCGGAGGGAGATGTGACCTCAACTTGATGATTTTTCAATCGCTCGTAGTATGCATCCACGTCGGTGACGCCGAAGAAGAAATGCACGCCACGCCCGCGCCGCACCATCGTGATCGGGACTTGCGCCAGCATCACCTTCAAACCGCCGGCACGTAGCGTCGCCATCGGCGGCTCGGCTTCGAGCGTGACCGATTCAAGGTCGAAGCCAAGTCGCTCGTGGTAAAAAGCAATCGACTCTTCGAGGTCGTTGACTTCCAAAAACAACAGATCAAGGCCGGTCAGCATCATCTCGTTTCACATCGCGCTCATCAACAGGTAGACACCGTATGCGCCAGCGGCGACGGTCGACCAGAAGGCCGCTTCCTGCGCCCACACGAAGCGCCGCGCGAGGTGCCCCGGCGCGAACCCCGCACGCGCGAACGACAGCGCGGCGTGCGCCATCCACACGCCGAGCAGGGCAACGAATGCCGCCAGAATTCCGAGCGGCCACAGGAACCAAATGTAATGAAATCTGACTAGCAACAGTAGCGCCAACCCCACCCCCAGACAAAGCAAAGCGCCGACGACGCGGCCCCCAAACGCATCGGCCCGCGCCGACGGGGTGACGTGTATGGGAGCGGCGGGCGCGTTGAAATCACGCTCGCGACCGGCGTCGTAGGCGTGCCGCGACGCTTCGTTGCCGAGCACTTGGTACGCTTCGTTGAGCGCCTTCATCGCTTCTTCGTCGCCACCACGATCCGGGTGGTGCTGCGTCGCCAGTCGCTTATAACGGCGCTCGATTTCGTCGGCTTCGGCGTCCTCGTCGGCACCGAGAATCGCGTAGTAATTCTTCTCCGCTGCGGGGTGGCTCATCGGCTCGGCCTAAATCAAACCTGACCATACTTGGGACACTCAAATATATTGACGCGATGCACAGAATAGACAGGATTGGGATTGCAGACAATCAATCAAAACAAGAAAACAGAACGCAGCACACAGCACACAGCAAGAAACAAGCCGCACTATAACTTCCGTATTCCCTATTCCTGGATTCATCCCTCATCGCTCATCCCTTAAACGCCCCGCTCATTCAATGAGCGCGGATTGAATGCGTGACACGTCCCCACACCTCGAAGTCCATCGCCTCGGTAACTTCAAGCGGCTCGTAGGTGATGTTCTCCGGCATCAGCCACACGCGACCGTCGGCGATGCGCAACCGCTTGACGCACAACTCGTCGTTGACGCGGGCGATCACGATGTCGCCGTCGTCGGCCTCGACCGCGCGGTCGACAATCAGAATCGAGCCGGGACCGATACCGACGTCAATCATCGAGTCGCCCGCGACACGCACGTAGAAGGTTGCGACCGGGTGCTTGATGAGGTGCTTATTTAAATCGAGCCGTCCTTCGATATAGTCTTCGGCGGGCGACGGGAAGCCTGCGGAAACTGAAACGAGAAACAACGGGCGCGCCCACTTCGTCCGGCGATCCGGCCAGTACACTCCTTCGACGATTGTCTGCATTTAAGATTTGTCTCACGCTCGGTAAGTTGTGCTAACGACGGGATTCTACGCCGGCGCGTCTGATGTGACAAGATTTTTATTTTCCGCGACTGTGGGAGCTGCGACCACAAAGGAGATACACAGAGTTTCCGTTCATAGACCTTAAAGTCCTGGCGCTTCATGCTTCCGCGCCCAAAGCTTTCAATGTCAGATGATCCGAAAGGCAAGGACGTGTCTGACTCGAAGAGCTTGTCAGACCACTTTAGAGACATCAGCGCAAAAGCCTACTTCGTGTTTGCGGGCATTCTTCGTTACCATTGCAAATTATTTCTCGGTCGGTTCAGGTTTAGGCTTATTCTTCGCAAACAGCAGAACTTCGTTCTTATAACTGCATGGCAAAATGGGTGTGCCGATAAACACACCCATTTACAAGACAAATTAAAAGGTAATGAGCCTGGGAGGACTCGAACCTCCAACCCCATTCTTAGGAGGAATGTGCTCTATCCTTTGAGCTACAGGCCCATGAGCCGAGATTATTGCAAATGCCAAAGAGCAATGGCAAGGACAGCATATTTCGTGATGCGGAGAGACAAGTCATGAAGCAAACAACTTACGACAGAGGCAACGTTAGTGAGAGCATCGTGATGGCGGCTTATCTGAAGACGGGTCTGATGGTATCCCTTCCTTTCGGCGCAGGTGCTCCTTACGACCTCATCGTTGATACTGGAAATCGCCTCTACAAAATTCAGGTCAAAACCGGCTGGCTCCGTAAGGGCTGCATACTCTACAACGGTAAGCGAAGAGTGAGAGAAGCCCATCCTTATGCCACGCGGCCCTACATGGAATCGGAAGTAGATTACTTTGCGATCTATTACCCGCTGACAGAATCAATCTATGTCGTCCCGTTCAGAATTTGCGGTGCTAACGGATGTCTGAGGCTTGACCCTGTACACAATGGACAGCAAAAACTAATCAGGTGGGCGAAAGAGTTCACGTGGGAGAGACATATTGAAGAACTACGCGAACCTTCCATACAACTGAGCTATGGAAGCACAGGCACTTGAAATTGACAGATGCGTTGGTGCATCGTCTACGCCGCTCAAGATTGATACTTGATGAGCGAGCGCACGTCGTAGCCTTCAAGCCTTTTGCGGCCCAACAGAAATTCCAGTTCGATGACAAAGACGAGTCCGGCCACTTCCCCGCCCAACCCTTCGACCAGATCGACGACCGCTTTGGCAGTGCCGCCGGTCGCCAGCAGATCATCAGCGATGAGGACGCGGTGGCCGGAGCCAATCGCGTCGCGGTGAATTTCCAGCGTGTCCTGACCATACTCTAAGTCGTAAGAGATTGTGGCACACTCGGCGGGCAGCTTGCATGGCTTGCGCACCGGCACGAACCCGGCGCCGAGGTGGTAAGCCAGTGCCGGCGCGAAGATAAAGCCGCGCGCCTCCACGCCGATGACCGCATCAACCTTCATGTCCTTGAACTCCGAAGCTAAAGCGTCGACTGTGCGGCGCAGTCCCTCCGGGTGTTTGAGGAGCGTTGTGATGTCATAGAAATTGATGCCGGGCTTCGGGAAGTCCGGCACCTCGCGGATCAATGATTTAAGGTTATCCATAAATTGATGTGTGTGATGTTGGAAGAGAGATGCCAGATGGTAATCGGAGTCTCATCTTTCAATGCGGAACGCGGTGTAGTGGCCGGTCGGCTCGACAAAAAGCTCTTCGACGTGTTGGACGGAGCTGTATGCGGGGCCGGTCGCCAACTCGTGTTTGAATGCTTCGACGCTTTCACCCGAACCTTCGGCGACCGCCTCGACGCGACCGTCGGGCAGGTTGCGCACGTAGCCGACGACCTGGTGCCGCGCCGCCGCGCGCTGTGCAAAGAAGCGAAAGCCGACGCCCTGCACTTCCCCACTGATCGTAAACTGTCGTGCGGTTTTCATCCCGTCAACCCCTTGGAAGAAAATATTCGCCGCGGACTCTTAAAAAACCTCGCCATCCTAAAAGAAGAATCGACAAAAATGCAATCACGCAATTGACTGCATCGACGGATTCGAAGACCTCGTGTCAGGGCGCACGCACTTCAGCACACGCTCATCGTTTCGGAATCAGCTCGATGACGCGCACATCGCCTGGCGCGATGTGCAGCTTGATGGTTTCATCATTAGAGGCGCGAACGATTTCTACCATCCCTTCATCCGTCCACTCGCTCGCTCGCTCAATCCGCTGCCCGCCGCGCAATCCGATTTCAACATCGACTCGCGCCCGACGGTCGACCTGCGCCATCCCCTGCTGCGGTTTGAAGACGCCCCGGTTATTAATCAGCGTGACGACCCAACTGTGAGCCGTGCGGTTAATCAGAAACTCGACATCGCCGACGACGCGCACCGGCGACGCTTCGCCGAAGAGGTGTGTCAGCAGATGCGCGGCGACCGGGGTCAGACGCTCATCGAGTCCGAGCAAATCGGGGACGGCGCAAAAGACGATTCGCCCGCGTCCGAGTTTGTTAACCGTCACCAGCGCGTCACCGTTGGGTGCGTCGATCAAAACCTCAGCGCCGCGCGGTTCGACCCGCTCATAGCGAAATGCCTGCCCGCTTAAATCCGTCACGGCTTCGTCCACGGCACGGCAGCGAGCGTCACCATCTGCCTCCGCCGTCTGACCCGTCAATCGAACGCCGAGTAGATCTTCGGGCAATCCCTTCGCCTGCGCCGCGTTCAGCATCACGACACCGCCACCGCGGACGTAATCGCTGAGACGCTTGCCCCACGCCGGCGTCCACTCGATGCGGCCCCCGGCGACCACCACGCGGTAAGCGTTAATCGCGTCGGCACTCTCATCTGAAGCCACCAGCACATCGAAGATGTCGCCGAAGACGCCGCTCACGAACGCCTGCCGGTCGCTGGTCGCGGGTTCGCCTTCGGCCACTAAGCCAGGGAAGTAGGCCGCGCCGAACAACTCGCGCAACGCGCGGTCATGACGATCAATCGCCGAGATACTGAACGGCAAGTGCGGGTAATCAGTCATCTCCCAACCGTGCGCCGGGTCGAGCAGAATGGCAACCGGCGTGTACGGCGTCCCACGTTCGGGGTGCGCTTCGGCAAAACGCATGAACTCTTCGGTGATGCGACCGAGCGGGTTCAGTTGCAGTGGGTGCTCGCCGGGACCGGGCTTGAAGAATTGATCGAAGCCTTGCTCCAGATAGATCGCCGATGCACCGGCCATGTAATAAAGGTAGTAGCTTTTCCGATACCAAGACAGCGACGGCCCCATCGACGCGCCGTAGCGTGTGTGAAAGAAGTGGTCCGGGCCAGCGAAGTTTTGCATCTTCGTGAAGGTCGTGGCGGTGTCGCCGAAATTCGGCGCGTGATAATAGAGGAACGCGCCGCCGTACTGCCGCGCCGCGCCGCGCACAAATGCTGCGCGCATCGCCGTCATCGGCTGCACCGCCGCCGTCTCGATGCCGATCAGCTTCGTGCCCCAGCGTCCGAGCGCGTGTGCATACGTCGTCGTCGATGTCACCTGCGCCGGGATCAGTTTGTTCCACATCGGGCCGGTGTTTGAATGGAACAGTGCGCCCCACTTCGCTTCAAGCCCGCGCGTATAAAAAACGCGGTGCGCTTCGAGCAGTTCGCGACGCGACATCGTGGGCGAGAGTTTTAAGTCCACCGGCGCACGATCATAGACGTAGCCGATGCTCTCGCCGGAAATCCACCCGATGAATTGTTCGCGGAGTTCGCCAGCCAACAATTTCCACGCCGCCTGCCCGTCGGCTTCGGGCATTTGCAGCGTACCGTAATTAATCAGCACCGCGAACGGCGCGCGGGTTTCGCGCAGATAACGCAGAAACGGACTGCCCTCTTTCAGAAGCGTCGCGAGGTCGTTGATGTAAATCACTGGCACGACCATCTTTGAATCAAACAGTGGGACTTCGCGCGCGCCCTTGTACTTCGCCACAAACTCGTCAATCGCCTCGGCATGAAACGGATAGAGCAAACGTTCGGCGGGTGGCTTGTCGTAAGACTCCCAGAACTTCATCGAGATGTTCCACGGCATTAGAAAGTCACGACCTGCGACGCGAGGGCGCGCCCATAGTTTCGGCACCGCACCGGTCGCGTCTCGGTCGAGCAGAGACCGCAGTGCGGGGCGCGAGTCGCCCCACTTTTGCAACACTCGCGTCGCGGCGAAAGGCGGCTTGGCGCGGCCTTCGGGGACGAACGCAGGATCGTCCGTCACCAGCACACAATCGACGTGGCGGCGCGCCTCAGTCGGCCCTTCGACGACCAGCGCGATGCGCGCCGCGCCTTTGCCGAGCGCCGGAATGTCAGCGCCGTCCCAGACAAACGCCCAGCCCCAATACATCCCCGTCTCGTCGTGCGCGTCGAGCACGCTACGCGCGCCGAACTGACGGCGAAAAACCTCGCGTCCGCCTTGTGTGATCGTGACCGAGAAGCTTTCGGTGCGACGCAACCAGTCGGCATACCTGACCCAGACGCGGTACGCCCCGGTGCGCGGGATTTCGATTTCCTGATAAATCGTCGCCCTTGATTCATCGGCGCTCGCGGCAACGGAATTCCACTCGCTCTCGCCGCCTTGCGACCACTCGGCGGAGACGCCGGGGCCGTTGATGCCCCAGCCTGGCGCTTCGGCCCGCGGAGGATTTTTCCATGATGGGTTGAGACGCGGTTCGTGACGCGCGTCGGTCGATATACCGCGCATATTCTCTGCCTCGTACCAGAGATACTCGAAGCGACGCGGCGCCGGTGAGGAGGAGGAGAGTTGTTGATTGAAGGATGTTCGGAATGTATTTAGTTGCTGCGCAGAAGAACCACGCTCGTCGCCAACGGCCACGACGCACAACGCCGCTACCATCATACATACCGCAAGGCGTGCGCCGATTCCGCCGAAGACAAATTCGCGGAAGACAAACGCGGCCAGGCGGTCAAAGAGATTTGACCGCCTGCTTCTACTATGGCGCTCTGCCACATCACTCCGGCAGAGTGCGTCAGTAACTATTTTCGTTTGAGTCCGGTTCGCGCGACCAAGCCCCGCGGCGAGTTGCGCTGTCAACCAAGCGCCTCCAGGCATTCGGCGAGTGTGCGCTGGCGGCAGGTGTACATCGGCGTGTCGCGCAGTGTGAAACTGCTGGCCTTGCTCTCGCGCAATTCCTGCACGAGATCGAGAAAGTCTGCCGGCTCATCAGTCTCGAACGCGACCACGAATTCCTGGTCGTCGAGGCCGAACGAGTAGGTCGTGTGCAGTTTAACGGAGTGATATTTCGACCCGATGCGAATATGCTCGTCCATCATCTCCTGCCGTTCTTCGACCGAGCGCGTGTACCAGTCGCGCGTTTTGACGAACGGGTAGACGAATAGATAGTTGGATTTGCCGGGGACGACGTGCAGCCGATCCTCGACATGTTCAGGATTATCCTTGTCGATGTACATCGAACGCTTCGTCATCGACAGGAATGATTGTGTCGTCTCAAGATAGCGTCCCAACCTCGTCCGGTTGAGACGCGCCGATAAGTCCTGCATCGGGTCGAGCGCGTAGCCGATGCGCCACATCATGAAGTCGACGTTCGTCCGCAGCCCGACGATTGAGTAGTTGTGAATCAGCAAATCCTTGCGGCTCGCCTCGACGGCTTCGACGAATTCATGTCTGCCCTGCACACGTTCAGCCTCGGTCAGCATTCGCCACTCCGGGCGCACGCGGTAAAATGTGAACGTGACGAACTGGCGCGGCAGTGCGGCGCGTGGCTGTTCGGTTGTCTGAACGCCCTTCTCTGCTAACCGCAACGACCCGCGCGCGGCCGTGTTCTGTTCATTCTCAGTGCTCATTAATTTGCAATCCTCAAAGCTGAAGCACCGCCGGTTTTGCACCACCAGCGCGCTTCGTCAATCATCAATGCATCATCAACAGTAATGAACTTATTATTGCGGCGAATCATCGCAGATTGCAAACCTCCGGCGACAATGCCAACCGGACGGGGACATTCATCAATGGAGCAAACTGTAGTTATCGACTCGCGATTTGTCCGCGCGCTTTCGCTTTCGCGCACCGCTTGGGCTATATTCGCCGCGATTTTTTTGAAGAGCTAAGTCGTCACGTCTCAGTCCGACTTCGGAGATCAATCAGCAAGTGAATTTCATCAAAGCCACGGTTACCCTCTGCGCCGCCGCAATGTTCGCCGCTGCTTGCCACACCTCGACGGTGGGCACTGCTCCTCCTGCGCCCGCCGCCGCCGCGTCCCTAACGCCCGACGAATTTGCTCTGGCGCGCGCGACTTTCAATGCGGCCTGCGCCAAGTGCCATCAAGAGAGCGGCGAAGGGGGCATGGCTGACTTTGGCGATGGCGCGAAGCTGACGGTGCCGAACTTCAAGCAAGGGCGCACGCTCTCCGACACGGACGAAAACTTCACGCGCCAGATTGCCAACGGCGGCAACGGCATGCCGGCCTTCAAGTCGCGTCTCACACCGGAGCAGATCGACGGCCTCGTCCGCTACATCCGCCAGGAGTTTCAGGCTGGCCTCATCAAAGAATCCTCGACCCCGGCGCCCGCCGGTGGACACTAAATGTTATCTCGTGCGATTCTTACATTTGTCGACGACAGAATATTCACGCACCCGTAGCTCAGTTGGATAGAGCATCTGACTTCGGATCAGAGGGTCGGGAGTTCGAATCTCTCCGGGTGTA
>JALZJL010000059.1 GCA_030859785.1 Acidobacteriota bacterium
CGCGCACGCCGTAGAGTTGTTCGGCTGCCGCGTAATAAGGCTCAAGCTCCGCGTAAGACATCTCCCACGCCGGAGAAATGCCTTCGTGATGCAGAGTTTCGCCGAAATCCTCTGCCCGCATCCGAAACAATGCCGCGCCGTAAACTTTCGTATTGCCACCGACATAATAATGTTGCTGTGGATTAAACTCCTTCCCGTCCGCATCGTGCCAAACTTCCTTCGTTTGATATTTCCTTTCGCCCTGCACCGCCGCCGAACTCCAATTGTCCTTTTCACGCGGAAGGAAATCGCCGCGTTCGAGAATCAGAATCTTTTTTCCGGCCACCGCCAGTTTGTTGGCGATGGTGCCGCCGCCCGCGCCCGTACCGATCACGATGACATCGTAGTGATTATTGCTCATAGAAAATTAGTAAGCGTTCAGCCGTCAGCTTTCAGCTTTCAGCGAAAACAAAATAAGCTCACCGCAGGTAACGGCTGACCGCTGATGGCTGATAGCTGATAGCTGAATTATGCCGTTGCCGTCTCGCACGGTTTATTACAAAAGACACACCGCTGTTTATTGTGATGGTGCAGTTTCGCGCACTTAACTGCTTCACTTCCTTTGAAGAACAGATAGACCTGCGCCGCCGTCAGCATCGCCAGAGGCGGCGACACGAAATACAGCCACCAACTCGTCCAGATATTGCCCACTATCGCCGAAGCGAACGTCCGCGCCGGATTCATGCTCATGCCCGAATATTTAACCTCAAAAACGATATAGGCCGTGATCAGCAAGCCGGCCAGATACGGCGTCAGATTTTTCAGCTTCTCCGAATTCGACGTGACGAGCACCATCATCATCAACACAAAGGAAATAATGAACTCCGCGATCAACGCCACCGCGACGCCATATTCCTTCGGTACGGTCACGACGTAGTTGACTTCCGGCGCTTCGAGCATCGCGCCCAACATCAACCACGAGAGAACGACGCCCGCCGTGCCGCCGGTAAATTGTGCGACAACATAAAACACAGCATCCCAACCCTTGATTTTGCCAAGCCGGTAAAAAGCCAACGTCACGGATGGATTGATATGCGCCCCGGAACGTTTTCCCCACGGCGACAGCATCACTCCCAGCGCCGTCGAACCCATGCCGAGTCCCATCAACAGATTGGCCGGAAACGTGCCGCTGACGTGCAGCGACGATGCCGGAGCAAAAATGAACGCGGCGCACACACACGCCGCTATCATAAACATTCCGAGTCCCCACGCCTCGATTAAATACTCCGGCCAGTGCTGCTTCAGTGCTTCAAGCATTTTAGACATCCGCAACTTGCGCCGTCGGCAAATGACCGCGCCGGTCTCAACTCTTTCTTCGCCACAGCGCGGCACACGCGAGGCCAGTGATTCCGGCGAGCGCGAGCCAGCCGCGATTCATGTTCGCCCACAACTGCGGGCTGAAGTCGGACGCGCGTTCGTCGAAGATGCCGTGCGCGCCATGATCGCCCGCGACCGGCTCCCAGAGATTGTTCGGGCGAACCAGATCAATTGGCTCATCCGTCTGCTGCGATTCGTATCCTTGTGAGCCGAGGTAGTAATCGCCTAACCCCGGCGCTACACGGTTGCCGTAGATCGCCACGACCGTCGGCAACCCGACGCTCATCTCGCGCCGCTGGTGGTGAGCCGCGTAATAGATCGCTTCGGCAGCTACTTCGGGTTGATAGATCGGCGGCACGGGCTGCGGGTGATTCGGTAGGCGCGACTTGTTCCAGCCGAACTGCGGCGTGTTGATGGCGGGCAGATTCACCATCGTCACATGAACGTCCGAGTCGTCATTGATCAACTCGCACCGAAGCGACTCGGTGAAGCCTTTTATGGCGTGCTTCGCCGCGCAGTAGGCGGACTGCAACGGAATCGCGCGGTAGGCGAGCGCGGAACCGACCTGCACAATCGTTCCACGATTGCGCGATAGCATGCGCTTGAGCGCCGCCTGCGTGCCGTACACGGTGCCGAGGTAAGTAACTTCGGTGACGCGCTTGAACTCTTCCGGCGTCACTTCCTTGATCGGTGAGAAAACGGACGTGGTCGCGTTGTTGATCCAAACATCAATCGGGCCGAACTCTTCTTCCACGCGCGCCGCCGCCCGTTCGATTGCTTCTGCGTCGGCGACATCCGCCGGCAGCACGAGCGCACGGCCTCCCGCCTCCTCCACCTCTCGCCGCGCGCCTTCCAATCCATCCAGCCCGCGCGCGATGAGGCCGACGCGCGCCTGACGCTTGGCGAACTCGCGCACGACGGCGCGTCCCACGCCTGCCGAGGCTCCGGTGATGACGACGACTTCCGGTTTGCTCTGCTCGCTCAAATTTATCTTCTCTCGCAGGCTTCGCGGCACAACTTCGCCACCGTTTCCCTGCGCCGCTTGTTCTCGCTTTCTTTCGCTTCCAGCTTTGTCCGTTTTCACTTTTCCCCCGGTAGTCTCAATCAATGATTATTCTTCGTTCTTCTTGATTGCCGTCGTCGCGTGATTCAGGAATTCAGAAACGGTGGCGGCGACTAAAACGCCGCCGATCAAGCGGGTCGTGCGCGGCTTGAACACCAACCCGAAAGTCAGCGCCGTCGCCACCCACGGCCCGAGGCAATACGGGCACGTCAGCAGGTCGCCGATGGCGCGCTGGATTCCCGCGCCGCGCACTTTCTCTTTGACCTCGCTCGTCCCCGCCGGTTCGATATACTCGGTGAAAGGAGCGCGGAGCGGACTTGTCACCCGGTCGCTGCTGATGAGGCGACTTAATTTGTAAGTGGCGATGCCGAGCAACACCAGATCGCTGTAAGCGATGCGCTCCGGCAAGCGGCGGCCTGAGGACTGCGCCACCAGCAGCAAGCCCGCGAAGGCCGCGTTGTAGACCCCCATAATTTTTGCATAAGAAGTGAGCGGCATCTCATCTCCGCCTTTATAACCGGCGATTATCTCCTGCACGCTTCCGGCTTGTTCCATTGCTTGTTGTGGCTTCCGCTTCTCCGCCATTGATGCGTCTCGTTTCTTTTCCTTGATGCCATTAAAGAGCGCGCTTTCCCCGGGCTCGCGTCTCTTCAATTATTTACCACCCTCATTTCTCGGCAACCGCACGCTTCATCGCCGGAGCAGCGTGAGAGCCTTCTTTGCTTCCGGCAGCGTCAGCGCGAAGATCGAGAAGTTGGCCAATGCGCCGACGATGCAGTAGCCGCACCATTTCTTCTCCTTCGCGGGCATCTGGTAGAAATACCAGCCGGCGGCAGCCGCTTCCACCGCCGCTTTACCGGCAGCGGCGAGCGGCACCCACGGCTGCTCGCGCACGCGTTCCGCGCCGCCGAAGGCCGCGAGCGGGATGTTGGCGGCGAGACTTGCCAGAGAGAGCGTCCCGTCCGGCACGCCGAGCGCGTAAGCTGTGTCTGACGAGTTCACCTTGTCTGAATCGAAGCTGTCGAGCGGCGGATCGGGCAGGTGCTTGATGATGCCCGTTTGCAAGAGCGACACCGCCGCCATCGCGGTCATGCCGACGAGCGACAAACCGATAATCGCGCGCCGCCGCCACAAGTCGTCCGTCTCGCCCTGTTGCAGTTCCCAGCGTAACCGCTGCGGACTCCGGCTCTCGCCGGGCCGCAATAGTGTTTGTTCCATCACTCTCTCCATCTTTGTCATCGCGTCGGGCGCGCTTTAGGATTTCGGCTTCTCGCTCATTTTGGCGGCGATGTCGCGGATCATTTGCAGATGCGCTTTGAGCGTCGGCAAAGTTTTCGCGGCGAAGGCTTTCACGTCCGCATCGACAGCCCCTTTGGCGACGGACTCGAACGCCGTCACATCCTTCTCGTGATCCGCGACCATCGCCTTGACGTACTTGCGGTCGAACTCCGCCCCCTTCAGTTGCGATAACTTCGCCATCGTCTCTTTATGCTTCGGGTTCACTTCCGGCGGCAGCATGACCTTCTTCTGTTGGGCCAGTTGTTGCAATTCTTCACCCGCCTTCGAGTGGTCGGCGATCATGCGCTCGGCGAATTGTTTCACCTCTTGGCTCGCCGCCTGCTTGACGGCTAAACGCCCCAGTTCGACTTCCGCCATGCCGCCCGGAGCCGCGTCGTTCATAAAGGCCAGGTCGCCGCCGGTGACGACTTGATCGCCCCGGTCGCTCGGCGCTTTCGCCGGTTCAGTTTTTACAATCGGTCCACTGTTCGCGGTGCTGTCGCCAGGCTGGTTTGAGCAAGCTGCTTCCGTCAGTAAGACACTCACGCCCATCGCCGTCAGCAAGTCAATGCTCTTCGTTCGTTCGCTCATTACTTTCTCCTTTTCGAGTTACCTTCTGGCACGCGGCAGCGCACGAGGCGTGCGTCGAAATTCATCTATCGTCTCTGCTCATCCGCGCCATCTCTTACACCTATAGAGCGCGGCGGATGGCGCGGCGCACATGGTCGGTCGTCAGACCGTAAACGAAGTGCGATGCGAGTGCGGAAGCGTGCGTCGAGAGCGGGTATTCAGTCGGCGGCTTCGAGAGGCCGAGCGCGGGCACTGCCGCCTCATCCGCCGCGAGCCAGTAGACCGCGCCGAATGGCAACCCGACGCCCGTGCTAATGGCGGGCGCGAGTTCGGCTGCCGCGCCGTACAAACCGCCGGTGAGTGTGCCGAAAGCGTAATGCACGGCGGGGCCGGCGATTTTCTTTTCACTTTTCGTCAGCTTGTGGTCGAAGACGTTTTCGGAAATCGCCGTCGCGGCCTTAACCGTCGCGTCATCACCTTCTTTGCTTTCACTCTGCGACTTCTTTTTCCGTGTTCCCCGACCGCCCTGCGATTTTTCGTCGCCTTCGGACGCTTTGCTTAATAGAGCTTGAAACTGATTCATCGTCCACGAAGCGATCAGCCCACCGACGAGACCTGCGGCCAGCCCCTTCAGTACGTCCGTCGAGTTATCAACGCGGCGAGCAGTTCTTCGGCTCCTCATAATTTGCTTTCTCCTCATCTCAAACGCTCGCCCGCGCCAAAATTTCGAGCGACGTGCCGAGCGCAAGTCTCATGCTTGTACATCACTGGTATCTGTTGTTCTGCTACAACCCTGTCGCTGACGAACGGCTACCTTCCACGTGCGGCGAGCAACGCCTCGCCCGCCGTCCAGACCGCCGCGCCGAGCAACATGATGTCTTTCGCCAGAAACTGCCCCGGCATCGGCGACGGAAACGGGAAGCCGTAGCCCGGCTGCCACACGCCCGGCGTCGTGAAGACAAAGGTCAGTGTGATAAGCGACATGACGATCACGCCGAGGCTGCCGATGGCCGAGAGTTTCGGGGCGAAGGGCCGCGTCGCAATCAGCAAACCCAGCGCGATCTCGATGACGCCGAGCAGCATCGCAAAGCCCTGCACGCTCATCACACTGTAGCCCCACGACATCAACGGGCTGTTCGCGACCAGTCCCTGAATGCCTTCGGCTTCATAGGCGGTAAATTTCAGCGCGCCGACCCACAACAAAATCACGACTAATCCGTAGCGGATGACCTTTTCGCCGATGCCTTCCAGCGTTCGCCCCAAATCGGAGTTGTCCGAGCGTTCCATGCGTTCTATATCTGTTGCCATTTTTCTCTCCAATCTCTGCATCTCAACTCAACATGATAAGGCCAGCCGAAGCATCCTTCGCCTCCCTACAATTCGCCGTACCGACCATTGGAGGGTGTCAGGCCGGCGGCATGTTTGGCATCCTCGCGTCTATTGGCTCTCTGTCTTTAGGATTGATACTTGTGGCGTCTCTCGCCGTGCGGCCCACGCCGGTTTCGTCGCGGCCCGGCTCTTTTCCCTCTTCCGTGGCTTTTTCCTCGCCCTTACCCGTGCCCGGCGTGTGCGCGGGTGCGTCAGGCGAAACGTCCTGCTTACTCATGTCACTTTTTCCTTCCTTCGCTCTACTGATTTTGTTTGTGTTTCAACTCTCCGCTCTGCACGAGTGCTAACTGCCGTTGCGCTTGAGCTTCAGGCTAATCATCCCGATACAAAAGACGAGAAGTCCACCCAGAGCGAACCTGCGCGAGGGCGGCGGCGGTGTGGTCAGCGCGGCTCGACGCTTTTGATTAGCATCGCCGGTATCGAGGCTTCGCAGGAACTCCGCCATGTCCCTGCGCTGTGCGGCGTCGGACAAATAAAACGGGTGCGGGGCCGCCGCGCCGCGCATGGGGGTCAGCAGGTTATCAAGCGTGGGCACGGAGTTGTCGTGAAGAAACACCGGCTTGCGCGCAAGGTCGAGCAGCAGTGGCAGGGCAGTGCCGCGTTCTTCCCCGCGCAGGCTGGCGTTCACCACCGCCATTTTATCGTCGAAGATACTGTTGGGTGTGTTCACGACCGGATTCAGCGGGGGCTGGCGCGGCGCGAGGACCATCGGATTATCGCCGGGAAAGATGGTCTTCATCGGGACGATAAAGGCGGGCACGAACTTGCTCTGATCGACGTTATGGCAACTGGTGCAGCCGACGGTACGAAAAAGTTCCCGGCCCCGCGCGATGGCTTGCGCGTTGCCGTCCGTGCCGGCGGGCGCTTCCAAACTGAATAGATAAGCGTTCATGTCCGCCAGCTTGGTGCTGTCTACGCGCACGCCGAGCGGGGCTTCTTCGCTGCCGGGCTGGGGGTGCGCGGTCGCCTTGACGAATGGATAATTTTTGACGCCCGTCGCTTTCAGAATCTTAACGTAGTCATCGGCGATTTCATCTCCGGCCGCGCCGCCGAGTTTGTGCAGAAACGCGCGCCCGCCGGGAGTCGTCAGCGTCGTCTGGTCGAAGAGTCCGGTGTAGACCAGATTGTTGAAGTTATCCAATTTAGCAATCGCGCCTTCGCTGCCATACGGAAAGGCGAGGTCTTGACGAAACAGCGGAGTGTTGTGCATCGGATCGCCGTTGCCGTCGAAGCTATCGTCGAACATGCCGACCGGGTAGAACGCCGGATTGTTGAGATAGGCATCAACTTCCTTCTCGCTCGATTTTTCCGTCAGACCCTTCGGTGCCCGACCGAGCGTCTTGCCTTTGTTGGCGTCGAGTGAGAGTTGAAGCACGGGATACAGGGCGCGCGAATTATCGGCCATGGCAAAGATCGCGCCGATGTTGATTGTGTGGGTCGCGCGGCCGTCGAGGCGGCGACCGATGGAGCCTCCGCCCGGCAGATTAAAGACTGACTCATCGGTGATGGTGTGACAGAGCGCGCAACTCGCCCCGACTTTATCGCCGTCGGCGAGGCTCATCTTCCCGTCGCCGTTCGTATCCACAGTGACCATGCCGATGACCGCGTTGGCTTCGATGAGCTTCATCGTCGTCTTCGGGTCGTTGAGCATCGGCGCGTTTTTCGCCGACAGATCGGTCTTGAGTTCCGCCGCCACAGCTTGACGGGTGGCCGCATCCAGCGCTTCGCTGTCCACATGCAGTCCCGCCCTCAGAGCCTGAACGGGTGTCAGCTTCGCGTCCTTGATACCTTTGGGCAGACGCACGGCGTCAGTCCAGAAGCCCTCATTGCCAAACGTCTCAAAGCGGAAGACGTCTCGTCCGGCGGCGACGTTGCCGAGTTGGTGCGCAGGTGGACTCTGCGGGCTAGTGGGGCCGTCGGTAGGAGACTGCGGAGTCCGAACTTGTGCCGTCCCCGTGCTGCGGTTATAGGCAGCCACGGCCAGAAATGCGGCCACCGCGCCAAGCACGAACAGAAATCGGAAAGTGACGAGGAATCGAGTCTGTGTAGATGGGCGCAACATACTTCTATGCTCCTTTCAGCATTGTTGAGCGACGCATACTCTGTCGGCTTACGGTCAAGCGATTAAGATGGTCGAAGTTCTTCTCGTAGCGGACGTATAGAGACCAAGCGTCGTACCCGCGCCGCACGCTTACGGACTGCATACCCGTTCCCTTCGCCGTGTCGCAGCTCACGGCGCGCGCTTTCGGAACGCCAACATACTGTCAATTGACAGCGGCCCCGCGCCGCCGAGGACGAGCGCGAGCAGACCCGCAAGATACAAAAGATTCACTTCGTAACCGGGCGTTCCGAACTGCGGCCCGCTCTCGGTGATCCCCATGAGCTTGATTGATGAGAACCCGAAAGGCAGGTGGATGGTGAACAGCGCCACCAGCATGACGATGCTCAGTGGAATGCTCACGATTGAAATGAACGCGCCCGCCATCACCGCCAGACCGCCGAAGAACTCGACGAGCGCCGTCATCCACGCGGCCAAACTCGGCGCAGGGACTCCGATAGTCTGAAGCATACCCGCGAACTTCTGGGGGCCCGCGCTCAACTTCGCAAAGCCGTGAGCCATAAATCCGAAGCCGATGATGAGGCGCAACGGCAGCAACGCCCATTTGCTCCATGACTCTTTGCGCCACGCTTTGAACATTTCTGACTCCTTGCTGACAGATTCACAGGACAGCCAGACAATCTATTCACTCTCCCGCATCCTTGCATGGCAACAGCCCGCATCGTTAGCCGCGAGCCACCGGCGCGGGTTATTGCCTGAGAGCTACTGGCGCAATGATTAGAAGCCGGCAAGTCCTTGCGGGCTGTTGTAGGGGATTTTTTGTGTGCCGATTTCTGTTAAGCGACCATCCCCATCGAGCTTGTATGCGATCAGCTTTGAAGCATTTGGATACAGTTGGTAGTAATACTTACCGTCCGGGCTGATCCAATTGTCGCTCGGTCCGCTCGAAACTAACATGTTCAGAGCCTTGAAGGTGCCGTCGCCCGGCACGGCGGGAGCAGCCGGGTCTTTGTTGATTTGCAATGCTCCGTTTTCGATTTTGTAGCTGGACACATAGCTGTAGCCGAAGATGGTGGCTAAGACTTGCTTGTTATCGGGCGTAATGGCAATCCAGCATAGCTCTGACGGCATTCCCTTGCTCTGGTTGATCATCACTACCGGAGAATTCGTCACCTTCCCGTCTTCGTCAATCCGTCCCATCAATAACCCGCCGCTGCCGGCAAAGCCGTTGATAAAAGTGTCCTTGCTGCCATTGAGGAAAGAGATCACAAAAGGAGCCGCTCCGCCCGCATCGGTAAATTTGGGTTCGCCCAGTCCGCCATCACCCTTCACGGGGAAAATAACGAGACCGTCTTTATCCGGCATGTTCGCAATGGCGAGGTCTGGCGTGCCGTCCGGCTTCATTCCCGGTCGGCGGTCAAATAAAATATCCACCATCAAAAACTTGCCATCGGGCGTGAGAACTATCTGCGTCGGGATGCGGTCTGTTTTAGTTCCCGTATTCACCGTGTGTTGAACCTTGTGGCTCGTGAGTTTGCCGTTCTTGACGGAGAACATCCGGATATGATGGGGTCCGAAAGAATGACAGACGTATAAGGTTTGAGTATTCGCCGCATACGCGAGACTCTTGGCCGTCCCGCTTTTTCCGGTAACGGGTTGGCCGGTCGGCTGGACATCCAACAACGTCAGTCCGCCATCAGCGCCGACTTTGAAACTCGACACGGAGTTGTCGCCGCCGTTGGTGGTGAATAAATACTGACGGTCGGACGTTAAGA
This sequence comes from Acidobacteriota bacterium, assembly GCA_030859785.1. Lineage (GTDB taxonomy): Bacteria > Acidobacteriota > Blastocatellia > Pyrinomonadales > Pyrinomonadaceae > JACDEG01. Next base: position 9,491 of record JALZJL010000059.1, read on the forward strand.
TCACGCTGCCGACGCCCTCGAAAGCATTGGGCGCGCTGGCTTGTCCAGTGATCGGTTTGAACGTACCCGAACCTTTCCCGCCCGTCGAAACCCGCGCCTTCTCAACCAACCGGCCATCCGCTTGACGGGCGTAATGGATAATCTCGTTGGCGATTCCGTTTGTTTGGATGTACACGCTTCCCATCGGGCGTTTGACCCGCGATTCGGATTGGGCATTCGCCGGACTCGCCCAGACTGAAAGCATGACGGCTATCGCGGTCAGCAAGGAAACACCTTTCGCTCTTTTTAGAAAATTCATTAAAACCTCTTCTCGCCCCAAGATGACAAAGGCTATTCGCTCACGAGGCGCAGGCGGCGAAAGTCTTATCGAAATCACTTCCGTCGCCCTGAGAAAGGATTTTCTCAAGGCGACGGAAGTCACTGCCGGATTCTAGAAAGCAGCGAGTCCCACGGCGCCGGACGGAAATCCGTCCCCGGCGTTCAACTCCAAACGGATGAGAGTACCGTCCCCTTGCACACGAAAGGAACTGACCGTCGCCGTGATGTTGTTCAGCGCATACAGAAAACGCCCGTTGTCAGTCAGGTCGATGTCTCTCGGATCGCCGCCGGTCACGTCAGCGGCTTCAGCATTCAACAGAGTGAGACTCCCGTCCTCGTTGATGGTGTAGGTGGTAAGCGAATCGTCAACCGGGTTGGCGGCGATGGCATAACGTCCGTTGTTAGTTACCACCAACCAGCACGGCGACGTCTCACCGTTGCCTAACGGTGGAAACGTCACCGGAGTTAAGCCCCCGGTCGCAGAGACCACGAATGAAGACGCCGCCCCGAGGTCGGGCAGGTCTAAGAAGGCGTTGGACACGATCAGCCTCCCGCGCTTGGCGAAGTCGAAGCCGAACGGCGTTGAATCGGTGACACCCTGAAACACCTGAGCTTGGGTCGCCTGTCCGTCGTCTCCGACTGTGTAAGTGACAATGCGGCTGGTCAGTCGTTCCGTCACGACGAGCACGTCGCCGCCCGGACTGAACTGCACCTGCGCGGGGCCGGCGGCGTTGCACGTGCGACCGGCGTCGGTCGGACGCGGGCAGGGTTCGGTCGCAGTGGTGCTCACCGGACGGGATGAGCCGGCCAATTGCGTCAACCTGCCGTTCGGGCCAATGTTGAAGGCGGTGATATTGCCGCTACCGCCGGAATTGAGGACGTACAACAAGTCCTCAGAGACGCTCAGGCTGATCGGCCTCTCGCCGCCCGAAAAGACTTTATCGAGCAAGATCAGCCCGTCGCCCTCCACCACTGAGAAGATGGAAATCTCATTGCTGAGGGCGTTGACCGCGAACAGCCACTGATTGCCTTGGCTCAGGACCAACGAGCCTTGTGCGTTCAGTAACCCTCCGGTGCCTCTGCCACCTGTTGCGACCGTCCCGCGCTGTCTGAGAG
>JALZJL010000121.1 GCA_030859785.1 Acidobacteriota bacterium
CTTGAAAGCGTCATCGTATTTGCGCCGGGTCTTGGCAGCGGTCGTGGTGGTCGTGGTAGCTTTTTTCATCTTTGATTTGACGATTGTTGAAGAGAATTCCGTGTCCGTCAAACCGTGACCACCTCACCCAGCCATTAGAGTCACGGAGCTAATTCCTTCCACTCTTCGCAACGGCAACAAGGTTCTACCGTGTTGTCTGCATAACGGTCTTTAGAGTTGCCTATACACACGCCGCAGTAACAGCAAATATCTTCCTCGAAGAAGCTACTCCCACACGCCGGACACTTTTCGACTTTAGGCAACTTCGGTTGCTGCTTAGTTTTGCGTGGCGTCTCAGTCATACGCATGTTCAACGGTTTCTGAAAACTTGCTGCCGATGCCACTTCAGAGCATCCAAGTCAGGCATAAAAAGTAGATCAATGGGATTGACGATGCTCAGTCCTTCTAAGGTCGAAACATGTTGCGGTATGTTGCGGCTAACTATTATTTGTGGCGATGCGATAACTACATAGCGCGAAGATACGCTGAGCATTCCTTCATCGAACGACCAATGACACAGGCGACAAAGCGCCATACCGTTACGCGGGCTGTCGTTGTGAGTGATGCTCCACGGAACGATGTGCGCGGCGTCAACAACTGTGTGCCCGTCGGCGGTCAACATGCGAATGCCGCACATGGCGCAGCGATGATCGTAAGCTGCGACGACGGCGCGACGGAATCCTTGATCGCGGGCGGCGGGTTTCAGTTCATCCGACGCGCTAGCTTGTCTGTGTTGTCTGACTTGCTCAAGCAGTTCTTCGCTGTAAGCGAACGCCTCTGCGTTGATCGTGCTCTGTTCTAACAAGCCGCGCTGCAACTCTGGTGCGAAATAAGTTTCGATCAGAACAGCGCGCAAGACATTGCGTGATTCTTCGTTACGGAGCAGCGAAAACAACTCGTTATCTAACTTTGCGCCAAGAACGAGTTCGCGCAAGTGAGTGACCGAAGCAATCTTTTGAGTCGCCGCCAAAATTGCTTCTTTGCTGGGCTGCGGGACGAGATGCCAAAAACCGTCGCTCTTGAGGTGGAAGAAGGGCAATGCGATGTTGCCGCGTTGGTCGGGCGGCATGACGCGCGACCAGTAGAGCGTGAACGTCTCGCCGAGGTCAAGCGTGAGTTCGATCAGATTAGATCGGATGCTTCCTTGACCGAAGAGGTCGATCACAGCCAACATCAGCAAAGGCTTGTGAGGCGCGCGGTGCTTCGTTGTCGCCAACCATCTAACGCGGCTGGCGTCGCTACGAAGATTGGCGAAAATTCCGATGTAGTCTGCCGGATTGTTCAAGCTCACCATCCCTCACCTTACTCATGTTGCCGTTCTTCGCGCGGAAAGTTCTTCAACGCTTCTCGCCGCATTTCGGCGATGTCGCGTTCGAGGTTGTCTAAGTTACCTTGCAGTTGCAACATTCCTAAGACACTGCGGAAAGGTTTAATGCCTTGAGTGGATTCACATTCGCGAGCAGCTAAAGACTCGATGAAGGCTAACACTTCCCTCTGCTTATCGGCTGATAGCATCGCGACTTTCGCGACAATCTCTTCAACTAAGTTACTCGGCATATAAGCTAACCTTTCCGCGAAGCGTCATTCGTGATGGTAATGCTCCGTGTGTCGAACGCCTCCGTGTCTGAAGACGCAATCCTATTTATCAACTATCGTAAAAGCTAAGAAAATATCGTTTGCAAATTGGAGCTGAGTATACTCTTCCACTTATCTACAAACTCGCGGTTATCTTCATCAAAGACTTTCAACTCCGCCGCCGCCATCGAGTAGATCATGGCGTCAACGGCGTTGAAGGCGTCGCGGTTGTCGCGGTTGGCGAGGACGAAGCGTTCGTAGAATGGGTGGTCTATGTTCCAATCAACGAAGGTCGTTCTGCCGCACTGCTCGGCAGCGTAGATCGGGCCTTCGCGCCCGAAGTTGCCCCGGCGGAATTTGACGGAGCCGAGGGGCGTGGAATGCTCCTGGCCGTCCGCCGTTTCTTCTGCGCGAGCCTTGCCGTTGCCGCGCGGTGCCGGCTTGATGAGGAGCGCGGCTTTGCTGTCAATCAAGCGCTCGGAACTTGAATGGTCGAGGTTGTCGCTTTCGGCGACGATCTCTTTCTTCTCAAGTTGCTTTCGGATTGATTTGATATTGCCGCCGATGTGTTCGTCGAGCTGGTCGCGGATGCTTTGAAGCGGCTTCACGTCGCGCTTCGTGAACTCGATGCCGAGCGCGTCGTCCATGCGGCCCGAAACGAAGACTTCGCCGCGAAAGCGAATGAGACTTGGGTGGCGGCTGAGCGAGTCGAGTCCGAGCAACTGGTGCGGGGCGATTTCGCGGTTGTTGCGGAGCACGTAGAGGCCGGAGCGCTGGACGTTGTAGCCCGCCTTGCGATTGACTGTCCTCCCGCCCTGATCCGGCAGAATCACCAGACGGACGCGCACCGTATCCTGTGTCTCGCGCCCCTCCGCGTCGGTATGCTTCAGGTCATAATTCTCGTCGCTGTAAATCTCTGTGCCGGGATAATCCAACCAGAGCGGGTCGTTGACTTCGACCACCGCACCGTTGAGATAGAGGCGGCGCTTCGCACGGATGAACATGCGATAGACCTGGCCGATGTGTTTGCTTAAATCCTTGTCGACATTCTTGACGAACTTGCGCTTGAAGCCGTCGCACTTCGTGATTTGCACCACCGTACCGTGCGGAGCATCGCCCAAAGCTTCACGATAAATCTTCTCTTCCTGTTCGCGCGCTAATCCGAAGTACTCTTTAATGAACTTGTTGACCTCGGTCATGTGATCAACGTCGGTGACGTTCGCCAGGATGTCACCGCCACCAGCACGCGTGACAATCGTCAGCCTTCGCCCGATGCTAAGCGAGGCAGTTACCAGCCCCATGCCAAAGCGACCCAGATCGGTTGCTTTGTTGCGCGGGACATCGCTGCCGAGACGCGAGGCTTGGTCGAGCACGTCTTCGGTCATGCCTGTGCCGTCGTCGGCAATCTGAATAATGAAATCTGCTTTCGGTCCGCGATTGATGCTAACCCAGATGTTTTCCGCGTCGGCATCAATCGAGTTATCAACAATGTCGCTGATCGCGTAGAGATTGTCGTAGCCCAAATAGCGCAGCGAGTCGAGCAGCTTACCGGCGTTCGGGCTGTTGTCGAGTTTGGCAGTTTTCGCGCTCATGTGTTCGTTCTCCTTAGTTCGCAGTCCGCACGCTTGTGGCGTGGCGTCGTCGCCATTCGGTTAGTGAAGCTTCCGAGCGCATTGAATTGAGCAAGTCCGCCGCCTGCATTAATCTCTCCGCGCCAATCACTTTACGGAAAGCCGCCGCGGAAGCGCGCCCGCCGCGAATCGCGGTCATCAGGTTTTCGGCGACAGCGCGCAAACTGCTGCCCGCGTCAATCGTATTTGCCGGCGGCTTCTCCGCCGCGTCGCCGCTGGCTACCGCGATGGCGATGCGGCTTAAGCTCATCAACAGTTCATCGGAAATCGGAGCGGTCGGTGCGTCGGACGAGACTTCAGTTTCCAACTGCGCCAACGCAGTGTTGAAGCTCACTGCCGTATCGCGCATAGCTGTGACGCTCGCGCCCTTCTTATGTTGGCGTCCGATCTGATCGGCTTTCAGTCGCTTCAGATGCTCGATAGTCTCCCGGCTGTTCGTGTCGCTCAAATACGCCACGACGCGCTGATAAGCACTCTCATCAATCCCCTCACGGTCGCCTTTGAGAAACGGCAACGCTTCGCGGAAGACTGTGTAGTTGTTGAGACCCGCGACCAACTTCTCCAACGCCCGTCGATCTTCCCACGAGCGACGAATGATGAGCGCATAACGCAGCAGGTTGCGCGTGATGTAGCTGCGCTTTTGAATCTCCCAAAGCAGCGAGTCCGAAGGTTTAGAACCAGCCTTGAGCAAAACGTCGCCCATTGCCCACAGCGTCAATACCTTTGCGGACGCTTCAGCATCGCGCTACTGATTGTTGAGTGGACCGAGTCGCTCAATGATTGTTCCGAGGTTGCTCGTTTCCTGCGCTTGCTTACTCATCTGACACCGCCTCTCCGCCGTTGCCACTGTCGCCGCCGAACTCTTGCTGCAACTCAGGAAGACGCGGGCGAAGCGCCGCTTCGAGTCGGCACATGAACTCGACTTGATCGTCGAACATTTGGTCGGGACGATCCGGCTGACGCCCGTAGCGTTGATAGAATTGATCTTTGTAGTGAATCGAAATTGTTGCGGCGAGATACGCGCCGAGCCGGTCGGTAAATTTTGGACGACCCGTGCGCGTGTGCGATATGCGCTCGCTGAAGTTCGGATGCGCAGTATTGATGTAGATAACGCCGTCAACCAACCGCGAGCGACGCAAATGACCTTCGGCGTCCGGCGGGAAGTTGCCGAACTTGATATCGAAGCCGGAGCGCTTGCGCTTCGTGCCCTCGGCGCGACTCGGATCGTCGGCGATGGAGTAGCCGCCGCTTGTGTCGCCGCCCTGCGGACCGGAAGCAGTGCGGTCGGGACTGCCGTCCATCCCTTCACCTTCACCATCCCATCCGCCGCCCGTCTCCGAATCGTCGCGGTGCGGTCCACCTTCGTCGCCGCCTTCAGCCCCGCCGCCAACGACCTTTGCGCCGCTCTCGTGACCGGCAGCCAGTTCCGAACGGAGCATCAACTTGTCTTCGCGCGAAAGCTGATTCAACACGTCGCGCAGCACGTCTTCCAAACGATTGAGCGTATTGTCGCGGTGCGTTTCGTTGACGCGGTTGAGCGCTTCCTTAATCTCCGGTTCGAGAGCAAGGATCGCATCGTAGAGTACAGTGCGCCCTTTCGTTTGTTGGAAGTCGTCGCGCGTGATGACGGGGCGCACAATCTCGCCCACCTCGATGTAGCCGAGCAGATGCAGGTGTCCCCAAATACTTGTGCGATGCAGCGACTTTCTGATGAACAACTTGATTTCGCCGGCATCGTTGATGCGCCGCCCGCGCGCAAAGAAACGCACGACTCGACCCGGCACTTCGATGTCCGACACCTTCAGGAAAACTTCGACGGGGAAGCTACGTCCATTCATCTCAAGATCGAGCGTGCGTGTGATCTCTTCGCCGGAGACCTGGGCATAGTCAAACGGCTCGCAACGCATTGGCTTACCGCCGACCTCGCGCACGGTAATGGTCAGGTTCGGGCGCGCCAACAGTCGCTCGAAGTGGCGCTCGATTTCATGCTTGATCGAATCCGCGCTGACGTTCTCAAACCACTCTTCATCGAACGGGCCGACGGTAACTTGTGTGCCCGTCCCGGTGTCAGTCGGGAAAGGTTCGGCGGAAATCCACGGGCGGCGAATGTTGCGATGCTGGTCGCGTTGCAGATGAAGTTCGATGTGCTCGTCGTCGGCATGCTTGGTGCGGAACTGAATGCGACCCGCCGCCGCGCGGAAGGCGTGAACGCCGAAACCGAATCGTCCGTTGACCCAAGGGTTGCCCTTCTTCTTAGAATCAGCAACCTCTTCCACGATGCGTTCCAGTGTCTCCCGGCGCATACCTCGACAGTTATCACGCACCGTCACGTAACGCCCCGCCACATCAACCGTCACGTCTATACGAACTTCAAACGGATAGGCTTCGGCATTGGCGCGATACAAGACTTCAGCATCATCAAGTCCGTTATCTACGAACTCCATCAGGATGCGTTCGGTTGATTCGTAGCGACGAGCAATTTCGTTGAGAATCGCAGCGGGGTCGGAGATGCGAAGGTCGAAAGTAGAATGATGTGAAGACGATGCGCTATTCACCTCAAAGTAGGTTTGTGCGGTCATTATTAGCTCCCTGGCTGTGGCTCCCATGCATAGCATGAAAGCGGAGTTTGTAGCTCGCAGCAGCCTATAATTAGCTGCCCTGTTACTGTGAGTTGCCCACAATAAAAACGCCCCGCCGGGTTTCTCCGCGGAGCTTTGACTCGTGGCTGGATTGAACTGTGCCCCTCGTTGATCGAGGTAGGACCCCCAATCGGGCTAATAGTTCCAACTGTTAATTGTTCTGCCACGAAGTCAAACCGCTGAGGTCCAACTCACGCAGCGATGGTAATAGTCGTCCCGCCATGTGTCAACAGTAAACTCGCGCTCCACCGCAGTACCAAGCCGGTGAGAACGAGCTTAGAGGAAAGTTGTCACTTCATACGTGCCCACGCGCGCACGCCGCGGAGCCAGACGGTCGCCTCTGCTGCTCGCTCACGTGCATGAAGAACGGAAAGAGCCTCCCCGTCGCGCGCGACACCACGAAGAAAGCCTCTCCAAACATCGCAAAGAGAAAAGCGCCGCCACCGGCGTTAACGGGGACCGGGCTGGCCGGCTGGATCAAAGTCAACGTCGCGGTAGATTTCCTGCAAAGCTAGGCGGCACGGGACGGAAGCGCATTGCACAATGTCCGTCAAAGAGTTGAATTCAGCGTGTGTCCATAAGCCTTGGTCCCCGCGCACCAGCCGTGTCACATGCGGGCGATGCTGTGCGACGAGCAGGTACTCGCTAAAACTCGGAATGGATTTGTAGAAAGTGAACTTGTCGCCTCGGTCAAAGGCTTCGGTCGAAGGTGACAGGATTTCAATAATCAACGCGGGATTGGCGAGCAGGTCGAGGCCGTTCACTTGTTCGACCTTCGGCCCACCGCATAAAGCCGTCAAATCCGGGTAGCGGTACGGCGGGTGGGCCGGAACTTTCACGCGCATATCCGACGGGAAAACCTGACAGCCGCGCTCGCGTATTTGCGTATCAAGCGCAGTTCCCACATTGCGGGCAATCTGGTTATGGGCGAGGCTCGCGCCACTCATGCACCAAACGTTGCCGTTCCAGAATTCGTACTTTTCTTCGCTCGCGAGTTCGAGGGCAAAGTATTCTTCCAGCGTATAGCGGTGTTGTGGCTGTGATGACATGTTGCTGATACTCCTTGTCGCGGCGCCGCGTGATTCCGTCCCAACAATCGACGCCATTATACCAGCGCGCAATCTTCAACTGTCGCCTTAAAACAGAAACAGCAGGCTGAATGACCTGCTGCCGTAATACTTATTGGTGAAGCAGAGGAGGGTCGAACTCCTGGCTTCCGCATTGTGAAAGCGCCCGGTGAAGCATGAGGTTACTTGCAAATCGTGCTGCTGATTACTTTTGTCTTCAGGGTTGCAGACGCCGGAAAGTGTGCCCGATTTCGGGATTTCACATCTCTTGTCAAAAACTTCAGGCACAGATCGGGCACACTCAATAGAAGCTTGTTTTAGGTTTTGACGTGCGCCCGCAAAATATCTCCCACTTCATCGCGATTGAGTCGCCCAGCGGCGATGCTAAGGAATAGTTCGACGACCTTGTCGTTCGTCATCTCTAAGCGTGCGCCGTTGACTTCCAGGAATGTTTCCGAGACTGCTGCGGCGATTCGCTTGTTGCCGTCAATGAAGGCGTGCGCCTAGCTGAGATGATATGCATAGGTGGCGGTGCAGGTGGCGAGGTCAGCACCCTCGTAATGTTACCGATTCTCGGCGGCGGTCAGTGCTGATTCAAGCGCGCCTACGTCGCGCAGTCCTGCGCGCCCGCCGGTCTCCGTGATGAGTCGTGCGTGGATCGCCAGCACGTCGAGCTTGTCGGGAAACTTCACCGGGTTATTTCGCGCCTTCCGCTAGTTGGTCATAGGCGCTGCGCCGACGCTGCAAGATGCTCTCGAAACTTTTAATGAAGTCTCCGGCGCGAGCTGCGTCTGCGACTGAGCGGACAACGACGGCGTGCCCAATGACTTCGATGTTCACTTCGTCGCCGGGCTGTATGCCAAGAGCCTCGATTGCTTCCTGCGGTAAGTTGAGACGAGTTTCTTCATCAATCGTTGTAATCTGTTTTGACATGCCGCATTTTCTCCGTCTGTGAACTGTCGCTACCTGCATTTCGATGATACCGGAAATAATTCAGGTGTTAAATGCGGTGCGGTGCTGGCGTAGGTTGATGAGCGAAGGGTAGCAGGGTCATTGCAACGGGAGAAGAATCTTTTCGCCCGTCAAATTGCGTAGCAGCAACGTCTCATGTACATGCACGCTTCCAATGAGGGAAAGCGCACCACCTTGCAAATGTTAGCGGACTATACGAAGAATCGCGGGCACAAACGACAAACAGCCCGCCTTACGGCTGACTGTGAGTAATTGAAACTAATGGTGGAGCAGAGGAGGGTCGAACTCCTGACCTCCGCATTGCGAACGGCGAATTTGCTTCTTGGTAGCTACCAGCAATAAGAGCAATATCACCGTTGAAATCAACAATTAGCAGCCGCGAACGAGCATAACAATTGTTGTTGAGAAGTCGCAATAGCTATCTGTTGCGATGAATTTTGGCAACGGTTTGGCAACGGAAAAGATAACGTCTTTGTTGGCTAGATGATTTATGAAAGCTGGACAATGAAAGGAAATGAAAGGTTTTGAAAGCATCAGCGCAAAAAGTAGAAATAAATAAAAGCGAGAAGTTGCCACGCAAAGCTGATGTGGCGATTGCCGCGCTTCTTTCACAACCAACAATGGCGGAAGCCGCGAAAGAGGTTGGCGTCTCTGAGACAACCCTGTGGCGCTGGTTGCAATCGCCTGACTTTCAGTCCAAGTATAAAGAGGCTCAACGGTGTGTGGTTGATTCATCGCTTGGCAAGCTACAAGCTGCGACCTCCGAAGCTGTGCACACGCTTAGACGTAATCTAACCTGTGGTAAAGCGGGCGACGAAATACGAGCGGCGGCTGTGATTCTCGATCAGTCCGCGAAGTACCTTGAGCTTTACGAATTGCGGGAACGCATCGCACATCTGGAATCCAAACTAAAAGACAGGCAAGACGGCGCATGAGCATAGCTGCACGAGTAAAAAGGTTGGAGAAAGCGGCAGGCATTGGACAGCGTTGCCTATCATGCCGCGTTCACTACATCCGCTACGGTGATGAAATTAAGCGCACTGTTGCGGCTGATTTGTTCGTAACTTTCTGCCGAGGTTGCAGCCAGCCTCTCACAATGGTTCATTCTGGTTATACCCAGCGAGAACGTACTGTGTTGGTGGCTATCTCATGCGATGCGAGCCTCCGATTAGACGTTCCTAGATTTTTTGCGAGTTACCTATGGATGAAATTTCTGCCGCGATTCCTTGAGATTTTAGAGATCGGCGAGGCTAAAGAGCGGCGTCTACGCTCCGCGATGCGTGCTGACAAGTCAGCACTAAGGCAGGTTAGGGTTTTGGACGAATACGTCGCTAATGAGAAAAGGTGGCAGGTAAGCTACGAAGCAAACAACCAACAATCTACGGCGCAAGAGTCCATCGTAATGAAAGAAGAGAGGCTCGTCGCGCCTGTTATAACTGCACTCAAAGCAGTTAAGGAAATGCGGCATGGCATAGCCGATAGTCGGCTTCAGTC
>JALZJL010000122.1 GCA_030859785.1 Acidobacteriota bacterium
CAAGTTGGCGAGCGTTGCCACGGATGTGTTGGGTGTCTCGGGTCGTGCGATGACGGGCGCGCTGTGCGCGGGTGACACTGATCCAAAGGTGATGGCGGAGTTGGCGAAGGGACGGATGCGCACCAAACGCGAACTGTTGGCGCGCGCGTTGGATGGACGCGTGAAACCACATCATCGTTTTGTGCTGACCGAGTTGCTGTGCCAGATTGACAGCCTCGATGAGACGATTGCGCACTTTGACGAACAGGTGGCGGCGTATTGCGCCCCTTTCGCGGAGGCCGTCACGTTGCTCGACACGATTCCCGGCGTCGGGCGTGAGACGGCGCAACTCATCGTTAGTGAAATCGGCACCGATATGGAACGCTTCCCCAGTGCGCATCATTTGGCGGCGTGGGCAGGTGTGGCTCCAGGCAACCACGAATCGGCGGGCAAACGTCTTGCGGGTCGGACGCGCAAAGGCATTCAAACATTGCGCAAGGGGTTGGTACAGGCAGCGCACGCGGCGGCACATACCAAAGAGACGTTTTTGTCGGCACAGTATCATCGGCTGGCGATGCGCCGGGGAAAGAAGCGCGCCATCATTGCCGTGGCGCATTCGATTCTGGTGATTGCCTACCATCTCATTCTTCGCCAAGAGCAGTATCAGGAACTGGGTGGTGAATATTTCGACCGCCGTAATCCAGCCGCGACGGCGAAGCGGTTAACACACCGTTTAGAGCAGTTGGGGTATCGAGTCACACTCCAAGAACAAACAGTAGTTACGATGCCCTGACGAAAGCTTTATTTTCACCCTAAATCAGGTCGTATGAGATTGGCACAGACAAGCTCTTTCTGATAAATGGGTGAGTGCTACCCAACCCTTTCTCAGAGGTGAACTATCTGTGCCCGGTAAAACCATACTGGAGATTCCTGCTCCGCTTCAAGCGCAGATGTTGATGGAACTTCGTCAGGCGCGCTATGGTCATCTGCTGGCGCTCCACCTTCTGCTGTTGTGTGCCAGTGGGCGCACGCCTTCGGAGATCGACACTTTTATTTTCTGCTCGCGCTCGAGTGTTTATCGTACGGTGGCAGCCTACCGGCGCGGTCACCTTCGATGTGCTGATGGGCGCCGCTGCTGTGACATCGCAGCGTGTTTACATCCGCAGTTTGCAGCGATCGCTGCTCGCGATCTTGAAGTTGGCACCATCGGCTCTGGGCTGGTGCCGCACTCGTTGGAGTTGCCTGACGCTGGCTCTCGAGTTGAAGGCACGCCGTCGCGTCCATGTCTCGCCGGAGAGAGTTCGGCGCTGGTTGCACGAACGGGGTTAGGTCTGGAAACGGGCGCGACATGTGGCGCCAGATGAGGACCCGGAGCGCAACGAGAAGTTGGCCTGCATTCGCTCGATTGTTGAGCATTGGCGCCCCTCGGAGGTGCTGCTCTTCATTGATGAATGGGACATTCACCTGATGCCCAAAATCGGTTGTCAGTGGATGCTGCGGGGCACACAATCGGAGATCATGACGCCGGGGCAGAACCAGAAGCGGTACCTGGCCGGAGCGCTCGATTACCTCACCGGCAAGATCATCCATATGGTTGGTGAGAAGAAGAATCGCTTTCTGGTCATTGAGCTGCTCAAAGCTATCGAGCGCAAGTACCCACAGGCTCAGAGCATCTATCTGGTAGCGGACAACTACCGTATCCACAAAGCCAAAGCGGTCGTGGCATGGTTGGCGGCTCATCCTCGGATGCAGATCGTGTGGTTGCCGACCTATTGTCCGCGTGCGAACCCGATCGAGAGAGCTTATGGTGATGTCCATGATAAATGCACACGCAACCACAAACGGCGCAAGATCAACGACCTGGTGGCAGATGTAGAATGGCATCTGCGGAGTAACGGCCCGTGGCGGTATAAACTATCGAACATCTACTACGCACCGGACGTTGATGCGGCGGTCGCGACAGTGTGTACAGCACAGAAACTAAAGGCTGCATGAGTGTACCAAGCTCATGAGGTCTGATTTAGATACGTTTTTTGTTGCGTCTTGGTCTCGCTCACACCTAACTGCCTCACGGCCTTCGTTGCAGGGTCATCTCGGCAGCGAGTGAGTGCCGGATTCGGCTTTGATTTTCCCGGTGAGGCGCTTGATGAGTTCGACTTCCGGTGCGCGGTAGGGCGTGCCGTCGATGCGGAAGACCTCGTGGAACCAAACGCTTGGTTCGCGGTCGGTGTAGGGACGCCGCCACGAATCCCACGGCAGATGCGTCTGCGACTTACCCTGAACCAAGCCCCAGTTAATCGCCGCGACGTTGTAACGCTTGGCGATGGGAAGACTACCCTCAAACGTACTTCCGTTTCCGCGCGCCATATATTCGGTGCACAGAATCGGGCGGTTATACACTAGAAGTTGCTTGATGCGTCGCTCGAAGTTTTCCGGTGCCTCGTAGTTGTGGAACGAAATGATGTCGGAGAGGGTGAGTTGCGTAATCTCCATTGCAGTTAACTCACGCGGGTTCGACCAGTCACCGCCCTTCCACGGGGCACTGGTGAGCGGTTGCGTCGCGCCCGCCTCGCGCGCCCACTGAAACGCTTGCGGCAGTAGGGCGAGGACGAGTTCGACTTTGTTCTTCGGCTCCAAACTGATGTACGCCGGGTCATTCATATTATCCGGTTCGTTCCAGATGTCCCACGCTAAAATCCTTTTATCGCCGGCGAACCTGCCGACGATGCCGCGGACGTAAGCCTCAAGGCGTGGATATTCCGCTGGGTCTTCGAGCGCGACTTTGCCGGGCGACTGCATCCAGCCGGAGTTGTGGACGCCGGGGCGCGGCTCGCGCTGACGCCCCATGACCGGGAATGGGTCCCAGCATGAATCGAACAACACGAACATCGGACGGATTTTGTGCTTGTCCGCGATTTGGAGAAAAGCATCAATGCGATTCTTGAAGCCTTCCGGGTCTTGCTTGTATGGAAGGTCGTGCAGGTAAACGCGCATTGTGTTCATACCGATGCTCTCCGCCCAGCCGAGTTCGAGGTCGATGCGCTTCGGGTCGAACGTATCAGCCTGCCACATCTCAAGTTCATTGATCGCCGTTGCCGGATTGTAGTTACTGCCGACCAGGAACGGCTGTTGTTTGTACCACTCGTTAGCCTTCGCTTCCGTCCACTTCGTTGTGGGTGCGGCGAAAGCGACATGGCATAACAGCAAAATGACGACCAGTAAGCGTGCGGGTTTGTATACGATGTGCATGGTTGAGCGTATCTCCGTATTGAGTTAGTGAAGGCGTGTCAGTCTTGTTGACGATATATATGACCGAGAGCTGATGTGACTGAATCACCGCTTTCGTCGGCCAGCGTCACTTGTTGCCATTGAGTTGATTCGTGTCATTCGTGGATGACTGGTTTTCTTAACATCTATAGCAACAATGTCTCCACCCGGTGTGCATGAACCATCTCTTCACACGGCGACCAGGCGAAGGCCGTGAAGCGTCCGTCTTGTGATGCCACGAGCGCGACCGAGTCCCGCTGGTCCTGTACGAACTGCGCCGCCGACAGATGCCGAGTGCCACCGAGTTGGACGGGATGGACGACCGAGGCCACACTGTCGACAACCGGTTCCGTCACTATTACCTCTTCGACCTGTGCGCCACCTTCACGGCGTCCGATCTTGGCGCCGAAGGCAAGCAGTTCATACTGATCGCTGATCACGGTCGCGCCGTCCACCGCGGTCATGCCCGCCACAGTTTCGACCGCATCGAGAAGTGACTCCTGCCAGAGACGCCTGCTTCTCTCTTCCCTATTCTGCCGCATCAGGTCCGCTAGTTCGGAAAACGAAGGCATCACCGAGTATGACACGGGCTGCACGATTGACTCCCGCCATGTGTCAGAGCCTTGAGGCACTACGAGCAGCGATCCGCCCCGCCCATGAGCACGCATCGAAACGGCCAATTGGACAAGCACATTCACCGAGTCAGGTTGTGAATCCGGCGAGCCAAAGCCGAGCAGTGTCGTCATCAGAGCCGGACAATCAGGCAGGCTTGTACCCTGTTCGTCGACGACCTTGATCTGGTCACCCTTCAAGACCACAACGTTGACGTACTTGCTTGGGTCTTGGCCGCGGCGATATTTGATCACTAGCAAACCAGGTTCGATGACCTCCAGCACAAAGCAGAGTTTCGGGATCGTGCGTGTGCTCCCCCACACAAATAACTCGTCTGTGTCGCGCCAGACGCCGAGATGGATGCCGGGGCGCTCGACGGCAGGTGCGAGCCGCGAGAGAGATGAAGGAGTGAGCGGGAGATGCCGCTCGAACCTCAGCGATTGGCCACCTTGCGCGGGCGGTAGGAAGGCGAGTGAAATCTTCGGTGAGTAACCTTCCTCGCGTCGTAAACTCGCCCAGAACGCGGCATTGATAATCGCTTCGATGGTTCGAGTATCGGATTCCGGCGCCAACTCTTGCTGCCCCTGTCGGCGCGCCTCCGCGAGAAGGCGTGCGAAGTGCGCTTGCACTGTGGCGGCAACCGCACGGGCAGCCGGGTATGCCGGTCCTGTCATAGCTCCACAACCTCTGTCATCTCAGTCTGCCGGCGCGCGGCGCTCATCAGTTTCGTAGAGCATCGAATAATACACTTTCTAAATCAGAACACAGAACACTGGGACACTCGATATAATCGTTGCTAAGTCGAGATATAGAAGAATAGATCTCTTGCAAAAATCAATTACCATGTTTAGTGGCGGGCTGCGCCCGCTGGTGCACGGTTAAACGTCACAGGCAACGGCGGACGCAGCCCGCCTCTAAACAAACGGATTTTTACTTTTGCAAGATGGCTAATTGTTGCACGGCGGGCGGGTGGCGACGAGAGGTATTTTTAACAAAGAGAGGGCATGGAGGACACAGCGCACAAAGTAATCGTTTTACTCTGTGCGCTGTGTCCTCCATGCCCTCTCTTTGTTAAATCAGTGTCCGAGTCTCATCAGTCCCGGTTTAGCACAAGCCCATATCGATAATATATCAGCAGTGACAGGTAAATCGTGATCGGTGACAGGACAGAACCAGGAGATTGCCGATTGAAAAACAAGTGGTGTTTCTTTTAATCCGCAATCATCTGTCACCTGTCACCCTTCACATTTGAGTAATAAGCAATCAGAATCCGGCCACCGGCCCAAACCGTAGCTGGTGCTCAGGTGAATACAGAAAGCCCCAGACCATCTCTCGATAGTTGCCGGTCTGGTTCAGATGCTTGAGCCACCCATCAAAGCCCGCCCCGTCCGGATCACGACGTAAGTAACCGAAGTACTGCATCGCGACAAACGCTTCGTTGTAGAATCGTGCCGTCGTCTCCGGGCTTTCAACAATCTCTTTCAGCACTTGTGCGCGTGTCTGTGTGCCGGCTCCCAGTTCGCTGACCCACTGATCTCTTCTCGCTCCTAAGTTCTGTGCCATGCCGCTGATGCGTAGCAACTCGTCGACATAGGCCGCATTCCCAAGAGCGTCGTACTTGTCGCGGAAGCGCCCTCGTGCCACCCAGTCGCCGGGATATGCTGCTCGATTAGCTTCAAATTCCTCATCCGTCGCACCCTTGACGCGGCTCATGTCGCGGATGAACTGCCCATACTGTGGCCGCTCTCCGAATGACACCGCGTAAAAACGGTAGACGTAGTACCCTTTGAGACTGAACTCCTGTGAGCGGAAGAAAGCTGACGACACATCAATGCGAGTGCAATCCTGCGCGTAGAAGCGATTGCCAAGTTCGCTCGACGGACATTGGTTAAGTTTGGCTGTCCACCCATTAAAGCCTCCCTGATCCGGTTCACGACCGAGGAAATCCAGGTATTGTTGACGAAGAAAGAACCGTGGGTTATCAATCGGATTCGTCATTGATGATGTCTGCTCATTATCCTGAATGGTGATGATCGTCGTCGATTGATGACCTGCCTCAACTCCCACAGCGTTGCTCAACGAGAGTTGGAAGTTTTCCACTCCTTCCGCATAAGCGTCATCAAGAATCGGGACGATGATGTTGGCTGTTGCCTGCCCGGCGGCAAAGCGTAGGACGCCTAATACCGTCACATAATCGCAACGCTCGGATGCTGCCCCATTGACGACATCACACCGCAGCACCTGCTGGTCGGGTGTCGTCGCGAAATTAACCGTCGCGGCGGCGGACGTGTCGCCCGAACGGGTGACGGTGATGGTCACGCCGCCGGCTCCCTCAGCTACGTTGTAATTAGAGGCGTCGAACTGCACGTTGTTTGGTGTCGGTATCGGTATCGGTGTTGGCGTTGGTGTCGGAGTTGGCGTCGGCGTCGGTGTTGGTTCCGGAGTGGGTGTAGGCGCTGGCGTCGGAGTCGGCGCTGGCGTCGGTTCCGGAGTAGGTGTCGGTGTCGGTGTGGGCGTTGGTTCCGGTGTCGGCACTGGCGTGGGTGTCGGTGTTGGTACTGGTGTCGGTGTGGGAGTCGGGGTTGGCATTGGAGACCCTATCGACTGCCAGTCGGGTTGGCCGTCCAACTTTTGATGTGTTGTTAATCGAATCGGGTTATTACCATTCGCCCCCATCACGTAAATTTCCATGTTGCCATCACGCGCGCTGGCGAAAGCAATGCTGGTGCTGTCAGGTGACCAAACCGGCTCAAAGTCATTTGCCGAATTGGCCGAGACATTGACTTGATTGGAACCGTCTGCACTCATCACATATATTTCATAATTGCCATCGCGGTCGGTCTGGAACGCGATCTTCGTTGCGTCGGGCGACCAGGCAGGTTGAGATTCATCCGCCCCGTTGCTGGTCAACCTCACCACATTACTACCGTCCGCATTCATCACGTATATTTGTCGTTTGACATCGTCAGGTCGCTTACTTGAGAAAGCGATGCGTGCACCATCAGGCGACCATACCCCATCGATGTCATCTCCGCCGGTGTTGTTGGTCAGTCTGACCTGTCCACTTCCATCAGCGTTCATAACGTAAATCTCGGCGTTGCCGTCGCGGTAACTCGAAAACGCGATCTTGCTGCCATCGGGTGACCACGCCGATCCAAAATCAGTCGCCGGGTTATTTGTCAGTCTGATTTGGTTGCTGCCATCCGCGTTCATCACGTAGATGTCATCATTGCCTTCCCGATAACTTTTGAACGCGATCCTGGTACCGTCCGGCGACCATGCCGGGTAGGAGTTATCCGTGCTGCCCAACGTCAGCCGTGTCTGATTAGTCCCATCCGCATTCATCACATAGACCTGGCCTGTAAAGTTATTAGCCGAGTCTCGACGACTTTGAAAAACGATCTTGCCGTTCGCTCTGGTCGTCTGAGCGGCTATCGGCGCCGCACCTACCAG
>JALZJL010000148.1 GCA_030859785.1 Acidobacteriota bacterium
GACTGAAAATCAGGGTGTCGGCGGTTCAACTCCGTCCCTGGCCACCATTCAATTAAAAAGTTACGGGCAACTTATGGGCTGCCCGTTTCTGCTTCGTGTGCCTACCAAATTCTAAAGGTAGTCTTGCTTGCGCATCGCTGTTCTGTGTCCCTCCACTGTCAAGGCTTCCCTTGAATCAACCGGACTATGACCAAATCATAGTTCGCGTGCGTGTCTTCCAACCATGAGGAGAAAATTTAATGCCCACCTTACGTAGAGTTGTACTCGCAGCTTTGACCTTCGCGTTCTTCTGCCTCGCCAGCCAGCCGGCTTACGCAGACTTGATTACATTTACCACTCGATCTGCTTTCAACGCCGCAGCCCCCGCACTACCCGTTGAGACGTTCGAATCAGGGTTGGTCGGACCCGGTGGTGTCACAATTTGCAGTGGCCCCCTGAGTAGCGCTCTGGGTAGCACCTGCTTTCCGACCGGCAGCCTGCTTCCGGGAGTAGTCTTCAATGCCAGCTCCACAATCCCACCCAACATGGTCGTGCTTGGGGCGGGAGTTGTGGGCAACACGAGCAGAGTGATTGGACCGAACGCCTTCGCGGATACCTTCAACCTAACGTTTGCCAACGCAACCGCGGTCGGATTCGATGTTTTCCCTGGCCTTGCCGCGGGCAACATCGCAATCTCTATTTTCGATCCTGCCAATGCTCCGCTTGGGACGTTCACGGTTTCCTCGCCAATATCAGGAACGTTTTTCGGCTTGATCTCCACGACAAGCTTGATCGGCCGCATCAATATCGCCAGCCTGAGTGCGGCACCCGGCGAATTGATTGATAACCTTGCATTCGGTACCGCAGCAGCGATACCTGAACCAACCACGATGCTGCTGCTTGGCACAGGTTTAGTTGGAGTGGCGGCAAAGATTCGCCGTCGTCGCCAAGCCATGAAGAGCGATGCAGACTGAGTCAATATCAGTATCCAAAGATTGAATCACCCGTGAGTCTGTGCAAGCTCACGGGTGATTTGTGTATGGCTGATAATCCGGAGGCTGACGTGCGGAAGCTGTGATGCGAGTACTTTCCTTTCTGGGCTACTACTGCAAACTGCGGATACGTGTGCTGCTTGGGCGCCACAGCACAACGCGCCCGTTGAGGGTATGCTACCGCTGGCAAGCCTGGAACTACCGGCAACACGTCAAGCGTGTGCAAAACAGGGACTGGTCATCAAGGTGAAGAGGAAAAACTTGGATGCTGATGTGAAGAAGCTATGAGTTTGTTGGGAACGGTTTTAGGCATCATCATGTTTTTCGCGCTGAGCTGCATGATCGTGGCAATCATCTGTAGCTTTCTCAGTGCGTGGGGCAGCAAAGAGATGTAGATACTCCCCGCAAGCAAAAGCGCGGGTGGAGACAGCATAAGTCATCCGGCTCGTTCATCTTTCCCTCCGCGACAGAGCGTATCCGATGCCAACAACTGACGGCGACACCCAATCCAGTCCATACCGGAGTATTCTTAAATACCACGCCAACAGCCGCTCCGATAACGAAGCCCATGTAATCTACTGGTGCAAAGTCGCAAAAATTGCCGCTGAATCTGTTTGGTTAGCACCAGTTTGTTACATGAGCCTTGGGAGTTTGAAGGGCAACACACGGGTTGCCCTTCTTCCTTTTTGGGCGAAGTGATGAAAGGTCTAGACTTCGGGAACGGTTTCACCGGTCGGTGGGGTGGCGGTCTTTTTGGTGGTTGCCTTACGTTTGGCTGATGTCCCGGTGGTGCTTGGCAAACTTTTGCGCTTCGAGCTTCTGGCCTTCGCCGCATCCGATTCGATAACGGAATCGATGATATTGGAGACGGCGGTGGTCGCGTCGCTGACCAGTTCGGTGACGCCGGCTGCGATGTCAGATGGAATGTCGCGCACGGGTTTCGGAATGATCGTGCGGGCGGCCTGTTCGGCAGCAGAGGCGACCGCCACGACTGCTTGAGAAAACTGGCTTGCCGGAGCCGGATTAAGCAGCGCGTCCCAGCGGTAACGGGGAGCGGCCTGCGGTTCGGCGAGACGCTTCAAGACCAAGTCAGTCACGGCGCCCAAAACCCAGTTGTGATAAAACTCGCCGACCGAGTGAAGGTCGGCGTCGGGTGCGGGGTTCATAAAATCAATGGCGTAGGGTACGCCGTCTTTGATCGCAAACTCGACGGTGTTGATGTCGTAGCCGAGGGCACGGCAGAGCGTTCGAACGTCGGCGGTCACGCGCGCCGCAAGTTCCGGTGTCAGATAGTGCGGGTCGTTGATGTACTGCTCGCCGGAGAGGTAAGGTTTGCGCGGGTCATACGGCATAATCATCACTTCCTCCTGACCGATGCAATAGCAGCGCACGAAGTGATCGAAGTCAATCATCTCCTGGAGCGTCATACAGAGGGTGCCGGTCTGGTCGTACTCGCGCCACAACTCTTCGAGCGAATTGACGCGCGAAACATTCTTCCAGCCGCCGCCGTCGAATGGTTTCAGGATTGCCGGCAGCCCGACGTAGTCGATGATGCCTTGCCAATCGAGAGGAAATTCGAGGTTGCGCAAGCTGTCACCGGTCACGCCTTTGATGTAATCTTTCTGCGGCAACAAAACGGTGCGGGGAATGGTGACACCGAGTTTCGTCGCCAGCGCGTAGTTGAAGAACTTGTCATCAGCCGACCACCAGAACGGGTTGTTGATGACAATCGTGCCTTCGAGGGCGGCACGCTTCAGGAATCCACGGTAGAAGGGAACCTCGTGGGAGATGCGGTCAACAATCAGGTCGTATCTTTTCGACCAATCGAGCCGGACGCCGCCCACCGTCACCAACTCCGCTTGCACCGCGCCGTGACCGCGCTCGTTTATTCTTTCGATCAGAGCTGCCGGAAAAGACTGCTCGCGACCGACCAGAATGCCTACTTTTTTCATGGTTTGATTTCCTTTCGTAATTAGCGAGAAATAATAAATGACGCACCGGAATGTTTACGAGGCTGGCTTCGTTATTAACACTCGCTCTGAGATTTATAGGGTGTAGAAAACCGAGCACTCTACATGCTGAGTAAGAAGGTTGTCAACACACTTTCAGGCATCCGGCGGGCATGGTTCGGCATCTCTAATGTCTGCCAATTCAGGACGGGCAACGGTGAGACCGGTGATAATTTGTGTGCTAAAATCGCCCCATTGACGCTTCGTCTGACCTCTTCCTGTGATGCGTCACGGTACACTTTGATCAACGAATAATTACAGTTCTATTGTTTAAGGAGACTTTAATCTAGTGTTGCGATGTTTGAATTATCTCGCACTGGCGACGATCATCGGATGGGCCGGGGTGTCGCTCGCCCCGCGCCCCGCTTTCGGTGCGCAGAAGGAAGGCAAGGTGCCGACCGCCGAAGAGATTGCCGAAACGGTGATTCTGGTTTTCGGCGGTCGCCAACGTTTATCGACCATTCAGCGCAATGGCGTCGAGCGCGGGCGCTTGAGCCGGACGAACGGCGAAGGGCGCACGGAAGACATTACATACGAACGACGTTTCGTCCGCGGCGAAACCGCCGACAAGGATAAGATACGTCTCGATCAAAAGATGCCGTCGATGGAATTCTCGCTGGTCTTTAATGGCGGGCGCGTGTTCGGCATCGTCAATGGGACGACCTTCACCCCGCGACAGGAAGCCGTCGACAAATTCCTGCTTCCATCCAAACACGGCATCGACGCACTGCTACGCTACAAAGAGAACGGCTCGACGCTCACTTTCGTCGCCAAAGAAAAACACAAGAACATCGACACCTGGGCTGTCGATCTGGTCGACAAAGAGAAGATACGCACCCGTTACTACATCAGCGCGCAACGGGCGCGAGTGCTGTGGCTCGAATACGAAGAGAATACACCGACCGGCGAGACGGCAAAGTTCAAGCGGACGTTTCACGATTACACATACGCCCAAGGGACTCTGGTGCCGTACCGCACGGTGCTCTACGCCGACGGCAAGCAGGCGGAGCAGTCGAACATTCTGACGGTCAGCTTCGGACTGAAGATGGACGACACGCTGTTCCAAAACACGGAGGCGGCAACAAACTGATTTCCCTCATCGTTCGCGCGCACTCCCTCAAATTAATCAGCCGCGAAACTTGAGTCAGGCACGAAGAGGCACTTCACCGAAGTCCCTTCGTGCCTGATTAATTTTTGCGTGGTGAGACTTTTCCGGTGGTCTAAAATCCACGAATAGTGGTAAGTTTGCCGGACGCTTTACATCAAGCCCCATAATTCAGTATTTAAGAATCGAGCATGACACGCGAGGCCGGGGCCTGAAGAGGTGTCACTCAATTCGAACCCGCCGGTTGAAGAGCCTTGCGCGGGCAGAAATTCCGGGGGAGGGCAAACCTCCGGCGCGAACATCAAACGCCGCACCGTCAGTCTGAATCCATTCGAGGAGCGAACCGCTATGAGCAATCCCTTAACCGAAGTGATGAAACTGGGACAGTCGATTTGGTACGACAATATTCGTCGCGCGATGCTGGACGAGGGAGAGTTGGCGCGCAAGATTGACGAAGATGATTTGCGCGGCGTGACTTCCAACCCGACCATCTTTGAAAAGGCGATTACCGGCTCGACCGATTATGACGTGCAACTGCGCGAGTTGATTGCTGCTGGTAAAAGCGTCCAGGAGATTTACGAAGCGTTGGTGCTTGATGACATTGGGCGCGCCGCCGACATCTTGCGGCCTGTATACGACAAGACCGACGGCGTCGATGGCTACATCAGTCTCGAAGTCGATCCGCGTCTTGCATACGACACGCAGCAGTCGATTGACGAAGCCGACCGTCTGTTCAGACACCTCGGGCGGCAGAACGTGATGATTAAGATTCCCGCTTCGCAGGAGGGGCTGCCGGCGATTGAGGAATCCATCTATCGCGGCATCAACATCAACATCACGATGATCTTCTCCATCGAGAACTACGAGCAGGTCGCAGAGGCTTTCATCCGCGGCTTAGAGCGGCGCGACGCCGAAGGCAAGGCGGTCGATCATATCGCTTCGGTCGCCAGTTTCTTCGTCTCGCGCGTCGACACGTTGATCGACAAACAACTTGAAGAGCGAATCGGCCAAACGACAAGCGCGGAAGAGAAAAAGGCCCTCGAATCCCTCGGCGGCAAGGCGGGGGTCGCCAACGCGAAACTGGCTTACCAACGCTTCAAACAGATTTTCTACGGCGAACGCTTCGCGGCGTTGAAGGCGAAAGGCGCGCAGGTGCAGCGCCCGCTGTGGGCTTCGACGGGTACGAAGAATCCGAACTATTCCGATGTGTTGTACGTCGATAATCTAATCGGCCCCGACACCGTTAACACCATCCCGCCGGCCACCTACACCGCATTCCGTGAGCACGGTCGAGTCGCACTGACCATCGAACTGAACCTCAACGAAGCGCAAGCCGTCTTCGACCAACTGGCGGAGGTCGGTATTGACCTGGTTGCCGTCACGAAGCAACTTCAGGTCGAGGGTCTTGATGCGTTCGTCAAATCATTCGGCTCGCTCGCCGAGTCAATCGGAGCGAAACGCGGCGCACTCTCCTCCGGCATCAACGACCGGCTGACCGCCGACCTTAAAACTTTCGCCAGTGCTGTCGACACCGCGCTCAAAGAGTCTGACCAGGGCGAAGTGATGCGACGCATCTGGCGCAAGGACGCGGCCCTTTGGAAAAGCGAAGAGGCTCATCAGAAGATCATCAACAACTCGCTCGGCTGGTTGACTGTCACCGACGAGATGATCGGCGTCGAAGACGAGTTGGCGAACTTCGCCCGCGAGTTGAAAGATTCGCGCACGTTCGATCACGTTCTGCTGTGCGGGATGGGCGGCTCTTCGTTGTGTCCTGAAGTGTTGCGGCAGGCGTTCGGCAAACAAGACGGATTCCCGGAACTGCTGGTGCTTGACTCGACCGACCCGGACGCCTTGGCGGACTTGATGCGGCGGATTGATCCCGCACGGAGTCTGTTCGTCATCGCCTCAAAGTCGGGGACGACAACCGAGCCACTCGCGTTTTATAAGTTCTGGTACGACCAGGTGAGTCGCCACAGCGACCGACCCGGCGATTCGTTCATCGCGATCACCGACGCCGGTACGCTGATGGAGAAGATGGCGATTGACGACGGCTTCAGGCGCGTCTTCATCAACCCGTCGGACATCGGCGGGCGCTATTCAGCGCTGTCATACTTTGGCATCGTGCCGGCGGCGCTGATGGGTCTCGACATTGCTAAGCTACTTGACCGCGCCGAACGCGCCGTCCACGCTTGCGCAGCGGTGGTGCCAATCAACGAGAACCCGGCGGCCCGGCTCGGCGCGATTATCGCGGAGTGCGCGAAGGCGGGCCGCGACAAATTGACGATCATCGCCGATCCGCAAATAGCATCGTTCGGATTGTGGGTCGAGCAGTTAGTTGCCGAAAGCACGGGCAAGGACGCGACGGGCGTCGTCCCCGTCGCGGGCGAGTCGCTCGGCGCGCCATCCGTCTACGGTGTTGATCGTTTGTTCGTCTCCATCGCGGTCGGCGAAATCGCTGACGAGACGCGGAAGAAACTCAATGCGCTCGAAGACGCCGGACATCCGGTTGTCTATCGCACGCTCACCGATTTGTACGACCTCGGCGAAGAGTTCTTTCTGTGGGAGATGGCGACGGCGTTCGTCGGGCAACGGCTCGGCATCAACCCGTTCGATCAGCCGAATGTTCAGGAATCGAAGGATGCGACGAAAGAATTACTCGAAGCCTACGCGCGCGACGGTAAACTTACTCAACAGCCGACGCTGGTCACCGACGGCACGTTGACGATCTATGCGGGCGAGTCGGCGCGTGCTGAAGAGCTGCCGTCATCTTCCGTGTCGGACACATTGCAAGCGCACCTGAAGCGAGCGGGCGCGGGCGACTACATCGCGCTCTTAAATTACATCGAAGAAACGCCGGAGCACGAAGCGATTATTCAGACGCTTCGCACGCACCTGCGCGACGCGACGCGTTGCGCGACGACGACCGGCTATGGCCCGCGCTTCCTGCATTCGACCGGACAGTTGCACAAAGGCGGCGCGTCGAACGGCGTCTTTATTCAAGTGACCGCGCCCGATGCGACAGATCTTGAAGTGCCGGGACTGCCCTATACATTCAGCGTGCTGAAAGACGCTCAGGCACTTGGCGATTTTAGCTCGCTGGCGTCACGTGGGCGGCGCGCGATTCGCGTCGATCTCGGTGCGGATACGAGCGCGGGTCTCAAGCGCCTGCATCAGTTGATCGTTGAAGCCGTGCCGCGCGACGAAGCCGCCGAAGTCGGAATCGCACAAGTCACAAAGTCTAATTCCTGAAGCTCTGCACATCACTCGAAGGACATTAACAATGGCGACACCTGAACACACAATGCGGACAGCGAAGGTCGGACTGATCGGCCTCGCCGTGATGGGCGAGAACCTCGCGATGAACATCGAGCGCAACGGCTATCCGATTGCCGTTTTTAACCGCGACCCGCACAAGGTCGAACACTTTGTCGCCGAGGCTGAGGGCAAGCAGGTCATCGGCGCGAAATCTTTCGAGGAGTTTGTGCGCTCCGTCGAACGACCGCGAAAGATCATCCTGCTGGTCAAAGCCGGCGACCCGGTTGACTGGACAATCAATCAACTCAAACCCTTTCTTGAGCCGGACGATATTATTATTGACGGCGGCAATTCGTACTTCCTCGACACCGCGCGGCGCGAGAAAGAATTGAAGGAGCAAGGCTTTTTCTTCATCGGCTCCGGCGTTTCCGGCGGCGAGAAAGGTGCGCTGTGGGGGCCGAGTCTGATGCCCGGCGGCGCGCGCGAGGCTTACGAACAGATTCGACCGATCTGGGAAGCCATCGCCGCCAAAGTAGATGACGGCCCGTGCGTAACGTACATCGGGCCGGACGGCGCGGGCCACTTCGTGAAGATGATTCACAACGGCATTGAGTACGGCGATATGCAGTTGATCGCCGAAACTTACGACTTGATGCGCCGCCTGCTCAAACTTGAAGCTGAAGAGATGGCCGACATCTTCGATGAGTGGAATCGCGGCGATCTTGAGTCATACCTGATCGAAATCACCGCACAGATTCTCCGCGTCAAAGATGAAGAGACGGGCCGGCCAATGGTCGATGTGGTGCTCGATAAGGCGGGGCAGAAGGGCACGGGTCAATGGACAAGCCGGGTCGCGCTTGATCTCGGCGTCGTCATCCCGACGATCAACGCCTCGGTCGACGCGCGCACGATGTCGTCGCGTAAGGATGAGCGCGTCGAAGCCAGTAAGCAGATCGAAGGAGCGGTCGCGGCGGGTGAGGTTGGCGATAAAAAAGAGATGATCGGAGCGATTCACGATGCACTCTACGCTTCGAAAATCTGTTCTTACGCACAGGGCATGAATCTGATTCGCGCCGGTTCCGCGAACTGGAACTGGGACATCAATCTGGGCGAAGTAGCGCGCATCTGGAAAGGCGGGTGCATCATCCGCGCGCAGTTTCTCGATAAGATCAAGCAGGCTTATCAGCGGCGCGCCGACTTACCGAATCTGCTGCTCGACGGCGAGTTCAAGGCGTGGGTCGAAGAGGCGCAACCGAACTGGCGGCGCGTGGTCGCGAGTGCGCTCCAGGCAGGCTTGCCGGCACCAGCGATGTCTGCCAGCCTCGGCTACTTTGATATGTTCCGCACCGCCGACCTGCCGCTGAATCTGACGCAGGCGCAACGCGACTTCTTCGGATCGCACACCTATGAGCGCGCCGACAAGCCGGAACTCGGCTTCGTTCATACCGAGTGGAAAGAGTTGCTTGAAAAGCAACAGTCCGGAGTCTGAAGTCTGAAGTCTGAAGTCTGAAGCCTCGGGTCTTGCGCGCCACTCGGTCAACGCTGGTGGCAATCTTCCATGTCTTAATTTAAGCGTGCATCGTTATGCTTTCAGAATCGACTGTGACGGAAAATCCTCTGCGTGAAAGTATGAGGTTCGAGCGCGCGGGGCGACCGTGCGTCGTCATCATCTTCGGCGCGTCCGGTGACCTGGCAAAGCGCAAACTGCTGCCGGCGCTCTATCGTCTGGTGCAGCAACGCATTCTACCCGCCGAGTTCGCCATCGTCGGACTCAGCCGCACCTCTCTGAGCCACGACGAATACCGCGACCGGATGAAGCAGGCCATCGTTGAGTTCACCGAAGAGAAACGGGTCGATGAGGAGGTCTGGCAATCCTTCGCGCAGGGGATGTACTACCTGCCTTCGGACATCAATAAGCCTGAGAATTATCAACAACTCGCCAGCCTGCTCGAACAGATCGATCAAGAGCGCGGGACGCAGGGCAACCGACTCTTCTATCTCTCGGTTGCGCCCGACAATTACGCCGAAGCCATCGAGCAATTGGGCGACGCCGGGCTGACCGAGCCGCGCGACGACAAGTCTTGGGTGCGCGTGATCGTCGAGAAACCATTCGGCACTGATCTGCGGAGCGCACGCGAGCTGAACGCGCACATCCTGAAATACCTCGACGAATCACAGGTCTACCGCATCGACCACTACCTCGGTAAAGAGACGGTGCAGAACCTGCTCGTCTTCCGGTTCGCGAACGGCATCTTCGAGCCGCTGTGGAATCGCCAGTACATTGACCAC
The DNA here is from genome assembly GCA_030859785.1 of Acidobacteriota bacterium. Lineage (GTDB taxonomy): Bacteria > Acidobacteriota > Blastocatellia > Pyrinomonadales > Pyrinomonadaceae > JACDEG01. The sequence goes on from JALZJL010000148.1 coordinate 9,630, forward strand.
GTCCAACTCACCAACGCCGAGACTGTCGGCGTCGAAGGGCGCGGCAGCTACTATGAAAAGTCGGGCGTGATGCGCGACATCATCCAGAACCACGTCTTCCAGGTTCTTTCGCTGGTGGCGATGGAGCCGCCCGCGCATCTCGGGGCCGAGGCGGTGCGCGACGAGAAGATTAAAGTAATGTCGGCGGCGCGAATGTTTACGCCGGAGCGTGTCCGCGCTGAATGCGTGCGCGGGCAGTATGGCCGCGGCTCGATAGCCGGCAAATCTGTTCCCGGCTATCGCGAAGAGAAGGACGTGGCACCCGACTCGACGACCGAAA
>JALZJL010000161.1 GCA_030859785.1 Acidobacteriota bacterium
GCGGCGTCGGCTGATCGAGCTTTCACTCATTATTCATCTCCTTCAAGGGTACGTCGTTCAGGCAGAGCAAATACATTTCCGAAGTAAATGGTTGACATGCTGAGAAATCCAGGCGCGCATCATACACCGCGCCGGGAAAGGACAGAAGTTTTAACAATAAGCCTATCTAAGTTGATGAAGTTTATCAGTCCGAGTTCCGTGTTCGAGTGGTGTGCTTACCAAATTTAATGATAATTGAACAGAATTTTCGTTATCGGACTCCAACTGTGTTTAGAGTAACCGTCCACCTGGGTCTGCCAGAAATTGAAGCTTGATCGTAGACAGTATTTTTAATCATAGCTATGCTCTGCCTCTCATGTGGCGTGATTTGGGGCTAACCAAACGAGATTGGGAGCGCACTCCGCAAGGGGTGCGCTCCTGCTGCAAATAGTCCAACCGAAAGCCTTGCTTGCGGCGCAACTCGTATTCCGTTTTGAGACCATCGATATCATTAGCACAGCTCGCGAGATACAAACTCTCCCTTTGGCGAAAATCACAGTCATCGTCGAGCGAAGCCGTAATCTTCTCGATCTTGCCAATCGCATCACAGCACAGCCGGTAAGCCCGCGCTGCTTCAGTTTCGCCGATGGCTTTGGCGAGTTGATGAAGCGGCACGTCAAGTTCCTACATCAAAAGCGATGTGCTCGCACCCGTCTAGCCGACGCCGATCTTTCGCTTATCCAACAGCACGGTGTCGATCCCGGCGCCGGCAAGGTGTTAGGCGACCATCGACCCGGTGATGCCGCCGCCAATGACCACGACATTACAACTGATGTCGCTTGTCAATGTGGGATATGCAAATTCAGGCGGGTCGATAGCTGTCCACAGAGACTGTCCTGATCTTAAATCCATTTTCTTAGTTTCTCGTGAAGCGAAGAAACTTTCTCCGCCTTACTACTTCCCCATCCGACACTTATTCAAGGTTGACCTGCTTATTCACTCCGGGATTGACGGGCCGGCCAGTGACGACTGACGAGATGAAGCCAATCGCGTGCGACACCATGCTCGAAGGATTGTCCCAATACTCGGCCTTCTCGACGTTGATTTTAAGCAGCGCAATATCAGGCTCGTCGGTGCCCTTCGGGAACCACGCTTTCAATTCCGGTTTCCACATCTCTTCGATCTTTTGCCGGTCGCGCACGATTTGCGCGTGGCCCGACATTGAGACGTATCGCTGCTTATCCGGGGCCGAAAAACTCGCGTTGACCTTTGACACGCGACTGATCTCCGCCATCTTGTGTGAACTTGCGTAGGTGAAGAACCACTGGTCTCCGTCGAAATCGATTTCACCGTTCGTAGACATCGGTCGACTGTGCAAATCTCCGCTTTCATCAATGGTGGTCAACATGCAGAAGTCTATGTCCCTAACCATCTCACGTAGTTTGTTGATGCCTTCCGTCCGCTCCGCTTTCTCACTCATGATTGATACTCCTTCCGGTATCGTGTGATTTGAAATAAGGTTTACCGCGCCGGATGTTCCGACGACTGTTCGTCCGTTGAGCGAACACGTTACCCGGCTGATGTGCGGAGATTGTTGTCGCCGACTCACGAAAGGTTGTAACTCTGTCGACTAAACGACACGATCAAACCAACGGCTGTGGTGACCGTCGGCGTGTGCGCACATGTTTGTCTCTTGCCACTGATGCAGTGATGTTGTATTAACTGCGAAGCGAACATTAACTCGAACGGGTGCTCTGACAGTTCAATTATCCAAGGTCGCCATATGAACACATTCAGGCTGTACAAGTTGTCTAAAGATGCGGTCGTCGAAAGTCAGCAGAAATTTTACCGTCTCAGCGCGCCCGTCTGGGACGAACTTCTCAACCGCGATGACCTTCATCAATATCTGTCACGCGAGGTTGAAAAACTGACGCCGCTCGAAAACTTTTCGCCGTTGGACGCCGGTGATTTGCAACCGCCCGTCGGCAGCCAGGAAGTGTGGGCGGCGGGCGTCACGTACTACCGTAGCCGCAGCGCGCGCATGGAAGAAGCGAAGGATTCCGGCGGCGGAAGTTTCTATGACCGCGTGTATCATGCCGAGCGTCCAGAGTTGTTCTTCAAGGCCACGCCCCACCGTGTCGCGGGCCACAACTCACACGTGCGCATCCGCCGCGATTCCAAATGGAATGTGCCGGAACCAGAACTGGTTCTAGTGATGACTTCGAGCGGCAAATTGATCGGCTACACCATCGGCAACGACATGAGTTCGCGCGACATCGAGGGCGAGAATCCGCTCTATCTGCCGCAGGCCAAAGTCTACGACCGGAGTTGCGCTCTCGGCCCCGCCGTCCTGGTCACTGAACAGACGCTTCCGCCGGAAACCGAGATTCGGATGGAGATCATGCGCGGCAGCGAAACGGTTTTTGCCGGCGCGACGACACTCTCAGAAATGAAGCGGACGCCCCAATCTCTGATCGAGTATCTATTCTTTGACAACAGTTTTCCGGCGGGGTGTTTCCTGCTGACCGGCACCGGTTGCGTCCCACCCGATTCGTTCACGCTTCACCCTAACGACCAGGTGCGTATCACCATCGAGCCAATCGGGACACTGATTAACACCGTCAAGTGAATCTAAGTATTAAACGTTGGAACACCAAGAACGCAGAAAATGGTTGGAACAAGAATACAGAACACAGGACACAGGACACAGAATGAAAGAAGCCGACCTTCATCTCCGCTGTTCTGTGTTCCGTATGGAGAGGACACACGATGGATTTGCATGGCTTGAATATTATCGCGGGTGAAAGAGCACACGCCGAAGGGCAGACCCTCCGCGCGTTTAATCCTTTGCTCGGTGAACACTTGGAACCTCCCTTTTACGAGGCTACGCCGCAGCAGATTGACCGCGCGCTGCAATCGGCGACACTCGCGTTTCAACAGTATCGTCGCCAGTCGCCGGAGGAAATCGCGTCGCTGCTTGAGAAAATCGCGGAGCAAATCGACGCCCTCGGCGATGAATTAATTGACCGCGCGAACAGTGAGACGGGCCTGCCGGTCAAGCGTCTGCGAGGCGAGCGTGTCCGCACCGTCAATCAACTGCGGATGTTCGCGGATGTCGTCAAAGAAGGTTCGTGGGTCGAGGCCTGCATCGACCGCGCGCAACCCGAACGTAAACCGCTGCCGAAGCCCGACGTGCGCCGGATGCTGATTCCCATCGGCCCCGTCGTCGTCTTCGGCGCGAGCAACTTCCCTTTCGCCTTCTCCGTCGCCGGTGGCGATACCGCGTCCGCGCTCGCTGCCGGCAACCCGGTCGTCGTCAAAGCCCATCCGGCACATCCCGGAACATCCGAGATGGTCGCGCGCGCCATCGCGCAAGCCATTGATCAATGCCATATGCCCGCCGGTCTGTTCTCGCTGTTGCATGGAACGAGTCACGAAGTCAGTCTCGCGCTGGTGCGTCATCCACTGACCAAAGCGGTCGGCTTCACCGGTTCGCTGAAAGCAGGTCGTGCACTGTTCGACGTCGCCGCCAATCGACCGGAACCGATTCCTGTCTATGCTGAGATGGGCAGCGTCAACCCGATCTTTGTGCTGCCCGGCGCGATGAAGGAGCGCGGCGAAACTTTTGCCGAAGGCTTGCAGCAATCAGCCACACTCGGTGTCGGGCAGTTCTGCACTTCACCGGGATTAGTTGTCGGCCTGGCGGATGCTGGGATGAACAGATTTGTCGACAAGATCAATGAGTTGATGAGAACGTCGCAGCCCGCGACGATGCTCTACCCCGGCATCCGTCAAACTTACGAGGATGGCTTACGCCGTTTAGAGAAGGTCTCAGGTGTGCGCGTCGAGCGCAGCGACTCGCTGCCCGCCGCGGCGAAGACGGAAGGTCAGCCGACAGTCTTCAACACCGATGCGGAGACGTTTCTGAAGAACCCACAACTCGGTGAAGAAGTGTTCGGCCCATCGACGGTGATCGTCAGTTGCCATTCGCGTCGTGACTTCGAGGAAGTGGCACGCAGTCTGCACGGTCATCTAACGGCGACCATCCACGGTACGCCCGAAGACCTGCGCGAGTACAAAGATTTAATCCCGATGCTGGAAGATAAAGTCGGGCGCTTGATTTTCAATGACTTCCCGACCGGCGTCGAAGTTTGCGCTTCGATGCAACACGGCGGGCCATATCCGGCGACGACCGATTCACGCTCGACATCGGTCGGCACGGCGGCTATCAAACGCTTTGCCCGACCTATCTGTTACCAGAACTTCCCGCCGGAGGCGCTACCCGTCGAACTCCGTGACGACAACCGCCGCGGCATCTGGCGCACAATTGACAATCAATGGATGAAGGATGATCGCGAATCGTGATGCCCCGGATAAAAGTTCACTTGCAGTACGGTGCTGACGGCCTCGATGTCGATATTCCGTCCACCAACGTCACAGTCCTGTCGCCGACGTTTGTCGAAGGACTGCCCGACGAGGCCGCGGCCTTTCGCGACTCCGTGCGCGCACCTATCGACGCCCGCCCGTTGAAAGAATGTGTTGCCGCTAACGACCGCGTGGCCGTCGTCATCCCCGACATTACCCGCCCGCTTCCGTCCGAACGTTTGCTGCCGTGGCTATTCGAAGAACTGTCACACGTCCCCGCCGAAAATTTTACTATCATCAATGGCACCGGCTCGCACCGCGTTAACACCGCAGACGAAATAATTTCGATGATCGGGAGTGAAATGGCATCGCGTTACCGAGTCGTCAATCACAACGCGCACGATCCGACCACGCTTGAAGTGGCTGGACACGCGCGCAACGGACGCATGGTGCTGATGAATCGAGAGTATGTGCGTGCTGATAAACGCATTGTGCTCGGCTTTATCGAACCGCATTTCATCGCCGGATTCTCAGGCGGTTACAAGGGAGTGTTTCCGGCCATCGGCGACATCGATTCGATCATGCATTATCACGGGGCCGCCGTCATCGCTGACTCGCGTAGCACCTGGGGCGTACTCGAAGGAAACCCGACGCAGACGTTGATTCGCTCCTACGGTTCGCTGCTGCCTGTCGATTTCTGCATTAACGTGACGCTCAATCGCCACCGACAAATCACGCGCTTCTTTTGCGGCGACGCACTCGCCGCGCATGAAGCCGGTTGCCGCTTCGCGAAAGAGACGGCGATGGTCGCGTGTCAACAACCGTTTCCAATCGTCGTCACCACGAACGGCGGTTACCCGCTCGACCAGAATCTGTATCAAGCGGTGAAGGGCATGTCCGCGGCAGCACAAGTCGTGGCCGATGGCGGATTAATAGTTGCCGCCTCTCGCTGCAATGACGGCTTCCCCGCTCACGGTAACTTTCGTAAATTGCTTTTCGAGCATGATTCACCGAAGGCGATTCTTGACACGATTCTGACGCCCGGCTTCTCGGTGTATGACCAGTGGGAGGCACAATTACTGGCGATGATTTTGCAGAAGGCGACGGTCGCGCTCTACAGCGACATTCCCGCCGTCGAGGTCGCGCGCGCACACCTGCGACCAATCGCGGACATCTCCGCATTCATCGCCGATGCCATCAAGGGTCAGCCCGACGCCCCCATCGCCGTGCTGCCCGAAGGCCCGATGACGATTCCCTATCTTGCCGGATGATTATTGATAGTACATCCTTCAACAATTCCACAACTCATATGAGGTCATTGAATGGCAGAAGATACAAAAGGTAAATTTCGCAGTGCCGCCTGGTTCGGCACAACTGATCGGGACGGCTTCATCCACCGTAGTTGGATGAAAAACCAGGGGCTGCCCCAGCATCTCTTCGACGGGCGACCGGTGATTGGCATTTGTAACACGTGGTCGGAACTGACGCCGTGCAACGCGCACTTTCGCACCATCGCCGAGCGGGTCAAGCGTGGCGTTTACGAGGCGGGCGGTTTTCCGCTTGAGTTCCCTGTGATGTCTCTCGGCGAAACACTGATGCGCCCTACGACGATGCTGTTTCGCAACCTGGTGAGCATGGATGTTGAAGAGTCGATCCGCGCTAACCCGGTCGATGGTGTGGTGCTGCTGGTCGGTTGCGATAAGACGACGCCGTCGCTGTTGATGGGCGCGGCGAGTTGCGATCTGCCGGCTATCGCCGTCTCCGGCGGCCCGATGCTGAACGGTAAGTTTCGCGGCGAAGACATCGGCTCCGGCACCAACGTCTGGAAGTTTAGCGAAGATGTTCGCTGCGGTCGGATGCCGCTCTGTGATTTCGTCGATGCCGAGGCGTGCATGAGCCGCTCGGCTGGTCACTGCATGACGATGGGAACCGCCTCGACGATGGCGAGCATGGTCGAGTCGCTCGGCATCGGGATGCCGATGAATGCCGCAATTCCGGCGGTCGATTCCCGCCGCTACGTATTAGCGCACATGGCCGGGCGTCGCATTGTCGAGATGGTGCATGAAGATTTGCGCATGTCGAAGATTTTGACGCGCCAGGCATTCGAGAACGCGGTGCGTGTCAATGGTGCGATTGGCGGTTCGACGAACGCGGTGATTCATCTGCTCGCCATCGCCGGTCGCATCGGCGTCGATTTCTCGCTCAAAGATTGGGACGAGTTGGGGCGCGAGGTGCCGTGCATTCTTAACCTGATGCCGTCGGGCAAGTATCTAATGGAAGATTTCTTTTACGCGGGCGGATTGCCGGCGGTGATTCGGGAACTCGGCGATTTGATTCACCGCGACGCCCTGACGGTCAACGGCAAAACGATGGGCGAAAACGTCGCGGACGCTCCTTGTTACAACCGCGATGTGATTATGCCGCTCGACGCGCCATTCAAACAGTACGGTGGCATCGTTGTGCTCCACGGGAATTTATGTCCGAACGGGGCGGTGCTAAAGCCTTCGGCGGCATCGCCGGAATTGATGAAGCATCGCGGGCGCGCCGTCGTGTTTGAGAACATCGAAGACATGAACGCGCGCGTCAACAGCGATGATTTGGACATCGACGAAACATGCGTGATGGTATTGAAGAATTGCGGGCCGCGCGGTTATCCGGGCATGCCGGAGGTGGGCCATATGCCGGTGCCGACGAAGCTGTTGCAAAAGGGCGTGACTGACATGGTACGTATTTCCGACGCGCGCATGAGCGGCACGGCTTACGGAACGGTGATCCTGCACGTCTCGCCCGAAGCCGCCGCCGGGGGCACGCTCGCGCTCGTCGAAAACGGAGACATGATCGAGTTAGACGTGTTCGGGCGCAGACTCCATCTGGATGTTTCTGACGACGTGCTCGCCGCGCGGCGCGCTCATTGGCACCCGCCGCAGACTCCGCCCGCGCGTGGCTATTACAAGCTCTACGTCGACCACGTGATGCAGGCCGACCAGGGCGCTGATCTCGACTTCCTGATCGGCGGCAGCGGCGCCGGCATCCCACGCGAATCGCATTAACACAAGGAAACGATGGGTGCGGCGCGGGCCGGTCTGTGACTCACCCGAACGCGCCGCCCATTATTTCAAACATGCTCGCCGAACCACACGTCTTCGACCGACTCAGCATTAACACCCGCGCGGCGCACTCACTGGATTAGACCCCTCAAGAGGCGTAATCTGCGACGTCCGTTCGGGCGTCTAATTCGCGTTAGGCGCTTCACCTATTGAATGGGATACCCAATGAAGCAGAGATTACTTTTATCATTCGTCAGTTGTTTGTTAGTGGTCGCATCATCCGGTTGTGGTGTCTTCAATCCGTCCATTCGTTATGTACTGCCGGATGGCTACACAGGTGTATTTCAAATCATTCTTGATAAAGCTCACGGCAAGGGTATAGAACGAGAAGGTTGGCGCTACACTTATGAGATTCCGCCGAACGGAATATTGAGAGTGAAGAGCTTTGAGCCTCTCTATGGATGGCACCAGGTAGCAGCAGCTTACAAGAATGGCAGCCGCATCCTTATTCCTGATAGCACGGTAAGCGACGACACGATAGCCTTGCGCGACGTAGGCATGCACGAGAAAGATGATGGTTCACTTGTAGTCACTATTTTGATCGGTACGCAGCAGCAAGCAGATAAAGTTAGGAGAGATAAATTAGAACCATGGTTCGACGAAATTTCTCCGGCAGAGTATAGTTTCGACTGAGACGCGCCTAACAACGGCATCAACCGGACGCGTTCCCAGCGCCTTTCTTAGCTGTAAAGAAGCTTGCGCGCCGGTTATGCCGAGCGTTAGGGGCCTCCCTATATCGAATGTGGAACCGAGGCGGAGTGGCGGCGTACACTTAAACCAAGATGATCGGGTTTGTCATAGAGCTATTGGCGTACTTAATTCCCGACCTCCTTATTAGCGGTCTCTTTTGGCGCAAGACATGTCCGCAATGTCATAGCCGTTTGAGGTGGCTCCCGCGAGGCGCAGAAGGAGAGCGGGTGCAATGTGTGAGGTGTGAGAGGGTATGGTGGAAAGGTAGGGGTTGGGTGCTGCGCCCTGCCGATCCTGCCACCAGTGGAGAAGTGAAAACTCCATTGCATTTTGCAGTTCAAAATCATCTTATCGAAATCGCAAAGGTTTTGATCGTTCATCGAGCGGAAGTTGATGCACAAGATAATTACGGGAACATACCTTTGTTTCGAGCGGTCTTCGAGTCGCGTGGACGAGGAGATATGATTCAGCTCTTGCTCGCGAACGGAGCTAATCCACACATTAATAAAAGCGGGGTAACGCCATTAGGCTTGGCACAAACGATCTCAAACTATGATGTGGCACAGCATTTCAAAGAAGTAGTTTAGCCGCATTGAGAGGTGCGATTCCGCCGAACAAATCGCTGAAGCGCGACGCCTCGATAGCGAGATTGTCAAGCCTCTTCCTGAATCTCATAGTTGAATGCCTGCGCTCGGCGCTGCTTAGCTCAGGCGTTAGCCTCTTCTTGTTTTCTAACCTAACTGGCTTTGGTACGATAACCGAGCGAGATGATGAATTATGCAGAACAAACCCTTAATCCAACGCTCTGACGACATTCTTGGCGGGACACCCGTATTTGCTGGCACTCGTGTACCCGTCCAAACCTTGTTCGATTACCTTGAAGAAGGCGATAGCCTCGACGAGTTTCTTGACGACTTCCCTGCCGTAACCAAAGAACATGCTGTCCAAGTTCTCGAAAGAATGAAGGATGCCGTATTAGCTCAGGAATATGAAAGTGCTGCTTGACCTTCTGTGGTGATTTACGCTGGCTGTATCCTAAGAAACGAGGTGAAGAAAGATGACGAATACAGTTTGGGCAGTTGTTCGTGAAGGCAGAATAGTACCGCTTGAGAACCTCGACGTTCCTGAAGGTACGCGAGTGTTAGTTACAGTGTTGCCGGAAGATGATTCGTCGTTTTAGTCGGCGGCGAGTGAGTCGTCTTTAGACTCTGCCTGGGGCAACCGAGAGGATGATGTCTATGCCGAGTTACTTGAAAAATGAAGTGATTTTGGTGAAGTACCCATTCTCAGATTTATCAGGCTCGAAGGTCAGACCCGCCATTGTCGTCAACGCTCCACACTCCTCACAAGATGTTGTGATTGTGCCGCTCACAAGCAAAACCACGGCGCTGTTTGCTGGTGAATTTGTGCTCGCTGAATGGAAGAAAGCCGGACTCAAATGTTGAGACAGCCGTGAAGCGTGGTCTCTACACAATGCTGCAAAGTCTTGTCGTCAAAAGCATCGGAAAGCTATCTGCTGAGGACGCCGAAGAGTTAGAACGTTCGTTGCGTGATTGGTTAGGCATACAGTGAGGTATCCTACTTACGGCGAGCCGAACGCCGAGGCTAAGCTGCCCGAAACTTATTTCACTTGCGGGTGCGCTGCTGCTCAAAGATGAACACGCCTTTCTTGTTAGCAACCACGATGTCGGGCAACCGGTCGCGGTTTATGTCTCCGACAGTGAACTGCGTGCCGACTCCGGAATCATGGTCGATCTGGTGGCGTACCCATTCAACCTTCGTCCCGTCGCGACGCAGTTCGAACCAGTACAACACTGCCGGGTCGCTTGCTCTCACATCGCCAGTCGGGCCGTGTGCCCAGAAACGCTTGCCGGTGATTAAGTCCATTAATCCATCGCCGTTGATGTCAGCCAAGTTCAGCGAATGTGACTGCGAGAAGCTGTCGTCGATGACGTGCTGCAAGAATACTGGTTCACCCGTCACTCCGCGCCGCTGTTCGTACCACCACACGCCGATTTTGTGCGCCGAACTGCTGAGCACGTCTGCCAACCCATCGCCATTCACATCGTAGACGTACATCTGCGCACTGTCGGGGCCGAGATTGGCCGGAACGAATTTCCACGGACTCATCCGTCGATCCGTCGGCGCTTCCCAATACCCTTCCTTGATAACGATGTCCGCGCGTCCGTCGCCGTTCACGTCACCGACGCCTAAGCCGTGCGCAAACTTGTGCGTGCCCGGTGCCTTCGGTGCGCTGATCGGGTGCGCCGTGAACTCCGCGGATGGCTCACGGCCCGGCTCGTACCACGCCATCTGCGATTCATCGAACGGGAAGACGAGTA
>JALZJL010000170.1 GCA_030859785.1 Acidobacteriota bacterium
ATGCTGATTACGCTGAAGAGTACATCCTGAAGCTGAGCAACCGACAGGCTCAGCGCCGAGCTGGTATTTTATCAAAGAGCTTTTGGCTGAAGTCTTTCTTAAAATAACTTTTGGCTATTCACTTAGAAGCTCTTATACAAGATCAGGCACGAGACGGCTTGGCGACGATTACCAGGACTTGATCGCTTGTGAAGTTCTAATTGATTGGCTGGAGCATTCAGAGCGATACGTCTGGGTTCGTGTTGAGGCGGATGAAGCCAAGTTCCTTGACGATGTTGTGGCGATGCGTACCGACGGTCGCCTTATCGTTAAGCAAGTTAAGTTCTCTACAAACCCCGAAGGCGAAGATGACCCCCTAACTTGGGAGAAACTGCTTGCTGAACCACCGGGGAAATCCGCTCGCACGAGGATGTCGTTACTAGAGAAGTGGTCGGCTTCCTTGCGTGAACTGCTCGCGAACGGTCAGTTCGCCGAGGCATCTGTTGTTAGTAATCGTACCGCCGGCCCGGACTTACAAGCCGCGCTCAACTCCGCAACCGCATTAGTAGATTTTGACCGCATCGCAGACGACGCAGTACGCACGGAGGTCTCGCGTCATCTCGGCGGCGAGCCCGACGCGCGCGATTTCTTCAGCCAGTTCCGATTCAGTCTTATCGAGCCGAGCTTAAACGATCTTGAAAGCTCCCTCCGGCGACGGTTCGACCGGCTAGGCGGAACCGAAACAGGTTGGCTCAATCTTAAAAGTGAGGTGCGTTTATGGGTATCGCACCGCTTCGAGCCTCCGCCAGACGGCTCGATCAAACTCTCCGACGTGATGCGCGCCGCACGTTGGCACGCGCTCCAGTCTTTGCCCCAAAGATTCAATGTCCCCCCCGACTATGTACTTCCTTCGGAAGAGTTTCACCGCAACCTTCAAGACACATTGCTCTCAACGGGAAGCGGTTGCCATGTAATCACCGCCAGCCCCGGCGTCGGTAAAAGCACCTATACAAGCCACCTCTACAATGAGTTCAAGGAGCAAGACACGCCGGTAATTAGGCATCACTATTATCTCTCACAGAATGACCAGACAGGCGTGATGCGGCTGGCGCACATGCGTGCGGCTGAATCGCTGATGTATGACCTGAAGCACGATTACGCCGAAGCCTTAGGCGTGCACGCGGGTGAGAACCCGGTCGCCTCCAAGCTAAGGGAATGGCTCGGCGCCTGCGGCAGCTTCTACGCCCAACAAGGGAAGAGGCTGATCGTCATCGTCGATGGACTCGACCACGTTTGGCGGGACACTCAGTCAGTCGATGAATTAACCAAACTGCTGCGCTTTATGTTGCCCGCACCCGAAGGTGTGGTTGTGCTTCTCGCAACTCAGCCCGTTGATGATAGCCGACCGCCGTCAATCCTTCTCAAATATGCGCCGCGCGATACCTGGATACGGCTGCCGCTGATGGACGAACAAGCCGTAGAAGTCTGGTTGCGTCATCATGAATCCGAATTGCTATCGCCAGCCGCGAAAGCGACTGCACCGAATGAAGGGCATGTGCCCGAATACCAGGTTAAACGCATCGGCGAGGCCCTCTATGAAAAGAGTAGTGGTCATCCGCTGCACCTGCGCTACACGTTAAAAGCATTACAAGAGCGGGATCAACTTGTCACCGTCGAGAACATCGAGAGACTGCCCGGTTGTGCACATGATGACATCAGGGACTATTACCGTGAGTTGTGGCGGGTGCTGCCGGAAGAGAGCCGCAGCATCTTGCACCTGCTAACGGCTAATCGGTTTCCGTGGACGAAGCGGGGAGTATTAGAGTGCCTTAACCCAGACGGCACTGGCTACTCGGCCCTCAACAATTCACTCAGGCTAGTGGAACACTTACTGGCAGACGACGGGATAGGTCTGAGGCCTTTTCACGCGAGTTTGCTCGCCTTCGTCGAAGACCTTCCGGACCACTCGGATTACCGTGAGGCGATGCGGCGTAACGCTTTGAACTGGCTGCGACGCGACGCGCCGGAGTACCTGCGCTGGGCCTACGAGTGGATGCTGGAAGCCGACCTCGGTGATGACCGAGCCTTACGCGAAGGCCCCAGCCGTGAGTGGTTAATCGAGTCAATCGCGAAACGTTACCCGCGCGGGCAGATGCTAAACATCCTTTCGCGGAGCATTTGGTGTTCGCTCCGGCAGGAAGATTTGCCGCGCGCGGTCGAGGTGGGGCTTCTACACGACTACTGCTTCCGTGCTTTCCAATCCGACCCGGAAATCTTCGAGAAGCTGTTATTTGCTCAATTGACGGTTACGGAGGGCGAACAGTTGCGTCCGAGGCTGCGTGCAAGTTTGACACGACTGCCGGAGTCGGTCATTGCACTCCTCGCCCGCCACGAGGCCGAAAACGGGAATATGTCCTTCGCCGATGAGTGCCTGGACGAGTTGGTGCGGCGAATGCGCGCGGGGCGTGAACAAAGTTACGTTGAGTGGATGGCACTCGCGACGGCGACCATTGAGGTGGCGGCGTTACTTGATCAAGTTGACCCGGCAAAGATCGTGGATTTCGCCGCCCGTAACCGCGAAGATAGCGACGCGGTCGAGATGCTGAGCACGTTCGCGGTTATGTTGCGCACAACGAGAAATGGCCCGCGCCTCAAGCGCACGTTGTCCATTACTCCGCCTACGTCCGGGGAACTCAACGTGGAGATGACGGCGGATGAGCGCGGCTACATCCTACGCCACGCAGTATGGCTCGCGCTGGAGGAGGGGTTCGATCTTGACGACGAGGCGGGCCGCTCTGAGAATGCCGGCGACCCTCACTGCCTTATTTACGCCGCCATACGCAAAACGGACGACTTCCAACCCGTCCCTGCTCGGCTGCCGAATGTGCAGATGTTTGAGTCGAGGACGCCGAATCCGAGCGGCCCCTCAAGGGCGCAGAAGGATTTGTTTTACTCTTGCCTCGCCGGATTTTTAGCAAACCATCTATGGGGCATGAGCCAGCACAACTCAGACTTGATCGTAACCGTCGGACGCACCACAAAGACAGGCCGTTGCTTGCAATGGCTCGACTCGGCGACGGGTAAGATCGCCGAATCGTTAAGAGAGGGGCAGTCGCCTTCTTTTGGTCTGCTATACGGAGAGTTGATGAATTTCGACGATCCATCGAAATCCGAACCCTACGACACCGAAGCCATGGGGCTTCGCAACGGCGTCGTGCGCGCGGTGAAACACTTTGCGCTCGATTTGCTATCGGCTGCTGTCGCCGCGGAAGACAAGGCGGAGATTTCCCAAGCTGATTTAGAAATCGCTTTCGCCTCCGGCTATTGCTACTGGGATGACTGGATGAACGAGTACGTCGCGCGCAGTCGTCTCTGGCTAACAGGGGAAGCTGTTTCGTGGCTGTTACAGAGTCAAACCGAACGGCTTGCGACAACGGTTGAACAGTTCCCCGAGCGCGCATCGACCTACAGCACGCTCGCATCGGTCGCGGCGCTTCACGGGCGCGAAGCGGAAGCCCGGCAATTGATCAATGATGCGGCTGCGAACACAGTCGCCCATGGCAACCACAAGGACACGCTGTTCTTCCACGTACTGCACGTGGTCAGGGCTTGTCAGCTCGCTGGGATCATCGAGGCCAGAGAGTGGTTGTTGCGATTGGCGGCGCCGATAGCGCACATCGAGGAATTTACCGACGGCGATGAGACCGGGCATTTGCCGCGTGAACTAGCTGAAGTTCTACTCGAGATCGCGCCCGACCTCCTTCCCTCGTATTACACTTGGCTTTGCGATAGAGAAGATGCTTACGATGCGTTGCACGCCTTTCACTCCTTCATTAAAACCGCTGACCTCTCATCTCCAATCAACCGTGCAGTAGCGGCTACCGCAGTTGACAGTGGCAGCCTGAAGCTTTTAACCGAACGCGCAAAGGAAGACTCCGGCGCTCAAGCCGCGTTAGATTTCGTACGGGAGTTGTTGGGAGAGAAGGGTCTCGAGAAATCCCTCCGCGAAGAGCCGAGATCGAACACCAATAGCTTCGAGCGGAAACCATCGCCGGCGGCACCGCATGACTACCAGCCTGAGAATTTTGAAGAGTACCTAGCGGCACTCGACGCCAATGACTATATCTGGAAGGAAGATGCGGTCGAGGAGTGGGTTAACCATTGGCTGGCGGAGAGACGTGACGAGACGGTCTTCCAGGCACTCGAACGCGCGGTCGCGCGCGGCGTCGAGTTGAGGGATTATGACCGAATGTTCGAACTGGCCTTGAGGCTGCATGGGCGGGAGCGGGCGTATCCATGGCTCGTCAAAGCGCACAGAGAGCAGCGAGGCTGGAACAGGTACTACACGAGCGAGGAGAAGGCGCATCGCCGGTGGGAGCGCGTCGAGCGTCTCTACCCACAACGCTGGTTCGATTTCGTGAGACAAACTCTTCAGAAGGAAGGTAGTGGAGCGCCGTGGCAGGACTTGTATCTCGACTCGGGCAATGCGGCGAGACTCGTCGAGTTCTGCTTGCGGATGAATAAGATTGAGATAGCGAGAGACGCGACAAGGCGCTTGGTTGAAGGTTCTCTTCGGCTAGTCGAGCCACTACCACTTGCAGAGCCCGGGTGGACGAACGGGGCATCATGATCAGCGCAGTAAAGTTCAACGTCGAGCACGGGTTATCACTCCTCTTTACCCAACTCACGTGGCCTTCTGGACTCGTGAGAGAGCGGGCTTGTGTTCAGATAGCCAACCTCTTGCTCGACCCGGAATATTCCGAAGCCACGCTCCGTCAGCTCTGGCTGTGGATGAGGTCTCAGCAGTTGGAGAGCACAAACGCCCTCGGTTTGTTGACGCTGCTTCGTGCGCGGCTCGAAAGTAATGACTTCACTCCTCCGCGTTTTGAAGACGTGGCTTCCGCCGTAGTGAGGCCGTCGCTTCTATCGGCGCTGCTCCTTCACGAGTTCTTCCCGGAAGACTCTGACATTCTTCGGCATTCACTTCAACACTCGGGAGAAGTACCGCCGGACTTCTCCCCCGACCCATTCTTCGCTAAGTACGTTAAAACGTTCCTGCCTCCGTACTTCGACTTCCTCGCGCAACAGATAGAGGGGCGCGAACTGATCGCGTTCCGCCGTCACTGGGCTTACGAGTGGCAGCGCCTGGTGGACGAAATGGGCGTAAAGCAGACTGACCGAAATCTGTACTTCTGGTACGGAAGCGGCTCCGACAAGGAGCGCGTTTTCGCCACCGACACGAGGGTCAGCGAAGTGTACCGCTCCGCCTACCTGCGTGCGCTCGCGTGGGCCGTTTCGACGGACAGGTTGGCGGTCGGTGCCGCGCTCGAATTAGCGGTCGAAACATGCCCCGTCAATTTAGAGCTTTGGCGGGTGAAACCAGTGCCAAAGCCCGCATGGTTCCCGCGCGCTGAAGAGCCCGTCGGGCGTATTGACACTGTTCCGGCGCAAGTTTGGCAGCAGGTTGAAGAGCTATGGAAGGGACAGCTTCAAGACTCATCTGAATGGACGTTGGCCCAAGCTAGCGGGGCCGTGCTTGACGGCACGACTATCTATGACATTGAAATCTACGGCCTATTCCAGAAGAGCCACGGACCTGAAGAACCGCGCCTGGAGACCGTGGCCGAGTGGTGTCATGACGAAGTGCAACTGTCTGCGCGACTACCTGAGTATTTGCATTTTAGCGGGTCGATACAACAGCAGAGGAGCAATGCTTGGATAAGAGTGTTCGATGACTGGAGTTTTGCGCCTGCCGCCGGAAGCCTGAACGTAAGTCCATTCCCCCGCTGGCAGTATTGGCGCATGTACCGCCGGGTGTGGCTGCCGGCATCTTATTTAGTGTCGACAAGACTCGATTTTTCTTGCAGTGATGAGCGCGTGAATGTTTATGAGGGCCGTGAGGTCATCGCCAAGTGGTTCGACTGGACTGACGGCCTGACGAAGCGTCACCACATCGAACTGCCGATGGCGACAGGGCAATGTCTCCAGATTCGCAGAAAAACGATTGAAGATTTCTCCGCAAACACAGGAGCGTCTTTCTGCTGGGTTTGCCGATTAACAGGTTATCATCGTAAGAACACCTACGAGTCATACAAGCGGGTGCGCGATCATCGCGAGTTCGGCTGCACACGCATTGCTACGGCTTGATAGATATCCGCGCCTCGCGTACAGACCCTGAGCGAGCTTGTCTTATGGCTTCAATAATGCTCGTTAACGCAACAGATATTGACTCTTGGGCAAACAGAAGAACCGCTCGGGACCTACTTCCGCAACTATTGCGGCGGCTGGTTAGGGCGACGACGGAGCGCGTTAAATTCATTAGCGTACGCGCCGACGAGGGCGTTCAACTCGAAGGGTTCGACGGCGTTCTCGAAGTCGAAACCGGGAATGAATTTGTTCCCGGCGGAAAGTCGGTTTGGGAGTTCGGCACAAATAAATGTGAATCAGGAGTTGAAATGACAGACCAGCAGGCCGAACTGGTAGAATTTTCTTACCATGGAAAATCAACTGATTCAGCTTTATCTGCTTGTCTGCCTCATTTACGATACCCGTTCAGAAA
>JALZJL010000205.1 GCA_030859785.1 Acidobacteriota bacterium
CGCCTGCTTCTGTGCTTTAAGCGCTAGTTCCGTGGCGAGGAAGCAGTGTGTTTGCGACATCGCGGTTTCCGTGCGATTGACGATGTCAGAGACGAGTTGCTCTCCGTAAGGTAAATGCTCTTTGCTGCAATCGAAGTAATGCGTGCCTTTCTGATCCGCAAGAAATAGATGGTTGGCCCCGGGTCTTCCGGCGATGTTAATGTTCTTGCGAATTTCGATGAAGCCGTCCGTACCGAGGATGGTCAGCCGTCCGTCTCCCCAAGTGCTCAGCCCATCCGGCGTGAACCAATCGACGCGGATGTATCCCGTCCCACGATCACCGCGCAGCGTCACGTCGCCGAAATCTTCAAACTTGGGATGTTGCGGGTGATGAATGTTGCTGACCTGCGAGGCGATCACTTCGGCTTCGGTTGATCCGGTAAAGAAAAGAAACTGGTCGACTTGATGCGAGCCGATATCACAGATAATGCCGCCGTAGCGTTCGCGGTCGAAGAACCACGCCGGGCGCGATTTGGGATTTTCGCGGTGTGGTCCAAGTCCGATGGTCTGAATGACTCTGCCGATGACCCCCGTCTTGATTAGTTCCCCAGCCTTGACCGTCGCCGGATTTTCAAACCGCTCGCTGTACATGATCGAGTAAATGCGTCGTGTCTGTTGTTGTACGCGGCGCACTTCGGCGAGTTGTTCGAGTGAGGTGATGCCCGGTTTGTCCGCCATGAAATCCTTGCCGTGACGCATCGCTTGGATGCCGAGTGGCGCGCGCTCATCCGGGATTGAGGCGCTGACGATCAACTGAATCGACTTGTCTTCGAGAATCTCATCCGCACTGCGAGCCAGCTTCGCTTGCGGGAATCGCTTCGAGAAAGCAGCGACCAGGTCAGGCTCCTTTGCGAAGAAGGAGACGAGTTCGCCACCGCCGCGCAGCACAGCCCCGACCTGTCCGTAAATGTGTCCGTGATTAAGCCCAATAGCAGAGATGCGAATCCGCGGCGTATCTGCACGAATCACCTTGGTTCGATTCCCTCCTCCCGGCTCGACTTCCAGGCGTTCATTCGCGCCCACTGCCTTTTCCGGTAAGGCCGACATCACGGCAGCGCCAGCCGCGGCGATGATGGAAGCGTTGAGAAACTTGCGCCGACTAGCTTTGGCTTCTTTCATAATTCTGTTCTCCAAACTATTTACTCCAGACCAACCCACTCGCGGAAGTTACTGGAAAACATGCGCGTGACATCGCGCTCAATGTCGTTACGGGTGACGGCACGCCCGGCGCGCAGCAGTTTTTCGTATGCATCGCTAAGCGCGTCGGCGATGACCTCGCGCGAGTGGCCCCACTTAAAGATTAGTTGCTCAAGCACACGCGCGTCCGAATGCTGCGGGATGAAACTCGGCCCGAGCAGTTCGATTCGCTCCCGTGTAATCTCGGACACGATTGACGGATTGTTCAAAAACCACCAGCAGCCGAACGGCAACAGGTTGCTGAACTTCCTTGCGGCGACGCACAGTTCGTGTTGGTTCTCGCGCGACAGCATCGTGACAAGGAAACGCACGTCGGGGTTTTCCACGCACAGGTGTTCGACGGCCCTGATGTCGGCCCGCCCCAACCCGTCACCGGCCCCTCGCAGAGCGGGATTGACCTGGCGGCGCACACCGATCATCAGTGCGAATGGCAGACGGTGCTCGCGACTGACGGGCAGCACCACCTCGCGAATCATCCGGTCGCGCACGTCCCCGTCCGGAAACATAAAATCATCGGGTAGTGATACCGCCATGTATAGCGGCTTCATGCGCGCGATCCACTTGTCCAGAAAACGGCGCACCTCATCAGCCGTGCGGCCTTTCGCGTCCACCTCAACCGCATAGCCTTGCGCCCTGAGTATGGCCGAAGTGTTTGCCCAGTCGTTCAATAAACGATCCATGCGGAGCGCGGCGTGAAAACGTCCGTCGATGTCACCGCCGGCTTCCCATGTTTTGACTTCTTCGTCATCGAAAGGGTCGTTGGTCATCACCACATCGCTGACGCAAGCGTGCGTCATGATGCGGTCAAGGTGGCTCTCTAAACGCTGCTCGCGAAAGAACTCCCGCGCCACTTTAAGATCGGGTGCGCTCGCGTCCAGATTGAATGCGTCGAGGGCAGTCACGACACCGCGTGTGGCTTCCGAAAGCGGCGTGTTGCGCACGAACAGCGTTTCCCACACGATGTCCGCCTGCTTCGTCTTGTCCATCGACCAGAAGACTTCGGGCGTCACCTCGGACGAGCGAAACATCTCGGCGACGAGGTAATGGTAAGTCAGCAATTCGTCGATGCCGAAGAGGTTCATCGAGCCGAACTCCGGCGCGTAGAGATGCGTGTGGATGTCGACGACCGGCGTCTTCTTGACGACTTCATCGACGTGTTGCCGCAGTTGTGTGCTGTCAGTGAGTCGTGTGTCGCGCGCGCTTGGTTGAATGTTCTTCTCTTTTAACATGGCCCTTGTTTTCGGTGAGTTACTTTCGGTGAGTTACCAGAGAATCCTTTCCGGGATTCTTGTATCAGACGGATCGGCCCAGCGGTTGTTGGGAATCGTTGGTGTCCAGCCCGGTCTGAGTGGGTCCTGATCGTAAGGATAGGAACCGAGACGCTTGTATAATTCGGCGTACTGAGTGAGTTTGTCGCGGTCGAGCGTCACGCCTAAGCCCGGCGCGTTCGGGACGGCTATCGAGCCGTTTTCGTATTTGAATTTCCCTCCCGCGATCACGTCATCAACGAGGTGATGGTAATGCGCGTCGGCGGCAAAAGTTAGATTGGGAATCACCGCACCGAGGTGAAGCATCGTCGCGAGTTGAATGCCGAGTTCTCCCGACGAATGCACGGCCACGCCGAGTTGGAACGTCTCGCAGACGCCCGCGGCTTTGATGCATTGACGAATCCCACCCCAAAATGTCGTATCAAGTAGAATCACGTCAACCGCTATGTCGAGCACATTCGCGGCTAACTGCTCGAAGTTGACCACGACCGTGTTGGTCGCGAGCGGCATCCGCACTTTCTCGCGCGTGCGTCGCATCCCCGCCAGCCCGTAGACGGGGTCTTCCAGATAATCATTCCTGATGTCTTCGATGTGTTGGCCGAACCAGATAGCCGTTTCGGTTGACCAGACGCCGTTCGGGTCGAAACGGAAACGATCTCCGTCGAGCGCGGATGCCAGAGCGTGATAACACTCCAATTCATACTCCGGTCGGAAGACGCCGCCCTTCAATTTGTGAGAAGTGAATCCGTACTGTTCTTTTAGTAAGCGCGCTTGAGCGACGATTTGCTCCGGAGTGCGCACCTCGCCATCGCCGTTCTGTGGGTGTGGATAACGAAAGAAAAGGTACGAAGCGAACGGCACGCGCTCTTGTAAGCGACCTCCAAGAATTTCTGAAACCGGCACGCCCCACTTTTGTCCGAGAATATCGAGACAGGCGAATTCGAGCGCGGCGAGAATTTGCGTCCGATTGTTATAGAGCGAAGCGGTCGGATTGCTGATCAGGAAGCGCATCTCTTCAAGACGCGCCGGGTCATGTCCAACAAGGTATGACTTCAGCCCACGGAAGGCGGCTTCGGCGGATTCACCACCACCACCCATCTCGCCGAGTCCGACTAAGCCTTCGTCCGTTTCAACTTCGATGATGGTGCGCACGAAGCGCCCCCAGTGACAACCGTTGCCGTGACGCAACGGCGCTTCCAAAGGCACCGTCACCGTCGTTGCTTTGATGTCTGTAATCTTCACGAACGATTCGTCCTACGACGGTAATGGCCTGAAGGTCGGGAGATGAGCCGCAGATGGACGCGGATTAACGCAGATTCGGTCAAATGTTTTTCTGATCTGCTTCGTCCGCGTCAATCCGCGGCTTGGTTTTTGTCTCCCCGACTGATCCACTAACCGCAACGCACAGCTAAAATCACCACGCCGCGACGCGGCGAATCATGTCGGTTTAGAACGTCAGCCGCATCTGGAACTGAATCCAGCGAGGCGTGTTGTACTGCGACGTCACCTGCCCAAAGTCAGTGCTCGTCGGGTCAGTGTTCGGGTTGTTCCACTGCACGCTATTGAGCAGGTTGATGAAGTCGGTTCTGAACTCCAGCCGCGTGTTCTCGGTGATCGGAAACTCACGCGCAACGTTGAGATCAATCTGCGACATGATGTCGCCGCGCAGCCAGTTGAACCGCGACGGAAAGACCCGCGTGTGGAAGTTCGCCGGCTGGAAGTCGGTCGGCACCACGTTCTCGTAAGTCCGGCCCGGCGGTAGATATTGCACCGGCACGATTTGCCGGATGCGGTCGCGGTAGGGCTGAGGATTAGCGGGGGTGTAATCATATTGTGCACGGGCGAACAGTCCCGTGTTGAACCAACGCTGGCGCTTCCGCTCATCATCCGGAAGCTTAATGTCCTTTGTGTCTCCGAAGAAGAACAAATTCCCGAAGTCGTAGACGCGCCCGGACTGCAAGTAGTAAATCGGCGTTACCTGCCAGCCGCCGAGAAGTTTGCTCCCGACGCCACCCCCAGAGAAGAATCGCTTTCCTTCACCGAACGGAAGCTCTATGTTGCCGTTCAAGCGCAGACTATGCGGGCGATAGTTGGTGTTCTGCCGGTAGACGCGCTCAGGGTCAAACTCGTTCTGAAGAAAGTCCCTGACCTGGCTCGACGCCCATTGATAAGAGGCCATGAAACTCACACCACGCGACAGGCGTTGCGTCAATGATCCCTCAAAGTGGTGATACTTCAACGCCACTTCAGGCACGCGAGTGATACGCAATCCGTTTCCCGAAGACATGTGCGGGAACTGGCGCAGCAGTTGGGCGCGGGTGATCGTCCCGTTCGTGAAGAAGCCGTTCGTCGAGATGTCCTGATAAACGAGCGGATTCTGCGTCTGTAAGGAAGCGAAGTTTGCGATGCCAAACGGGTTCGGGAAGGGCTGGTTGAGGAATGTTTCGTTCGCCGCGTTGCGCACCAGACCCGTTGTCCAGTACTGCGCGGGCAGAGGGTTGAGACGCCTCTCCGTCGGATCGTCGCCCGGGTTGTTGCCGACCTGTGTCATCTGATCAGTGTACGAGCCGAGGTATGCGGCCTCGAAGACGAGGTTGCTGTTCAGCTCGCGCTGGACGGCGACGCGCCATCGTTGCTGGCGCGCTCGCTTCCAATCTCGTGTGACAAAATCGAACCCGCGACCGGCCCGCGACATAAGACCGAGCGAGCTGCCAAACGGGTCGTTGAAGCGAGTCCCATCAGCACGCACCGGAAACGGATCATCGAGGAGCGTCTGGCAGTTGGGCGAGTTAGTCGTGAGGCATCCGGCGCTCAAGTTACCGTTGAGGAAGGTCAGTCCGTTGTTGTTCGTCAGTGTTGTGCCCGTGCCGCGATTAAATCCGGTCTGATCCAATCCGAAATTGAGCACATTGTTCGTGTCGTAGAACAATCCGTAGCCGCCGCGGATGACCGTCTTATCGTTCAACTGGTAAGCGAGGCCGACTCGCGGCATGTAGGCCGGCTGCTTATTGTTCAGGGTGCGCGGCGCGCCGTCCTTGCCCAAATATAACGAGCCGCCAGTGACATCAATCGAGGGCACCCCCGGAACCGGATTGCGCAGGTAAGCGGCCTCCGCCGCCGCCGAAATCGGTAACTCAGCGGTCGGGTCAAACTGCGCGATGCCGCGATTAAAGCGTTCACGGAAGCCGCCTTCAAGTTCGTAGCGGAAGCCGAGGTTCAGGGTGAGCTTCTGCGACACGCGCCAATCGTCCTGCACATAGAAGCCGCCGTATGGGTTGGTCAGGTAAAGACTGTCGTTGCGATCAACGGAAACACTGGTCGGCGCGTCGAGCATAAAGGCCGCCCACTCCAAACCGATGATGGCCGCGCTGCCGTTGTTAGCGCAGACGGGAATGGTGGCGACGGTGTCTTCGCAGGGGCGGACGAAGTTATTTCTGTATGCGAACAACCCCGACGTCTGGCCGGGGCCGTTCGAGGCGCGGTAACTCTGGCGCAAATCGTATCCGATGCGTAGCGAATGCTGTGTGAAGGTCTTTGAAAGTTCTCCGGCGGTCGAAGCAACGCTGTAGCGCGTGAAGCCGGGATAGCCGCCGCTCAGGTTTGAATAGACGCCGAAGTTGATGTTCGGCAGGCGCGTCAAGCCCCCGGCGCGGTCGTCGATATAATTCGGCAGACCGATGCTCGATGGGCTGAACGAAGTCTGCACCGCATTGAGTGGGGAGCCTTCGACGAAGCGGTTGTAACCGGCCTTGAAGTTTAGAAGCGTCGTCGGATTGAGGGTCAACACGTAGTCAAGGCCGATGCCGGTGTTCTTGCGCACCAGACCGTTAACGTTAAGACCGCGCAATGTCTCGTAAGTCCAGTCTCCGCGATCTTCGAGGAAAGAGTTCCAACTCCACTTACCCGTCAGCTTTTGGTTCTGCGAGATATTGTAGTCGATGCGATTCTGGAAAGCTTTGTAGTCCCAGTTAAAGGGCGTCGCGGAAGCAAGGTAGTTGTTCGTGTCGGCGGGTCCGGCTGACGGGTTGTTGGGCAGTGGGTAGAGATTCACAATCTGGTTGTAGACCGGATTGAGAATCGGCACTTGGTTGTTCGGGAAAGGGTTGCGCACCACGCGGCCATTGACCAGACGCGCCGTGCGTGGATCGTATATCTGATACTGCGAGCCGAGCCGGAGCAGGTCAGAGAAATCACCGCGCCGGTGTGCGGCGGTCGGCACCGTGCGGTTGATCGCAGTGACTTCTTCGGACTTGGATTCTTTATAACCGTTGAAAGCGAAAAAGAAGAAGAGCTTGTCTTTGCCGCTCCAGAGAGCGGGGCCACCCTCGCCAAAGCGCGGAAAATAAATCGGCCCACCGATGGTCGCCGAATAAGTGTTCGAGCGCCCCGGTGTTTGTTGCTGCTGACTGAGCAACTGCTGAACGCGCGCTGTGTTGCCAGCCGCTTCGGCGGCGTCGAGGTTCTGTAGATAAACGGATTTCGTAAATGTCGGCGTGCCGTTGAAACGCTGCTGCCAGTGCAGCCATGCGAGCGAGCCGTGATAGTCGTTGCCGCCCGACTTGGTGACCATGCTGACGGTCGCACCCGCCGTGTGGCCCTCGCTCGCGTCAAACTCAGACGAACTAACACGGACTTCATCGACGGCATCCTGATGTGGCAGGAACCCGGCGCGGCGGCCACCGGCGCTGTTTGGAATACCGTCGAGCACAAACTCGGTACCGCCGGCTCCGCCCGCCGCGCTGATCTGTGACCCGCCGACGTTTGAGTGCAGGCCGAGGTAGTTGGGCTGGCCGGTCCACTGAATGCCCGGCATGCTGCGGACTGCGAGGATCGCGCTGCCGCCGAAAACTGGCATGTTGCGCACGACCTGGCTACCGAGCACAGCCGAGCCGCTGCCGGAACTCGTTTCGAGCAGCGGGGCAGTGCCCGTCACGACGACCTCTTCGGATACGTCGCCGGTTTCGAGCGCGACATCAAGGTCAGCTCGCCCGCCGATGTTGACGATGACGCCCTGCTGAACGAACTTCTTGAAGCCCTGGACGGTCGCCGTGACGTTGTATGTGCCCGGTTGCAGGAACGGCACTTCGAACCCGCCGCTGTCGTTGCTGACCACTTGGCTGGAGGTGTTGGTGCTGCTGTTGGTGACGACGATAGCCGCACCAGGAACGACCGCGCCGGTGGAGTCTCTGACGGTACCTAAGAGCGTTCCGCGCGTTTCCTGCGCGAACGCCACGCCGCTCGCGAAGAGGACGAGACTCAGCCCGAGCGCGACGAATCGCGGCAACCGGACGCGCGCCTGACCATACCGAAACATATTAGACATTAGTATTTCTCCATCGAATTACGAGGTTAAAAAAGGCGACAGATTCTTGTCGGTGAGAACTGCCGAAGAAGGGGCGCCGCACCCATCGCCCTCAAAGTGTGTGTCTTCGATCTATGGAACTGTTTGGGTGTCGAACAACGTTAACTTTATTTCTGCGTCATGCCACTTGCATTCGCCGGCTTCCTCGGTGACTGCCGGCTTAACTCGACGGCCTTCGTGGTGACGAAATATTTTGCCAACATGTTCGCCTTTTCCCACGCGGGCAGCGAGTTCGGAGTCTTCAGGTACGTCAGAAATTGTTTCGTCACCGCGGCAAAGTGCGCCTCGTGTCCCTCGCGATACTTGGAAGGAATACGTACACGCATCTCCGCTCCCAAGTCTTCGACCGCGACGCCGGGAAACTTCGTTTGTAGTGCTTCAATCTTCTTCTGGAGAGCCGCGAGCACGGTGGCCTTTTTAGAAGCATCGACTGGCACAATGTACATTTCGGGCACAAACGCCTGATCCTGACCCTGACGAACTTCGACCCTCGACCGTGTACCACGGAAGATGGCTGCGTGTGTGTCGCCACCTCCCGACGGCGCTTCGTAATTCCAGAGAGCTTTGACCCGCACGTGAACGCCCCGCAGCCGATAGAGCGTCTCTGTATTGCTGTATAAATTCAAACGATTATCGCGCACGTTTGAGGAAAGATAGGCGGGAAACTTTTCTTCGTTGGTGACCTTCCGAAAATCAGCGAGGCTAACCTGTGTCGGCCAGCGTTTGGCGGAGAGTAGATTAATCTCTTTCCGGTAGTCTATCGGCTGTGCGGGAAAAAGAATCCACGGCACAAGATCAACCAGATGTGTGCCCACGTCGTTCAATCCTTCTCCCTGCTGTTCGGTGTCGAAGAATCGGGCGGGGCGAATATTCGGCACACCGGCCACGGTTTTCATCAGATGATGGACACTTTCAATGTATACCCCAGGGTCACGCTCGGTGCCCGACACCGGGTCGCCGAAAGTGGCGTCGTCGTTAACGATCTCTCTTTGAAGAATGGTCGTAATCTCGTGACGCTCGGTCATGATGTCATAGGCAATCAGCCCGCGCTTGTCGGCGGTCTCAAGCGCGGCTTCCAGCTTCGGCAGGTCTGACGGATTAAGAATCCAGGGTTTATCTGCGAGAACGTTTAAGCCCGCTCTGAGCGACGCGTTGATGAGATCAATCTTTCCCTGATTGCGCCCGGAGAGCACGACGACATTACCGGGTCGCTCTTCGAGCATGCGCCGCATGAAGTCAGGGCCCGTCTTAATATCCAGTTCCCAGGCCGTCGGATTCTCCGCGCGGTTATTGAATCTCGCGACTCGATTGAGATGATCGGTTAAGTCCGCACCGAGCGGAGCATAGACGTGAACTTGCTTCGACACGCCCGGATACATCTCTTTCAGAACCAGCGCGGCGTGGAAGTGACCGGGGTCCAGCGTAATGAATTTCAACTCAGCCGGGCGACCATTCTGAGGCGGCGAAACATTCGACGAAGAAGTCTTCATGAAAGAGGTCGTACCCCCGACTGCGGCCAACAATATGGTTAGGACCATCACGGAGATGTACGTGGTTCGGCGTGTAAACATAGTCTTTCGTAAATCTACTTTTCCTGACAATCCTCGGAAGGATGATTTATTCAACCGGATTGGACGCGGGGTATTATTCAGAATCATAGCCGTTAGGTGTCGTCACAAATTGTTAAGGCTCTAGATGTCGGGCCACCCCAAACTGTGATTTGTAAGTGCCACTGGTGATTGCGGACGAATGCTGAGGCAGATAATCCACTTGGCTTAAGCAGGCGGCCCTGACTTCATTACACGAATTTTTCGAGATGATTGACGGTCGCGAAAGAAACTATCTTGGTCAGCGATTTTGTTCCGAAGTCGGATTATATCCGACGGCACCAAAATATCAAGTGAATATTGAGTTCTTCAAACCTAAGAATGCGGAGATGTTCATTCTCGCGCTCAGCATTTTACTGGGAGCGCGGACGGCTCGTCCGCTGGATTGCTGCAAGCAATCTTCAGGGTGTCGCTGTCACTAAACGTTGAGCTTAAGCGCCGCCTCGTATGCGCGCTCTCTGCGCTGATGGCGGACAAGCCGTCCGCGCTCCCGGCGACATGTAAACCGCTGCTTCTAACTTAAATGTCAACGGAACCTAACACCTGTGTAGTATGTCGGAAAATGACGATTGCTCCGGGGTATTTTCGTGTTAACGAATTTATGTATTAAACTAACAAACCCCGACGAACGATTTTTCACGCGCAATACGGCATGACCGTTCGGATGTTACGCATCTGCCACAAGCTTATGAATATGAAAATTTCAATTTACAGAACCGTACTTTGCTTTTTGATGTTGCTGCTGACCACCGCCAGTGCCGGGTATGCCAACGACAAGGTAGATTGGAAGAAAGTCAAAGCTTTGGTATACACCAAAAACGGAAAAGGTTATGTGCATGACAATATTCCAAGCGCGGTCGGCTGCGTGCAGAAACTCGGTCAGCGGTATGGATTCAAGGTGGATGTATCGGATGACGCTTCGGTGTTCACGGAAGAGAATCTTAAACAATATACTGTAGTGATTTTTCCGAGCACCAACAATGATGTCTTCGATACGGATGGGCAGAGACTGGTGTTCAGACGTTATGTCGAGGCGGGCGGCGGTGTTGTGGGCATCCACTCTGTGTTGGGTACGGAAAGAAACTGGAAGTGGTTCAAGATGATGATGGGCGGAACGTTCGCGTGGCACGCCAAGTTTCAGAGCTACACCGTCAGAGTTATTGATCCCGACCATCCTTCCGCGCATGGTCTGCCAAAGTCCTGGGTCAGGAACGACGAATGTTATTTCATGAAAGAGTTATATCCCGGCATCCATACCATCCTCGCGCATGACTTTTCGACGCTACAACCGGACGAAAAAATAAAGACATTCTCCGCTCCGTTCACAGACCTCTATCCGGCGGCGTGGTATCAGCGTTTTGACGGCGGGCACGTCTGGATTACGGCCCTCGGTCACGACAAAAAAGATTATCAAGACCC
>JALZJL010000211.1 GCA_030859785.1 Acidobacteriota bacterium
GTATAGTGTGACCACTCCTCCGGCACTTTATCTTCGGGAAAGATGGCCTCGACCGGACATTCCGGCACACACGCATCGCAGTCAATACAAGTCTCAGGGTGAATCACCAGCATCGTGTCATCCAGATGAAACGCCTCGACCGGGCAGACCAACGCGCAATCCGTGTATCGGCAGTTGACACAAGGTTCCGCAACAACATACGTCATCAGCTTCGTCTCCTCATGAGGTGGGTGGAATCGGCAGTACCGTTGGTAGAAATCTTAAGCAAATTGGGGCCGCACTGACTGCCCACAGGGATTTTATTAGCGTGTGTATATTAAGCATGAATCAACGCGATTTGAAAGATTTTTTTAACCCGCTCACTCTCCGCTGAGTGCTCACCGGCACTGTGCGTCTGTGACTCGCAATCGTCTGGTACGTTAACGCACAAAGACCGACGGGAACCCATCGCACCTGCGACTAGGCTCCCGCCGGTCTTGGTAAAGTTTTATCCGTTGTTTTGGATGTTCGAGAAGCAACCGCGAGGTCTGAGTTCTAACCAGCTTGTGGTGTGGCATCCGGGAACAAAGCATTAAATGCTTGTTTCGTCTCCACACGGCGGCGCTGCTGAAGTTCATTCACCCAGCCGCTGACAGTGGCGACCATATCGCGTGCTGTTTCCTGAGGCGTCTTCTTCTCTATAGCGGGCGCTGCTTCTAACGCTTCCTGACGATTTCGCTCGTCACGCTTGATTACTTTGATCTGACTCTTGGTCTTCATGATGATGATTGCACTACCTTACTAATTTACTTCCGTATCTTGCTTGACTTAGACGACAGAACAATTGGGAAAGTTCATTATGTTTGATTCTCAATTGTCGGTTTGACCGTGCGACTGCTCCATAGCAAATGTAGGGCCAGAACAACAGACGCGCACTCCTAAAGTTTTTGCGAGCGGAAAATTGAAGAAAACCAAAAACATTGAAGTCTTATTAAGATTGATTTTCAACCATTAAGGGCGCGAAGGATTGTTCAGCGACACTATGATGCCCAACCTGTTCTTACGTTGCCCGCGTCAAGCACCGGCGACTCAACCATCATGTGAATGCACACAAGCCGCATCGAGCGGGAACAGTGACTATGACTCGTGGCTTCATTACATACACAGCCACCTGAGCCATCACCCAAACGAGTGCGCGGTGTATCAACTCGATGAGCTTTGCAGATTGCCAAAACGTCTCTGCCGAAGATGCGCTTTGCCAAGTCACCGACATGCATGGGTCGTGGCCGAGGCAGGTATCATTTGGACGAGACTCGTCAATTCATTGATGTGCGTGGTGATGCCTGACTCATCGTGAAGGTCACGCGCCCCGCCGCAGGCTGGCATAAACATTGCCCTGTCCGGCAGTGATATGCGCCTTAGCGAAACCATCACCATCTATCTTGCCGTCGCCGCACCTATCGGCGTCTCTCAATACTTACGCGATGACGCCGCTTCTTCAATCAGTCGTGTGCGCGCGTTGGCGCTCGCGGCTGGGGCGGCGCTTGTGTGGCCGGTCACACTGTGGTTGATGTGGTTGAGCCATCGACGCGCGCGCGCCGGCGTCGTGTTGGGCGAAAGAGACGCACCGTCGTTTGACCAAAGAATTGATCGGGCCAAGCGGGCAGTGCTCGCCGCCATTCATCAGGTCGAAGACATTGTGCTGCGTTCACTTGATTTGAGCGGCGAGCAGTCGCGATACGCGCTGTTCGCGGCGCGCGAAGCGTTTGAGAGATACGTCGGGTTGAGCGTCGCCGCGTCTGAAGTGGTCACTGACCGGACGCCTTCGGCTCGCGAAACAGAGTTGTGCCGCGTCGCCGGGCGGCGGGGTGAGGATTTGCTAATCGCCGGTCTGTGCACGCAGCGTCGTGGCGTCGCACGCTTGTTGGCACATCGTGATCGTGCCCGCCATGACGCTCTCCACGCGCTCGCCGAACTTCACGAGATGATGAGCAGGAATCGCGTTGCGCTCCACGCCGACGCTGCACGGCAACTGGCGGAGACGATGCTGCAAGTTTACACCCGCGCCATCGATCTCTTTTCGATGCTCGACGACCGGCGCGCCGCAACGACGACCGCGCGTCTCCTCGATTCGCAGTGCGCGCGTGTGCGACGCTATGACTCTTTGAATCTCACGCCCGCGCCGGAACCCGCCGGCGAAGGAGTTACATGTTCGACGCGCCTTCCATCCAACTCGCCCGTCATGCACCGGCCACAGAGTCCAACGCTGGCGCGCGGCTGAATTTCTTGTTGGACATCTGTTGAATAGTATTGGAGACTATGAACATGCACCCTGAGCGAAACAATTCTGGTCTTCATTACTTCGTGAATGCGAAATTTATAATCTTCAGTATCGTAGTTTTCAACCTCGCTTGGATGTTGCTGCATGTACCTGAAACCCGATTCTGGGATTACGTCTCGCCTATCGCGGATTGGCAGTACCATGAGGTATTAATTGTTTCGTCCTTCCTGATTATCGCCTCGCTAGGACTGATTCTCAATAGAGTGTGGAGCTTGGTGACAGCCGTCATTCTGAGTGGATTCTCGGCGTACAACCGTCTTATCTTTGATTTTTTGTTAATGTCGAGGAACGCTGAGGTACCGATGTTTAGCCACTCTCACTTTAATCTTTGGTGGATGGATTTGTACGAAGGTCAATTGCTACAAGTTGCTATTGCGTCAATTGTTTTGTGGTGGGCTGTAGTTTCAGTAATTAGGCACGTTGTCGCAAAATACCCACGATGTCTGACAAAAGGGTTGAGATGAGTGTTTGATTGCTCCGCTCCTAAACAGTAGCGACATAGTGTTCAATAACGGATTCACCATCTCCACCCCCGCTTCACCGCCTGCTCGCGCCGAGTGCTATGATTGAGGCGGTACAATCCTGGCCGCGCGCGTAGGGCGTGACGATGACCCTGATCGCGCTGATTTCAAGTCCACACGTGTTCCATTTCTAAAAATCAGATGTTCCGCCCGTCGCTTCGGCTCTATGCTGCTCGCGCTGCTTCTTCTCTCACTCTTCCTGCTGGTGCTGCTCGGCTTTTATGTCTTTGTCGGCGCGCCGCATAGCCGCACGCATCAGACTTTCGCCGCGTTCGTCGCGTGCCTCGCGCTGTGGACGATCAAGGACATCGCGCTGTGGGGTTTCGGCGCAGGCGAAGTCTCGGCGGAGTGGTGGACGAGCGGGAGTTTCATCATCGCGCTGCTGTTGCAGTATTCCCTGGTCGTCTTCGCGTGGGTGTTCCCGGAAAATGAAGGCGTACCTTTCAAGCGCGCCGCCGTCCTCTTCGCGCCGGGTGTGGTGCTGATTCCCGCGACGCTGACGGGCTTGATGTGGGAAGACGTCCGGTTCAGTGACGGACGATTCGCGATTCGATTAGCGCCGCTCGCATATGCTTTCGGCCTCTACGCCTACGGTGTGTTCGCCTACGGCTTCGGCCTGCTGTTGTTGAAGTACCGGCGTTACCGCGGGACGCTGTGGGGTCAGCAACTCGGCGCGATTCTGTGGGCGCTGGTCATTACGGGAACGCTCAACACGCTCGCCAACATCGCGCTCCCGCTCGCCGGCATTTACACGCTGCTGCCCATCGGTTCGATCTTCGTATTGCTCGGCGTCGTGATTTACGCCTACGCAATCTCAAACTTCAAGCTGTTCTCGCTCCAGTCGGCGCTCGATCAGTTCCGGCTGTTCCCCATCGCCTACAAGGTCGCGCTGTCGATTGCCGTCGTCGCGGTGGTCAGCTTTCTGTTGCTGCAAGTCCCGATTGTGTGGTGGAGTTTCGGGCCGGGCACGACGGCGGGGGCGTGGCAGCGCTACCTCGTCTTCAGCGTCATCACGGCGCTCGCCCCCAACCTGCTGCTTGTCGCGCTGGTGATTCGCATCATCTCGCGCCCGTTACGTCGCCTGACTGAAGCCGCGGTCGCCGTCACCGGCGGCGCGTATGGAACGCAGGTCGCTTTCCGCAGCAACGATGAAGTCGGACTGCTCGCCGCTTCGTTCAATGAATTGAGCCGCAAGATGGCCGACGACATCGAGCGTCTGCGTACACTCAACGAGCATCTCGTGCGCACCGAAAAACTGGCCGCCGCCGGGACGCTCGCCGCCGGCGTCGCTCACGAAGTCAACAACCCGCTCGCCTCGATCTCATCGCTCATTCAAATTTTGCAGGCGCGTCACGCGGTGGCAACAGTCTCGGCGTCAATGGGTGGCGTGGCGGGCGGTCACGGCGTTGGCGACTCGTCTCATGAACAGGATGCCGAGACGCGCGAGATGCTGCGTTTGATCTCGACGCAGATTGCCCGCATCACGCAGGTCTTACGCGACATGATGAACTTTGCGCGCGCTCGACCACCGCTACAAGCGCCGCTCGACATCGCGCGCGTGATTGAAGCGAGCGTCCGGCTGGCGAGTTTCGACAAAGCGTTCAAACGACTGCGCCTGATGACCGACCTGGAGGCATCCGCGCCGCCGATCTCCGCCGACGCGGATCAACTGCAACAGGTCTTTCTTAATCTTTTGCTGAACGCGCGCGACGCAATGCCCGATGGCGGCGAGATTATGGTGCGGACGCGCTACAGCGCCCGCGACAGCGAACTGACCGCGGAGATTTGCGACACCGGCACAGGCATCGCGCCGGAGCATCGCGCGCACGTCTTCGACCCTTTCTTTACGACCAAGCCCGCCGGGACCGGGACCGGCCTCGGCCTCGCGGTCTGCTACGGCATCATCACGGCGCACGGCGGGCGCATCGAGGTCACGCCAAACGACAAACGCGGCACGTGTGTCCGCGTGACACTACCTGCCGAACTGCACTCCGGCTCGAACTCCACGGCGCACGCGCCCGCCCACGTTGCGCTCGACAGTTCCATCAAACATCAATAACAGATCATGAACACAACACCCTTAATCCTGGTCGCCGAAGACGAAGACCTGATGCGCGCGATTGTGGCGAGGCTCTTGGAAGACGCGGGCTACCGCGTGGCGGGCGTTGCAAGCGCGGAAGAGGCTCTCGAAAAGTTCGCCTCCGGAGATGTGGCGGTGACGCTGACCGACATCCGCATGGCCGGGATGGACGGGCTCACGCTGCTCGACCGCATCAAGGACATTGACGCCGAAGCCATCGTGATCGTGATGACCGCATACTCGTCGGTTGATTCGGCGGTCGCGGCCCTGCGCAAAGGCGCGTATGACTATGTCACCAAGCCATTCGTCAACGAAGACCTGTTGCAGTCGGTGAAGAACGCGATTCGCCAACGCGAACTGTTCCGCGAAAACCGCCAACTACGACGCGAGCTAGACCGACGGTACTGCTTCTCAGAACTGATCGGCACATCCGCGGCGCTCGAATCGGTCTTCCGCCTCGTTGAAAAGGTGGCCGGCACCAACACCAATATCCTGATTCAGGGCGAGTCGGGAACCGGCAAAGAGTTGGTCGCGCGTGCGATTCATCACCACAGTCCGCGCGCCGCGTTCCCGTTCGTCGCAATCAACTGCGGCGCGCTTCCCGAAACGCTGCTTGAGTCTGAGTTGTTCGGCCACACCAAAGGCGCGTTCACCGGTGCGATTGCCAGCAAGCCGGGGCTGCTGCGCTCGGCAGAGGGCGGCACGATCCTGCTTGACGAAGTCGGCGAGATCAGTTCCGCGATGCAGGTGCGCCTGCTTCGCGCGCTGCAAGAGCATGAGGTTACGCCGGTCGGGTCGAGTGCGCCCGTCGCCTTCGATGCGCGGATCATCTGTGCCACCAACCGCGACCTTGAAAAAGAAGTTGCCGCGGGCCGCTTCCGCGAAGATTTGTTCTACCGTCTGAACGTCATTGAGGTTCACCTGCCGCCGTTGCGTGAACGACGCGAGGACATCCCGCTACTCGTCCGTCACTTCATCACACGGACGGCGCGAGAGCAGCAGCGCCCGGAGAAGTCTGTCGAACCGCCGGCGATGTCGGCATTCATCAACTACGTCTGGCCGGGCAACGTCCGCGAATTGCAGAACGCCATCGAGCGCGCGTTCACCTTGAGCGGCGAACAGATCGACCTTGACAGTCTGCCGCCGCGCGTGCGCGATGCCGCCGCCGGGCTCTTGTCGACGCGCGACCCCGACGGCCTGCGCCCGACGCTCGAAGAGATTGAGCGCCGCCACATCTTCGAGACGCTCGTCTCCGTCAATCAGGATAAGGCGCGCGCCGCAAACATCCTCGGCATCGATCTTTCGACGCTGTATCGGAAGCTGAAACGCTATGACGCGGTTTGATGAGGAAGGGGAAAGTGAACGAACAGTTACCAGTTTTGAGTTTTCATGTCAAAGCCGAAAACTATAGCGATTTGCGGTTGCTGAGAGCGCAGGCATCTTGCCTGCCATGAGCGCGCAGCGCGAACACAGGTTGCACGCAAGTGCATGCCGCTATATTGAACAGCGAATCTTGAGAGACGGGACGGAAGCTCTGAAGCGCCGTGCGGTGATGTTGGGACGATCATCAACTCCGCGGCGCTTGTTTATTTAACGACTGGTTTACTCGCCGACGTAAATCTTTCGCGTGTACTCCTGCACCATCCGGTCGCTGTTGAAAGCTGGGGCGAGCGTGATGATAGCGCGCTTCATCATCGCGACCCAGCGGTGCGGCACCGGGTCTGTTCCGTCGTGCGAGTAATAGGTCGGCACGACTTCGGTTTCGAGCGTGTGATAGAGAGATTCAGCGTCGTCCGCGTCTTCTTCGTGCGACTCGCCTTCGTGGAGTTCCGGCCCGATGGCCCAGCCGTTCGTGCTGTCGAATCCTTCCGGCCACCAACCATCAAGCACTGAGAGATTGAGGCCGCCGTTCATCGCGACCTTCTCGCCGCTCGTCCCCGACGCTTCTAGTGGACGACGCGGCACGTTCAGCCACACGTCGACCGACTGCACGAGTTGGCGCGCGATTTCCTGATCGTAGTCCTGCAAAAAGACGGCGCGTGTCATCACACGCGGGTCGAGCTTCCACTGCGCGAGGTGTTGCAGAATCAGCTTCGCGCCCTGATCCTGCGGGTGCGCTTTGCCCGCGAAGATGAACTGCACCGGGCGGCCCTCATCTTCGACCAGACGCATCAGCCGGTTCGGGTCAGTTAAGATTAAGCTCCAACGTTTGTACGCGGCGACGCGGCGCGCGAACCCGATGGTCAGCGCATCGGGGTCGAACATCGTGCGCGCCGCGACTGCGTAATCCACGCCCTCGCCCTGTTGCAGCCGCGAGTGGTAAAGACGGTGGCGGACGAACGCGATCAAGCGCTGCTTCAGCAGACAACGTGCGCGCCACAACTCCACGTCGGGAATCGCGTCGATGCTCTTCGCCCACCGCGCCGGGTCATGCACCGCGTCGGCCCAATCCTGGCCGACGTACCTTTCATAAATCGAGCGCAGCAGCGGCGCGACCCAAGTCGGTGCATGCACGCCGTTGGTGATGTGTGTGATCGGGACTTCGCTCGCGGTCTGGCCGGGATACATCTTCATCCACAACGCGCGCGACACTCGACCGTGAATACGGCTCACCCCATTCGTCGAGCGGCACATTCTAAGCGCGAGCGGCGTCAGCCCAAACAACTCTTCCTCGTTGCCGATGGTGACGCGACCCAGGTCAAGAAACTCTTCGCGCGTGAGTCCGAGTTGTTGCCAGTAGCCTTCACCGAAACACATTTCGACGAGCGACTTCACAAACTCGTCGTGCCCGGCGGAGACAGGTGTGTGCGTTGTGAAGACACACCGGCGACGCACGTCTTCAGCGGCGGCGGCAAACGGTTTGTTCGCGACGGTCTGTTCGCGCGTTAACTCCAGCGTGAGGAACGCGGAGTGGCCTTCGTTGAGATGAAAGACGTGCGGCTCGATGCCGAGTTGACGCAACAGGCGGACGCCGCCGATGCCGAGCACCATCTCCTGTACGCAACGCGTCTCGCGGTCGCCGCCGTAGAGATGGCCGGTGATCATCCGGTCAATCGGATTGTTCTCAGCGATATTGGTATCGAGTAGGTAGAGTGGGACGCGACCGACTTGGACGCGCC
This sequence comes from Acidobacteriota bacterium, assembly GCA_030859785.1. GTDB lineage: Bacteria > Acidobacteriota > Blastocatellia > Pyrinomonadales > Pyrinomonadaceae > JACDEG01. Next base: position 8,041 of record JALZJL010000211.1, read on the forward strand.
ACACCTGGGCACTGACGTTGCGCCCGCGCACCATCACCCCAACACGCAACGGCAGCGTCTGATGATTGTTGTCGTCGCCGCTGCTCTCGTCGTGGACCAAACGGATCGGCAACTCGCGCGGGTTGATCTGCTGGTAAGACTCTTCCTGCCAGCCGTCACGGCGCAGACGCTGGCGAAAGTAACCGTGGTTGTAAAGCAGCCCGACACCGATCAGCGGCAGACCGAGGTCGCTCGCCGACTTTAAGTGGTCGCCGGCCAACATGCCCAGGCCGCCGGAGTAGAGCGGCAGCGATTGATGGATGCCGAACTCGGCGCAGAAGTAGGCAACCGGATTTGCGTGCGTAATCTCTTTCGCGCCGTTTCGCGCCCACGTCGATGCGTCCTCGCTGATGTAATCGTTAAAGCTTTTCGCGAGCCGTTCGACGCGCCGGATGTAGGCGGGGTCGGTCGCCATTCTGATCAGGCGAAAGTCTTCAGTTTCTAAAAGCAGCCGACGCGGGTTGTGCTCGCACGTCTCCCACAAACCGGGGTCGAGGTCGCGGAACACCGACGCCCCGTCCGCCGCCCAACTCCACCAGTAGTTCCATGAAAGAGATTCGAGCGCGTTAATAGTTTCCGGTAGCTCGCGTGTTGTTTGCATTTGCGTTTGCTCTACGTCGTCAATTGTTTCAATCATTGAAATACTAAATGACGCGCGACGTGTGATGAGTGGCACAGTCGAAAGACCTCACTGTCCGCTCACACTTGGCGCATCATCGATCAACCCTCAAAGTCATGATGTTTCAAAAATGCTTGCGCGTCGCCGGGCGAGAAGAAGACGAGCCGCACCTCGTTAACGGTGTCGTCATCGGCGAGAAAATCTTTGATCGCCCGCGAAGATACGGCAGCCGCTTCCGCGCGTGGATAGCTGTAGGCGCCCGTCGAGATTGACGGAAAGGCAACCGCAGCGAGTCGGCGTTCGGCGGCGAGCAATAAAGAGTTTCGGTAGCAGGCGGCGAGTAACTCCGCTTCCTTTCCCGCATGCCGCCCCCAAATAGGGCCGACCGTATGAATCACGTAACGCGCCGCCAGCATGCCGCCCGTCGTCAAGACGGCTTCGCCCGTCGGCAACCCGTCTGGTAAGCGCACGCGCCGCAGTTCCCTGCACGCTTCGAGAATTGCCGACCCGCCGACACGGTGAATCGCACCATCGACACCGCCGCCGCCGAGGAGCGTCCGGTTCGCTGCGTTCACCAGCGCATCGACGTGCTGACACGTGATGTCACCCACGACCACACGCACACGGTTACTGAGGAAGCTTCGCAAAGTTTCTGCCGGCATCAATGAAGTTGTTTTACTTTCGTGTGCGGATTCTAAGCAGTGTGGCGCGAACGCAGCAAGCCGACCAGACTAATCAGCGCCCACGCGCCTTCGAGCAGGATAAAACCGATCTGTCGCGTGCTGACGGCGGCCCAGCACAGCACCGCGCCGCCGACGAAGTTCAGGAGCAAGTCAGAAGTGCCATTGGCCTGGATGAGTTTGAATGTCCGCGCCGCGTAGGTCGCGAGGATGATGACCGCCCCGACGAGCGAGACGATTTGATTGATGGTGTCCGTCATGCCCTGCTTCGATTACTGTGTGTTAACCGCCGCGCGCCTTCACCCTTTTTCATCGGCGTTATGATCACCGGCGCTGTTATCGTTGGCATCGGCGTCGGGGTCGCGCAGTTCGACGCTGACCTCTTCAAACATACCCTGCCGTCGCAGCGCATCAGCGACACCGCGCGCCTTGTGTTCAGTAAGCGGGCGCTCCGGGTCGGTACTGGAAACTTCAAACAATTCATCGTCCAGCATCACGACGCCGAGCGAGCCGAGGACGACGCCCGGCGTCAGTTCGATCTCACCGAGGTTGTGAATGCGGAAGTTCCCGGTCTGCTCTACCCAGTCCTCGATGAACGGGTCGCGCAGGGCGTGTTCGGCTTCCGACTCTGACAGGTAAGTACCTTCGACGATCAGGCAATACTCGCGCGTTCTATTCCCTTTCATGGCTCCAGGTCAATTCGGTTGTGATTTGATTTTCGCCGCCCGGCGATTGAAGCCGCGCTGACGTGCAGCGTACTTTACCATCGCCGGGCAGCGTGCGCCAAAGCTTCCGCCGCCCGGCGATGGAGAGATTTTGCAGCGCGTCGGAAAGATTAAAACGCCGCCGGAGAACCTGCGCTCTCCGGCGACGTTCGTGGGTTAGGAGTCCGACGCTTTTGATAAGTGGCACTGCAAGCGGCGGTGCCTTCGAAGCGACGGGTTTGAATTACCGCTCGCGTGTTTATTCGGTAGCCGCCGACTGCTTGTTGATCGACCGACCGAGTCGTTTGAAGTAAGAGTCAAACGACACGAAGCTGTTTCCTTGAAAGAACGCTTCGCCGCCCGTTTCGTCGGCTAGGCGATTTAGTGCGCTCTGGCCGAAGCTCACCGCGAGTTGATTCTGGCTCGTCAGGCCGACGGTCGGCGCATAAAACGTGTACACCGTCACGCCGTGCTTGCGCGCCTCGCGGATTGCGCGGTCGAGGTCGATAGAGCGAACGGTTGACGAGAAGTCAAAGCCGCGCGACACGTCCAACCCGTCCGAGATTAAAAGCAGCGCGTTGCGGTTCGGCCCGCCCGTGTCGAAGCGGCGTAGCGCGTCAACGACTTCAACATAAGGATTGAAGGGCGCCGCCGAGGTGCTGCCGACCGGGATGCGCAGAGACTGCGCGGCACGCTCCAGATCGGTCGTGAACGGTTGCCGCACCTGCATCACACCGACCCGCAGATACCCGACCATCACCCGTGAACCGGCGGGCAACGCCCGAATGAATTCGCCTGTCACCTTCAGTTCATTACCGACGCGCGATACCAAGTCGTCCTGCACCAGAATCGCTAAGTTAAGCGGCTCCGTCACACGCGACTCGCGGGCGACGCGGTCATCCTTTTTATCACCGCGCAAAGCCACTGGATGCGCCTGAACCGCGTTGAGAGATGCGGCGGCGACACACATCACCGCCGCGAAGAATGTCACAAGTTTTTTCGTTCTCATAATTACTATGTCCTTCTGCTGACGTTGGGTGATGAATGCTTGAATCATATTGCCCAGTCAAAGCGCGGGCGCACGAACGTTATTAATTTACCGACCGAAACGCGTCGCGAAGTCACCATTTATGAGCACCAACGTGAGCGTTACTTAAGATGCTTTACAGGCTGCAATCGTTGACCGCTCACGGTACTCAAGTTTGCTCGGCGCAACAGACCTGCTCTATCATCCCCGCCGCCACGT
>JALZJL010000214.1 GCA_030859785.1 Acidobacteriota bacterium
TTATTGATTGACGCCGCTCGCCAGGAACCCGCCGTCTACGGTGATGATCTCGCCGGTCACAAAGCTGGCCGCGTCGGACGCGAGGAAGACTGCCGCGCCCGCCAACTCTTCGACCTTGCCGAAACGCTTCATCGGCGTGCGCGTCAGGAACTCTTGCCCGCGCGCGGTCTCGTTGAGAAGTTTTTGATTGAGCGCGGTGAGAAAGACGCCGGGTGCAATCGCGTTGACGCAGACGCCGCGCGCGGCCCACTCAATGGCGAGCGATTTGGTGAGCGACCCGACCGCCGCCTTGCTCGCTGCATAGGCCGCGACTTCGTAGAGCGCAACGTACGTTGACAGCGACGCGATGTTGATGATGCGACCGTATTCGCGCTCCAGCATATGGCGACCGAAGATTTGACACGCGCGCAACGTTCCGTTCACGTTCGTGTCCATGATGTCGTTCCAATCGGCCTCGTCGAATTCAAGCGTCGGCGCACGCTTCGTGCGACCGGCAGAGTTCACCAGAATGTCTACCTTGCCGAACGATTTGACGCATTCGTCAAGCACGTGCTGGAGCGACGCGCGGTCCGACACGTCCGACACGATGCGCAGCGTGCGGCGTCCACGCTCCTCGATTTCGCCCGCCGCCGCCTCGACCTGTTCCATCCGCCGCGAAGTTGGTACCACCGCCGCACCCGCCTCCGCTAACCCGTGCGCGATGGCGCGACCGATGCCCGACGTGCCACCAACGACGACCGCCACTTTGCCCGTCAATTCCAGAAGTGAATAGCTCATTTTTTAACCTTCTTATTTTTTTGTGGTGTGAGTAACGCGACGCACTATAACAAAGGCGTGGTTCGGCGCGAAACCAAGCGGCGGCGAGATTCAGGCGCTTGCAACTCGTCTGCACATCGAGTATTTACATCGTGATAATTACGTTCGCGCAAAAGTTTTCCAAGATCAGGGTTGAACACGTATATCATTCGCTACTGACTTTCCCTTTTGCCTTTTACCTTTTTACTTTGGCCTTGATACTTACCACGATTCACTGAAGGTGGCAACGAATGACCTTTCCATCACATACTTTCGCGCGCCGCGTGGTCGGCGACAATGTGTGGCTGACACGCGCCGCGTCGAACGGTGACGGGGACGGCGGCCTTGACGCTTTAATCGCGCGCGAGTTGCGCCCCGAAGTGCTCGACACCGAAGCGGCGGTCGGGCGCGCGATGCTCGAAGAGTTAGAGTCGGCGGCGCGCGAGAAAGGCGGCGACATCGTGATCGCGCTACTCGGCGGGCGGGGCGCGCAAAGCCTGCACCGTCTGCTCGGCGAACGCGCGCGGAGTGGCGATGAGGGCGGGCTGATTGGTCGGCTGCACGTTTTTACGCAGGACGCGCTCGCGCCGCTGCGGATGGAGAACGGCTTCAGCTTTGTGCGCGACTTCGAGCGGCTGCTGGGTGATGACTTCTTCCGCCAAGTCAAAAGCTTCACGCCGATGCGAACCGACACGCCCGATCTCGAAGCGGGACTGACGGATTACCTGCGAAAGCTCGACGCGCTCGGCGGACTCGACATCTTCTTCCTCGGCCACGGGCCGGAGGCCGACGACGCTTCACACCTCGCCTATATCAAGCCGCATTCCGGCGCGACGGTCGCGGACGTGGCTGGTTTGATTCCGATTTCGTCGAGCATCCTCGAACACCACGTCGCCAAGTTCAAAGCCGGTGGCAGCGGTGCAAGCGACGATGACGAAGCCGAGTGCCGCCGCGCGACCCATATCCTGACGCTTGGCCCCGCCGCGATTCTCAGCGCCAGGCGGCTCGTGCAATCGGTGGTTGATGCCGACACTGCTCCCGCGAAGCGCCGAAGTTTCCGCCGCGTGTTGGAAGCGGAAATCTCCGCCGACCCGCAGACGCGCGCGCGTCAACTCGACGAGAACCCCGGACTCCTCATCCGTCTGCATCCAAACGTCAGATCACTCGTGTTGCCAAATCTTCTCTGAATCAAAGCTTATTGACATGAAACAGTAGTGGCTCGCGACGCCTCTTGTGATTTACACAGACATTTATTCCACGAACATTTAATACAAAGTTCATAGCTTCGTGCCCAAATGTTTCTTCGCCTTGTGCTCAAATAGTCCTTGATAATGATTCGGCGTAGAAGGCATAATGCGATTAACGATTTTCCCGATGAACAATTCATCAGTCATCAACACGTCTCTCATTATTCTGTCTCTCTGTCTCTAACGCCCTCTTCATCATGTGAGGCTTCACCCTTTTCTCACGAAGGGCGTTGGCGTTCTTTTTTTTGGTGGAGCAATTGTTAACCGGTTTCCGCCGGATTCAAGTCAGTTGCGGAACGATAAGGAGTTCTAGTCTATGCCAACTATGCGTGATGTCGCGACCCTCGCCGGGGTTTCAACCGCCACCGTATCGCACTTCATCAACAACTCCCGGCGGCTGACGCCGGAGACGCACGCGCGGGTCGAACGGGCCGTCGCACAGATCGGCTTCGTTCCCAACCCCGCCGGGCGTCTGCTCGCGCAACAAAAAAGCCGGGGGCGTGTCGCATCGCTCAGCACCGTAAAGCCGGACGGAATGCCGTCCGAGAATACGGCCCCGCGCCACGAACAGAATCATCAGCAGATCAGCCCGCGCCCACTTGTCGCGGCGAAGCCGATGCTTCCCTTTGCTCAACACGCCGCGGCGGCAAACACTGCTGCTGTTAACGGCGCTTCGAGCGGCACCACACGCCATCTTTTGAGAATCGTGCGCGCCGCACAACCGATCTCACGCGCTGATCTGGCGCGGCGGCTCAACGTCAACCGCAGCACCGTCACCGACATCGTGCGGCCACTGCTTGATGCAGGCGTGCTGCGCGAAGGCGCGCCGGAGCAGGCGGGCGCGGGGCGCAGCGGTCGACCACCGATTGGACTCTCGCTGCTGGCGAAGCGCACCACTTTCATCGGCGTCAATATCGGCGTGCGGCGCTCGCAGGTCGGCGCGGCGCTCGCCGACGGCTCGACGGTCGTCGAAGAAACATTCGACACCCCGCCTGACGCCGACGCGGCGCTGGCGCAGGTTCGCGCGACCATCGAAACGATTCTGGCCGACACGCCCGCCGACCAGCAGATATTCATCGGCGTCAGCGTACCCAGCCCGACCGATGGCGACGGCACGCGGATTCTGTATGCGCCGCACCTCGGCTGGCGTGACGTGCGCGTCAGCGAAGCACTGCGCGGCGTCAAGTCCGGTGCGCGGACAGGGCCGCACAGCCATCTCACGATCATGGTTGAGAACGACGCGATGGCCGCCGCGACCTACGAAACGCGCCGCCGCCTGCGCGACTCGTCGCCGGATGGCGGATGGGACGACTTCATCCTGGTGCGCGCCGGGACAGGTATCGGCGTCGGCCTGGTGCGCGGCGGCGAGGTGTACCGCGGCACCGGCGGCGGCGGCCTGGCGGGCGAATTCGGGCACATGACGATTGTCGCCGGCGGCAAAGAATGCGCATGCGGCAACCGCGGATGTTGGGAGCGTTACGCTTCGGCGACCGCCGCGGCGGCGCTCTACGGCGGCGACCGAGCACCGGTCATGAACGGCACCGGCCCGCGCTTCATGGATGTGGTGGCCCGCGCCGAAGGCGGCGAGCGCCGCGCCCAATCGACACTTGCGCGCGTCGGCGAGTATTTAGGAATCGGCATCGGCAACGTCATCAGCGGACTCGGCGTGCCGCGCGTCGTCGTCAGTGGACGCATCGTCTACGGCTGGAAGTATCTTGAAGAGCCGTTGCGCGAGATGGTCGCGCGGACGATGGCCGGCCGCTTGTCGAATTGGTCAATCGTGCCCGGCGAGCCAACCGGGTCGGGACTCGGAGGCGCGCTCGAAGTCGCCATCGAACAATACCTGACGATGTCCAACAACTCAGTCAGAGAGGTTGCTTGATGATGTTGATGTGACGAGCACTTTGATGAATGAACAGATGCTGGATGTTAGATACTAAATGTTGGTCAAGACACGCTATGTGATGTTGCCAACATCTGACATCTAGCATCCAGCATCTGTTCTTCGGTGGATACTGACCGGGAGTCCGGTGCGCGAAGACTCGTAGATTGCTTCGATTAGTTGAACGCTGCGCCGCGCGTCGCGCCCATCACAGCGCGGCGTACCGTGCTGCTCAATCGCTCTCACAAAGTCGGCGAAGATTTCCTGATGGCCGCGCACGTCCGAGACGATGGGTGAGGTCGCGCTGGCGTTGAGGTTTTGGATGGGATTCCGGCTACTGCGCTGATCGTCGTCAGAAGCGAATTCGTCAAGCGGCGTGCGCAGGTCAGTGGAAATCAGGCGGTCGTGTTGCAGAATGTACGTCCCTTCGGTGCCGGTCAGTTCAAGCTGGCGCGGGTAGCCGGGATACGCAGCCGTCGTCGCTTCGAGCGTACCGACGGCGCCGTTCGCAAACTCCAACGTCGCCACCACCGTATCCTCCACTTCAATCTCGTGCAGCGCCGTCACCGCGCGCGCACAAACCCGCGACACGTCACCGAGCAGCCACAGCAGCAGATCGATTGTATGCACGCCCTGATTCATCAGCGCGCCGCCACCGTCCAACCCCCACGTCCCGCGCCAACGCGACGCTCCGTAATATTCGGGAGGGCGAAACCATTTCACACGCGCCGACGCGAGCATGATGCGACCGAGCTTTCCTTCGTCAATAATTCTCTTCAAGCGGACGATGTCCGGCGCGACGCGATCCTGAAAGAAGACGCCGAGTTTCACGCCTCCCGCGTCACACGCTTCGATCAACGCATCGGCACGCGCGACGCTGATGTCAATCGGCTTTTCGACGAGCACATGTAACCCGCGACGCGCGGCGGCGATGCCCTGCTCCGCGTGCAGACCCGAAGGGCTGCCGATGGCGACCATCTCCATCGGTTGATGCGCGAGAAAAGATTCCAGGTCGCCATCCACCGCGCCGCCGTAGAGTCTGGCCAGCCGCCGTGCCTTCTCCACGTTCTGCCCGTAGACGGCGACGACCTCCGCGCTTTTCGTTTCGAATACCGCGCGCGCGTGCGTCTCGCTGATATTGCCCGCGCCAATGATGCCGACATGTATGGTCACAGAGTTTTCCTCCCATTCATGCAAATGCTTGCTCGCCAGATTCGTCGCACATTGTAAGTCACTAATTGATTTTCGCCATCAGAGCACAAGCTAATATCATCGCTGGGGACGCCGCCGGACTTGAACAAATCAAAGGTGAAGTGACTGCCAGAGAGTGGCCCTCGTGTTCCTCTCTGCATGCTACAGCGTCCTCGGCGGTCAATACTCTGACGCCTCCTTTTTTGACAACCCACTGCGATTGTGGCAATAACAACGCTGTCACCTTAAATCGAATCGCGCGAGATTGGCACACAAGCCGCGTCAGAAACTATTCCAACTTGGATTTAGAGGTTATCTTTCGTCGGTTAACCGTTTTCCCAACCGACCCCAAATACATTAACTAAGGATCACTTTCAATGAAGAAAAACTTTGCGTCGCTTCTCGCCTTTGCGTTCTCACTTGTGATGTTCGGCTGCACTCAGCCATCATCGAACTCAACTCCATCCACGTCGTTGTCGTCTCCGTCGGCATCGCCGGCAACGTCGTCGAAGAAGTTGACCATCGCGGTGATTCCGAAAGGGACGACGCACGAGTTTTGGAAGACGGTGCATGCGGGCGCGTTGAAGGCGGCGCGCGAGTTGTCGACGAACGGCACCGAAGTGGAAGTCATCTGGAAAGGCCCGCTCCGCGAGGACGACCGCGAGCAGCAGATTCAAGTTGTGGAAGGCTTCATCAGCCAGCGAGTCAACGGCATCGTGCTCGCGCCGCTCGACAACCGCGCGATGGTGCGACCGGTCGAAGAGGCGAAGCAGGCCGGCATCCCAACGGTCGTCTTTGATTCCGGCCTGGAGTCGGAAAACATCGTCAGCTTCGTGGCGACCGACAACCACAAGGGCGGCATGCTCGCCGCCGACCGCCTCGGCGAAGTGCTCGGCGGCAAAGGCCGGGTGCTGATGTTGCGCTACGCCGAAGGCTCTGCCAGCACGCTCGAACGCGAAGCCGGTTTTGTTGAACAGATGAAGGCGAAGCACCCCGGCATTGAAGTCATCCCGTCCGAACAACGCTCCGGCCCGACGCGCGACACGGCGAAGAGTGCCTCAGAGAATTTGCTGAACCGCCACGCCAATGATTTGCAGGGCATCTTCACCGTCAATGAAAACTCGACCGCCGGGATGCTGCTCGCGCTGCAAGACATCGAGAAGGCGGGCAAAATCACGCTTGTCGGCTTCGACTCAAGCCAGCCGTTTATCGACGGCTTACGCAACGGACAGATGCAGGGCTTCGTCGTCCAGAACCCTTTCAGGATGGGCTACCTCGCCGTCAAGACGATGGTCGACCACCTGCAAGGCAAGCCCGTCGAGCGGCGCGTCGATACCGGCGTTGCCATGATTACACCCGACAACCTCGACTCGCCCGAATCGAAAGAGTTGCTGAATCCGCCGATCAACGAATACCTGAAGTGATTTTCGATTTGCGATTGCCAATTGAACAATCTGCAACCGTCAGCCACACGCAACAAGTATCTAGCCTTCAATCGAAAATCGGCAATCGCAAATCTCATGCTGACCCTTTCTGACATCGCTAAACGCTTCGGGCCGACGGTGGCGCTCGATGGGGTGAGTCTTGAGTTGCGCCCCGGCGAAGTGCACGCGCTGATCGGCGAAAACGGTGCAGGGAAAAGCACTCTGATGAACATTCTCGCCGGGTCACTCAAAGCCGACCGCGGCGAGATGCAAATCGATGGTCACGCCTACGCTCCCGCTTCTCCGCTCGATGCGCGGCGCGAGGGAATTGCGCTGATTCACCAGGAACTGTCGCTCTGCCCTCACCTGTCAGTCGCCGAAAATATTCTGCTCGGGATGGAACCGTCGCACTACGGATTCCTCGACCGTGAAGTATTCCGCCGCCAAGCACTCGAAGTGCTCGACGCTTTTCACCACCCTGAGATTCGTCCCGAACGGCGCGTCGCGGACTTGCCGCTACCGGCACGTCAGGTCGTCGAAATCTGCCGCGCTATCGCCGCCCGCGCCCGCTTCATTCTGATGGATGAGCCGACCAGTAGTTTGCAGCGTGAAGATGTCGAACGTCTCTTCGCGCTAATCCGACGGCTGCGCGGTGAAGGTATCAGCGTCGTCTACATCAGTCACTTTCTCGAAGAGGTGCGCGAGATTGCCGACCGCTTCACCGTCCTTCGCGACGGGCAGAGCGTCACGACCGGCACGCTCGATTCCGTGACCAACAACAACCTGGTCGCGCAGATGGTCGGGCGGCCTGTGGATAATCTCTTTCCGCCGCGACAACACATCAACGGCGAGGGAGACATCGTTCTCGAAGTCCGTGACCTGTCAGCGCCACCGGCGTTGAAGCACGCGAGTTTCGAGTTACGGCGCGGCGAAATTTTAGGCATCGCCGGATTGATGGGGTCGGGCCGCACGGAGATGGTGCGCGCCATCTTCGGTCTCGACCCGGCGGCAACGGGCGCGTTCACGCTTCATTCGCGGGCCATCGACGCGCGCGGCGCAACACCTTCGCAACGACTCGCGCAGGGCATCGGCTACTTGAGCGAAGACCGCAAAGGCGAAGGTCTCGCGCTCGCGCTCTCCATCGCCGACAACACGACGGTGACGCGCTTCCGTTCGTGCTCGCGTTGGGGCTGGCTCGACCTCGCGCGGCAACGCCAGCAAGCCAACAACTGGATCAAAGAGATCGGCATCAAGGCGCGTACATCCGTGCAAGCGGCGCGCACGCTCTCCGGCGGCAACCAACAGAAGGTCGCCATCGCGCGCCTGCTTCACCAGAACGCCGATGTGCTGCTCCTTGATGAACCGACACGCGGCATCGACATCGGCAGCAAGGCACAAATCTACGAAACCATCGCGCGGTGCGCCGCCGACAACAAAGCCGTGCTGATGATTAGCTCGTACCTTCCCGAACTGTTCGGCATGTGCGACCGCCTCGCCGTGATGAGCCGCGGGCGACTCTCTGAACCACGACCGATCAACGAATGGACGCCTGAATCGGTGATGGAAGCAGCGATAGGGGAAGGATGAAAACGAAGGGGATGAGGGCGGAGGGATGAAGGATGAGAGTTCATAAATACATAGCGAAGTGCCTGTGGAAAGGTGCGACGTCCGTGGGGTACGCAGTGTATGACCGGGGGCACGAGGCGTCAGCCGCGCCGGCGCTTGAGTCGTTGTCGCTTTCTTCTGACCCGGCTTTTCACGGCGACGCGGAACGTTTGAATCCCGAACAACTGCTCGTCATTGCCGCATCGTCTTGTCAGCTTCTGTCGTTCCTTGCCGTCGCGGCGCGCGCGCACATCGAAGTGCTGGAATATGAAGATGATGCTGAGGCGGAGATGCCGGAGGATGACTTGCCTGTTCGCATCACGAGCATTAAATTGAAGCCACGCATCGTCATCGGTGGTGAAGTCAGCGAACACCGCGTCCGGCATCTGGTCGAGGTGGCACACCACAAGTGCTACGTCGCCAACAGCCTGAAGACCAGCATCGTCGTCGAACCCGTGATTGAAGTGCGTGCCACGAATGCGTAACAAAACGCCATTGTAATGCGAAACAATTCGTCTAAAACTATCGACTCGCTGTGAAGCATCCGAATAACGAAAACAAAATCATGTCGAAACAGAAAGGTCAAAACGGTTATGA